>JAMCQN010000198.1 GCA_023382055.1 Chloroflexota bacterium
GTCGTAGCCGCTGCGGGCGAAACAGTCTTCCGCCGCCGTCAATAACTGGTCGCGCGTGACAACTGCGCGCTGCTGGGTGCTCATGGTGATAAAAACATACCGACCGGTCTGTTTTTATTGTAGCACAACCCCTATTTGATCTGAATCCGCGCGACGGCGATCGCCAGTGGGCGGCGGTCAGTGCTGCCGCCGTCGTCGGGCGGCGCGCGCCGCAGCGCGGGCTGGATATCCAGCCGCGTCGGCCTGTCGGCGTGGGCGCACTCGGCAGGCAGTTGGAAGCTGACCTGCGCCCACTGCTGGTATACGGGCATGCGTTGCAGCAACTGGTCGTCGCAGCGCAGCGAGATGACTTGGTTGGGGACATACGACAGGATCGTCAGCGTCAGCGTGATATCGCGCTGCGGCAGCATGACGCGCAACGCGGCGCTGCCGGCGCTGCCCGTCCAGCGCGCCGGGATTCCGCCGATGTCCTCGACGCGATACCAGCCCTGCAACAGGTATTTGCCATCCTGCGGCGCTCCTGTGCGGATGATGCCGTCGGGCGGCAGTGCGAATTCCGCAGGCCCCAATGCCGCCGTCAGGCCGTAGATATTCGCGTCCACCGAGGCGTGTTTGGCGTGCACCTGCGGGTCGCGCGCGAAATGAACCGAGTCGATCTGCACGTATTCCTCGCCCGGTTGAATCCCCTCCGGGTCGGCGATGACGATATAGGTCGCCCGGCTGTCGGCCAGCAAGTGGGGCAGCGCCTCGGGCGCGTAGGCATCGGCGAAGCGCACCGTCCAGCCGGGCAACTCGTATGCCAGCGCGTTATACGACTGGCGCGCCAGGATAAAGGCGCCGTCGCGCGGCAGCCGGCGGGCCAGGTAAGCGGCGAGCTGGTCGGGCGGCGCGGGTACGGTGTGCAGCGTCTGCGCCAGCGGCAGCGCCGCCGCGCCCGTCAGCGCGCAGAACGCCAGCGCGACAGCCGGGGGCGCAGTGCGGTGTAGAGTTGCCGCGCGGCCTGCGCCGGCGCCGAGTTGCGCCAGCCCGGCCGCGATCAGCAGCGCGGCCGGGAACAGGCACGCCAGCAGATAACGCGTCAGTTCGGGATTCAGGAACAGCACCTGCAGGACGGCCTGCGGCAGCAGCCATGCCGCGCAAATCACCCACGCCACAGGCTTGGTCCCGGTCTGCCGCGCGCGCGTCAGGAAGGGCAGGATGGCGGCAGCCAGCGCGCCCAATGCCAGGATCGCCCGCAACGGCGCGGGCAGCGGCCCGAATATCGCCTGGCTGCTCCAGTCCCAGACAGCCGCCAGGCGCGCGCCGAGCGATTGCAGGGTCAGGGTTGTGGCAAAGAGTGACTCCTGACCGGCTACGAAGCCAGTCGCGCCGGTCATATAACCGCTCAGCGCAGCGATATTCCAGCCGAATGCGCTCAGCGTCGGCAGCAGCCAAGTGAGCGCCCCGGCCAACGCCGCCGGCACGGCCAGCGCCCAGGCGCGCAGCGGCGTGCGCGTCCACAGGGCCACAACCAGCCAGGCCGCCGCCAGCCCCAGCACCGCCTGCGGGCGGAATCCCGCCGCCACGCCCACCCAACCCGCCGCAATTGCGAGACGTCTTGCGGTCGGGCGGCGCCATGCCAGCGCCAGCAGCAGGCCGCCCAGCGCCTGTGCGCATAACCCCGGCGCGTCGGAGAGCGCCTTGTCCGCGTTCAGCCACATCAGCGGCGTCGCGATGACGAGCAGGACGGCGATCAGCGCGCTGCGGCGGTCGAACAGCAGCGTCGCGGTGGCGTACAGCAGCTCACAGGCCACCGCTGCGCCTATGGCGCTCAGCGTCGTCAGCGCCAGGGTGGGGTTGCCGGCCAGCGCCAGCGCGATGCGCCCCAGCAGGACATACAGCACATAGCCGGGCGGATGTGGCTGGAATCTGGCGGGGTTGAACTCACTTAATGCACGCGCGAAGTTAAACGAGTCGAAGTCGTCCAGCGACAGGCTGCGGAACGGCAGGTACACCAGCAGCGCCGTCAGGGCGACTCCACCCGCCGCCAGCCAATCCCTGCGTTTGCTCCAGGCGGACGCCGGCGCTCCCCGCCCCGGGATGCGTTGCATCGTTATACCAGCGGTCGTGCGCATGCGGCTGGAGCATATCACTTTTTAGTCGGCGCGCCTCAGCGCCTTGCGATGGCGTGTATGAACGAGTATACTCCCTTGCAGGAGGGCAGAGGGTGCGTCATGTGCCGCGGCGCATTCTATATCTTGTCAGTCATTCTTCGCCCAATCGTCGGCATCAGGTCAGGTAAGTCCGTGCTCTTTTTCATTTAATGACATACAGCAGGAGGTAAATCGTGGCAACGCAGCCTACTTTAACCAGTCCGGACCGTTACGCCAAGACAAGTTTCCATCGCAAGAGTATATGGCGCTCCGCCGCTATCGCCGTGGTGGTGTTGCTCGTGTTCGTCGCCGCAGTCATCGCGCTGGATCGCCTGCTCAATCCCCAACTCAGCGGCCTGGCTCTACTGGGTGTCGGGGTTGTGCTGGCAGTCGTGCCAGCCGGGTTGTGGCTGACCTTCTTTTACGTGCAGGACCGCGTCGAGCCTGAGCCGGTCGGTTATGTGGGGCGCATGTTCGTCATCGGTTTTGCGCTGGCGGGCGCGCTCGGCATCCCGCTGACCAACAGCGTCTTCCGCGTGCAGGATTGGCTGTATCGCGACCCGCTCTCGACCATCTTCGGGTCGCTGCTCATCGGCGCCATCGAGACATTCATCATTTACGCCACCGTGCGCTACTTCATGTTTGACGAGGCCGAGTTCGACGAGCGCACCGACGGGGTCGTGTACTGCACCGCCGCGGCGCTGGGATATGCCACGGCCATCAACCTGCAGTTCATCCTTAACAGCGGCGGCAGCGGCCTGGGCGGCAGCGAGGTTTACATCGCCGAACTGGCGCTGGCCTACGCGGCGTTTGGCGGCGTGATCGGTTATTTCCTGGGGCACGCCAAGCTGGAACGCGACCCGATCTGGTGGCTGCCGCTGGGTTTCCTCATCACCGTGCTCCTGAGCGGATTGTTCTTCGTTATGCGCGGGCAGCTCGAAACCGGCGGCATCAGCGTCGGCGCGCCGGCGGAGCTTCCTTCTATCAAAGGGCTGGTGCTGGCGGGCGCCCTGGCTGTCATCGTGACGGCTGTGGTTTCGCTGCTGGTAAACCGCGACGTGAATCGCGCGCTGTCGAGCCAGCCCAACGCTTCCGGCGGCGACCCCACCATCGGCGACCGGCAGGCGAACTGGGTTGTGGTCGCATTGTTCGCGGCGCTGCTGCTCATCGGCGCTATCGGCTGGAACGGCGTCGTCAACGGCGTGACCGCGTTTAACAACGGCGCCATCGGCGGCGCCTATCCGTCCGGCTATGGCATTGTCAAGGACCCGGCTGCGGCGCTGCACGTAGCCGACAGAGTGGGCAGCGGCGCGGAGTTCATCGTCGCCAGCAAGGCCCTGCAAGCGGGCCAGGATGTCAGGACTGTCAGTTCGATGCTGGCCGCCGAGCGCGCCACCGCCTACACCGCCTACAAGCTGATCGATACCCGCCCCGCCATCCTGAATAACCGGCAGGTGCAGGTGCAGCAATTTGCCTATGTGGATGCGGCGGGGCTCAACGGCGGGGTTCCGCGCGTCATTCAGGGCGCCGACTACATCTTCATGATGAATAACCGCGCCGTCATCGCGACCATGCTGGCTGCGCCCGACACCATCGGGGACGTGGACCCGCTATTTACTGCTTTCGTCAATAGTCTGACGATCAAATAGGAGTACAAGATGAACAAGCAACTGAGATCGGTCATTATGACGGTGGGTTCGCTGTTCGCGCTGCTGGCCATCACCTGTTCGAGCGCGGTTGCCGGTTCTGCGCCGCGCGGGAGCGCGCTGGCCGGCGAATCCGGTCTGCGCGCAGCCGGCGTCAAAGCTCCGGCATCCGCCTGCGCCACCCTGAAGGCCGGCGATGTGTACTGGGTCACGCTCGATGATTCAGGCGCCATCGACAAGGCCGTCGATAGTTACCCCGACGGCACGTCCAAGGTCACCGCCGCCTTCGACTACAACTGCATCCCGAAGAAGACCAAGCTGGCGATCATCTGGTCGATCGACGGCGAGCAAGTGCTGTCTGACAGCGACACGCCGAAGGCGACCGACAAGGCGAACACCTATTCCTACTCGTTATATAAAAAGGACGACTCGGCGCTGGAAAACGGCGATTACGGCGTGGAGTTCTATGTGGGCGACACGCTGCTGGCCACCAGCAAAGTCACTGTCGGCGCTATCACCAGCACTAACGTCACGACCACCACGAAGACCGACCAGACCACGGTCACCGTGCAGGGTGTTGTGTCCGATTCGCGCAGCAAGAAACCCATCAACGCGGCAGTGGTCGTGGTGCTGAAAGAGGGCATCGATCCCTCGGCCTGGCTGAAGGACGGCACCGACGACGACGTGCTCGCCTTCGCCAAGACCGACAGCAAGGGCCAGTTCGAGTTGAACGAGCAGGTTCCCACGAACGTCGCGCTGCCATGGATAGTCGGCGCCAAGGGATACAAGACCATCGTCGAGAGCGAATACACCATCGAGGAGGGCTCCGACGATCCCTACATCATGGATATCACCCTGCAGCGATCCAAGTAGGGGCGAGTCTTGCACTCGCCCCGATAGGGCAGGCACACAGGCCTGCCCGTACAATGAGTGTTGGACGTAGGGGCGAACCGTGTGTTCGCCCGCTGGGCAGGTTGGGGCAGGCACACAGGCCTGCCCGTACGCATACATGGGACTGGGCAGGCATGCAGGCCTGCCATAGATATATAACAGAAGCTTATATGGATAACATGCAGGCAAGCGGCAGTCTTCATCCCAAAGCCACCTTCCAGCGCAAAAACGTGCTGGCCTCCGACCTGATTGCCTTCCTCGCCCTGATGGTCTTCGTGAGTCTCGTCGTGGCGATCGACCACTTCCTGAAACCCGCGCTGGAAGGGCAATGGCTGCTGGTGGTCGGGCTGGCGCTGGCGCTCGTCCCGGCCCTGCTGTGGATGTTCATGTTCTACCGGCTGGACTCGGTACAGCCAGAGCCGGTCACGGATGTGGCCCGCATATTCGTCATCGGACTGGCGCTGGCCAGCGCGCTGGGCATCCCGCTGACCGATCAGTTCTTCCACGTGCGCGACTGGCTGTATCGCGATGCGCTGACCACGCTGCTGGGTGCGATTTTCATCATCGGCGGCGTGCAGGCGTTCATCGTGTTCGTCGCCGTGCGCTTCTTCATCTACGACGAGCCGGAGTTCGATGAGCGCTGCGACGGCGTGGTGTATGGCACCGCCGCCGGGCTGGGCTACGCCACGGCGATGAACCTGCAATTCATCCTCGCGAACCACGGCGCGGCCATCGGCCCGGGCGAGATCTTCGTCGCCGA
>JAMCQN010000205.1 GCA_023382055.1 Chloroflexota bacterium
GAGGCGCAACGCGCGACGGCGGTCGATCTGGGCATCCCATGGATACAGGTGGGCACTCTCAGCGTGCCCTTCGGTTTCCTGATCGACCAGTTGAGCGTGACGATGATGCTGATCGTCACCGGCGTCGGCGGCTTGATCCATATCTACAGCATCGGCTATATGCACGGCGACCCGCGCTTCCAGCGATTCTTCGTTTATATGAACCTATTCATCGCATCCATGCTGGTGCTGGTGATGGCCGATAGCTTCCTGCTGATGTTCGTCGGCTGGGAACTTGTAGGTCTGTGTTCGTACCTGCTGATCGGTTTCTGGTTCAGCAACGTCAAAAACGCGGAAGCCGGCCGCAAGGCGTTCGTCGTTAACCGCATCGGCGACGTGGGTTTCATCCTGGGTATCCTGCTGATTTTCGCCACCTTTGGCACGCTGACCTTTACCGACGTATTTGGCAAAGTCATGGCGATGAGCGCGCTGAATTCGCCCGTCATCGTTGCCATCACTCTGCTGCTGTTCGTCGGGGCTGTCGGCAAGAGCGCGCAGATACCGCTGTTTGTGTGGCTGCCCGACGCCATGGCTGGCCCGACGCCGGTATCCGCCCTGATTCATGCGGCCACGATGGTCACGGCCGGTATTTATATGATGACGCGCGCGCATGTGCTCTACACCGCTGCGCCGGCGACGCAGGATGTCGTCGCGCTCATCGGCGGTCTGACGGCTTTTGTCGCCGGCAGCATCGCACTGACTCAGTATGACATCAAGAAGGTTCTGGCTTATTCGACGGTCAGCCAGCTCGGCTTCATGGTGGCGGCGGCCGGCCTGGGAGCCTATGCGGCCAGCATCTTCCACCTGGCGACACATGCTTTTTTCAAGGCGCTCTTGTTCCTGGCCGCAGGCAGCGTGATTCACGGCATGGAGCACCTCAGCAAGTCCGCCGGTGCAGCCGATGCGCATGCGGTTGATGCGCAGGATATGCGGAATATGGGCGGTCTGCGGCACAAAATGCCGGTCACCTTTATCGTCTATGTCATCGGCGGGCTGGCGCTGTCCGGCGTTCCGCCGTTTGCAGGTTTCTTCTCCAAGGACGAGATTGTCGCCGCAGCGATGCAGCATAACCCGCTTGTCTTCGGACTGCTGGGTATCGCCGCGGTGTTCACGGCGTTTTATATCGGTCGACAACTGGTGATGGTGTTCTTCGGGCAGCCGCGCACGGGCAATGCAGAGCATGCCGCCGAATCGGCTCCGCTCATGACGATTCCGCTGATCGTGCTGGCTGTACTCGCTGCAATTGCCGGCGTGCTGAACCTGCCTGGCGTGGGCACGCTGGGCGTCTGGCTTGGCCCGGCTATTGGCGGCTATGAGGTCGAGGCATTCCAGATTGGCGTCGCAGGGCTGTTTACACTGTTGTCGGTTGCAGCGTTGCTGGGCGCCTGGTACGTCTATCGAAGCGCCTTCAAAAAACCCAGCGATGTCGACCCGCTGGCGGGAATGGGTCCGCTGTACATCTTCCTGAAGCGCGCCTGGCTCATCGACGCGCTCTACCAGGCAGTCATCGTGAAGTTGTTCTATGCGGCCAGCAGTTTCCTGGCGCGCGTGTTTGACATCGGCGGCATCGACGGCCTTGTGAACGGTACGGCTGTGCTGGTTCGCAACACCTCCGGCGCGCTCCGGCGTATCCAGAACGGTCTGGTGAGGTCATACGGCATGATGATGCTGCTGGGCGTGGTCGTGATAGTGGCGTATTTCCTGTGGAGCGCAGCGGCGCACTGAGTAGTGAGATGAGGGTTTTGCGATGATAGTGAAAGCTGAAACTGTATTTACGGACGCAAGCGGAACAGGACCGCGCGGTTACCTGGTTCGACCCGATGACGCGGCCAACTACCCCGGCATCGTCCTGATACAAGAGTGGCGGGGGATCGAGCCGCATATTCGCGATCTGGCGCAAAAGCTGGCTGCTCAAGGCTACATCGTGCTCGTGCCGGACCTGTATCATGGTCAGATCGCTACAGAGCCCGATGACGCGCTCAAGCTCATGATGCTGGTGCGCTCCAATATCGACCGGGCGCTGGGCGAGATTCAAATGGCGCTGGAATACCTGCGCAACGATGCGCGCGTTCAGCCGAAGAACCTCGGCTTGATGGGATTCTGCATGGGCGGTCTGCTGACGTATAAGATGGCCAGCCGCTACCCGCATCTGGCAGCCGTCTCGCCCTGGTACGGCGCCGGCTATGACCCGAAGCAGGAAGACTTGAGCAAGGTCAGCGCGCCGCTGCTGGCCGTTTATGGCGAACTGGACAAAGGCATCCCGCCGGAGCAGATTCACCAGATCGAGAAGTCGTTTGCCGAAGCCGGCAAACAGATTACGGTCAAAGTCTATTCCGGAGCGGGCCACGCCTTTCTGAACAACACCCATGGCGCCTACCACGAAGCATCTGCCAAAGATGCGTGGCAGATGGCACCGGATTTTTTCAAGCGCAACCTGGTTTAGCGAGACAACATGCTTTCATTCATAATTTTCCTCCCACTGTTCGGCGCGCTGCTGATCGCATTGCTGCCGCGCGCCTCCACATCGCTTATCCGCTGGACCGCACTGGGCATATCCCTGTTGACTTTTGTGGCCTCGTTGGTCATATTGATGGACTTCAATACGACACAGGCAGGATACCAGTTCGTCGAGTCCTACCAGTGGATACCGCAATATGGCATCGGTTACAAGCTTGGCGTGGATGGCATCAGCATCTGGATGCTGCTGCTCACCACGTTCATCTTCCCCATTGCGCTGTGGGCATCGGAAGGGGCGGTGCACGATCGGCTGAAGGAATATTATGCCCTGGTCCTGCTGATGGAGGTGAGCACCCTTGGCGTGTTTCTGTCGCTCGACATGTTCCTGTTCTACGTGTTCTGGGAGTTCGCGCTGGTTCCCATGTACTTCATCATCGGCGTGTGGGGCGGCGAGCGGCGCATCTACGCGTCGATGAAGTTCTTCGTCTTCACGATGGCCGGCAGCGTGTTGATGCTGCTTGCGATCCTGTTCCTGGGCATCAATGGCGGAACATTTGACCTTGAGGCGCTGGTCGTCAAAAACGGCCAGTGGGCTGCCAGTGTGCCATTGTTCCTGGCCTTTGCGATTGCGTTTGCGATTAAGGTGCCGCTGTTCCCGTTCCACTCGTGGCTGCCCGACGCGCATACGGAAGCGCCTACACCGGGATCGGTCATCCTGGCGGCGGTTCTGCTAAAGATGGGCGCTTATGGCCTGATCCGCTTCAACCTGGCGCTTTTCCCCGATGCCAGCCGGCTGTTAGCCCCGCTGATGATGGTGCTGGGCGTCATCGGAATCATCTATGGCGCTATCGTCGCCTTTGCGCAGACGGATGCCAAGCGGTTGGTAGCGTATTCGTCAATCAGCCATATGGGTTATATCGTGCTGGGCATTTTCAGCCTGAATCAGTTGGGCGTGCAGGGCGCGCTGCTGCAGATGGTCAACCACGGCATCAGCACGGGCGGCCTGTTCCTGATTGTGGGCTTTCTGTATGAGCGCCGCCACACGCGCGAGATGGCGGCCTTCGGCGGCATCTGGGGCAAGATGCCCCTGTACGGCACCCTGGCGCTGTTATTTGTGCTGAGTTCGGTCGGGTTGCCGGCGTTGAACGGCTTTGTCGGCGAGTTCGTTATCCTGCAGGGTGCGTTCCAGTCAACCGTCATTCAATATCCGCAATACTGGACCGCCTTTGCCGCATGCGGCATGATCCTGAGCGCCGTCTATCTGCTGACCTTCTACCAGAAAATCTTCCTGGGCGAGAGCCGCAACGCCGCCAACGATAAGTTGATCGACCTGAACTGGCGCGAGGTGGCAACCGTGGTGCCGCTGCTCGGTATTATCTTCTATATCGGCCTGTACTCCCTGCCGTTCTTCACCGCCATGAACGCGAGCGTTACTAACCTGCTCAGCGCTGTTGGCATTGTGATGAGATAGACGTGCGTACATTTGATCTGCTGTCACCCGCGGATGCGCTGGCCAAACTGAACGGCGCGCTCGAGGCGTCGCGGTCGTCCGCGCAGACCGAGGTCGTGCCGACTGCTTCGGCGCGCAACCGCGTTCTGGCGCGCGATGTGGCGTCGCCTATACCTTTACCGGAGTTTCGCCGCAGTACGGTCGATGGCTACGCCGTGCGCGCGGGTTCCACTCCAGGTGTGTTGCGCGTGATCGGCGAGGTGCGCATGGGCGAACTCACCCGCCTGCGCATAAAACTCGGCGACGCGGCTCTGATTCACACCGGCGGCAATGTCCCCGAAGGTGCGGACGCCGTCGTCATGGTCGAGCAGGTGAAATTCCTCGACCAGTCCGGGCTGGGTAAGATACAGACGCAGACGCAGGCGTCGCCCGGAGACAATACCATCCGGCAGGGCGAGGATGTCCAGCAGGGCGAAGTCGTGATGCGCGCCGGGACGCGTTTGCGCGAGCCGGAGATCGGCGGCCTGCTGTCCATCGGGATGACCGAGGTGGAGGTGTACTGCAAGCCGCGCGTGGCGTTGATCGCCAGCGGCGACGAGGTTGTGCCTGCCGAAGTTGAGACACAACCTGGACAGGTGCGCAATATCAATACGCCGATGCTGGCAGTGTTGATCGAGCGCAACGGCGGTGTTGCCCTGGATTACGGCATTCTGCCCGACAGCCGATCTGCATTCGAGGAAGCCGCTGCACGGGCCATGCAGGAAGCCGACATGGTGGTGTTCATGGCCGGCAGTTCGGTCAGTGAACGGGATTTCACGCCCGATGTCGTGGACGGCATGGGCAAGCCCGGCATCCTGGTGCACGGAATCGCCTTCCGCCCCGGTAAGCCGACGCTGTTCGCCGTCGCCGATGGCCGGCCGGTCTTCGGCCTGCCAGGTAACCCGGTCAGCGCCTACGTCACCGCCAGCTTGTTCGTGGCGCCGACATTATGGCGGCTGCAACATGCCGCAGCCCTGCAGCCTGGTCGCATCAGCGCGGTGTTGAGCAAAGACGTAAAGTCACCAGGCAACCTGGAGCACTGGTTCCCGGTCAACCTGTCGCAAACAGCGGAAGGGCAGCTACACGGGACGGCTCCGGCATGGAGCGCAGAGCCGGTCGCCACAAAGAGCAATCTGATATTCAGCCTGGTGCGCGCCAGCGGGCTGGTCTGTGCGCCGATCGGCGTGGATCGCCTGGCCGCCGGAACGACGGTCGACGTACGTCTGCTGGACTAAGCGCTCGAGATGTCACACTGCTCCGCATTGTCTGACATCGCAACTTATAGCATTGCCTCAATTGCCTCCGAGTGTCCTGTCAGATACTCTTGTGCCTCATTGAGTATGCGACGGCTCTCGCTGAATGTGATGAGTCTGCACGCCTCTTCGTAACTCGCCCACTGGTAGGCTTTGATCTCCGCTACG
>JAMCQN010000191.1 GCA_023382055.1 Chloroflexota bacterium
GGGCCGCGATGCTCACCAGCAGGCGCGAGGCGGTGGTCTCCGCGCTCTCATACGGGTACTCCTGCAACGCCCTATCGCCGGTGTTGATGAAAGCTAAAACTATCTCGCTCGTGCTCGTGTGCGCTTTCCTGCTGGTTGCGTGCGGCGGCGCGGCGCCAAGCTGGCAGGATTTCAGCTCGGACAAAGGCAAGTTCACCGTGACCATGCCGGCCACGCCAAAGGAATCGTCACAGTCGGTGGACACCGCCGCCGGTAAAATCGATTTGTACCTGTACACGGCCCAGGTGGGCACATCGGCCTATCTGGTCAGTTTTTCGGATTACCCCGCGGCTATGATGAGCCAGGCCGATCCCGCGAAAGTGCTGGATGGCGCGATGAACGGCGCCGTGACCAACATCAGCGGTACAATCCTCTCGTCGCAGGATATAACGCTGAGCGGCAACCCGGGCAAGGATTTCAGCGCCGAGGGCAAAATCAAAAACCCCGGCGACGGCAGCGTGCGCGGGCGCATCTACCTGGTGAAAAACCGGCTGTACCAGATCATCGTGGTGGGGATGAAAGACCAGATACCCACCGCCGACGCGGATAAATATCTGCAATCGTTCAAGCTGAAATAAACCGGCAATCAACCGGCGACGCGACTCAGTAACAGCCGGCGCGTGAGCGCCGGCTATTTTATTTTTCCAGGTAAGTCGCCTGAATTGCCATCGACGCTCCGCGGCTCCCGACCCCGTCCCGATTCTGATATGAAAATAGGCAGGCTGTTTTCATGCCTTGCGGTGTGCCGCCAGGCTCATTTTGACTGTTGGCGAAATGAGTTACGAGAATCCAGACTCCCGGAATCTTCGAGATTCCGGGAGTCTATGCCGACGAGTCTATGCCGACGACGGGGATGCGTAGCGAATGCTCAATGGGTTTGTAGCGGCTCACCGTGGGCGTGCAGAGGCGGCGCGCGCCAACGTGGTATAACGGGAGCGCGTATGGAAGCCAAGTTATTCGATAATCTCAATCCCGCCCAGCGTAAAGCCGTCGAGGTTAAGGACGGTGTGGTGCTGGTGATCGCCGGCCCGGGCAGCGGCAAGACGCGCGTACTCACCAGCCGGGTCGCCTATCTGCTGGAAGTGCGCCAGGTTTACCCGTACCGCATCATGGCGGTCACTTTCACCAACAAGGCTGCGCGCGAGATGCGCGAGCGTCTGAACCGCATGGTCGGCGTGGCGCGCGCCAGCGACTTGATGCTGGGCACGTTCCACAGCATCTGCGCGCGCATCCTGCGGCGCGAAGCGGCTCTGATCGGCGTCGACCGCGACTTCACCATCTACGACGCCGACGACCAGCTCAACGTGGTCAAGGCGGCGCTCAGCGAGTTGAATCTGGACGAGAAGAAGTACAAGCCCGGCGCCATTCACCACGCCATCGGCGCGTCCAAAAACGAACTGATCTGGCCGGAGGACTTCAAACCGGACACCTACTTCAACGAGATCACCCGGCGCGTGTACGAGAAATACAACGCCATCCTGCGCGCCAACAATGCGCTCGATTTCGACGACCTGCTGATGGAATCGGTGCGCCTGCTGCAGCAGAACCAGGGCGTGCGCGACAAGATGCAGGAGCGTTACCTGCACGTCCTGGTGGACGAATTCCAGGACACCAATATCGCGCAGTACACGCTGGTGAACCTGATCGCCGGGAAACACCACAACCTGTTCTGCGTGGGCGACCCCGATCAAAGCATCTACAAGTGGCGCGGCGCCGATTACCGCAACGTGAAGCGCCTGAGCGACGACCACGCCGACTTGACCATGGTCGCGCTCGATCAGAACTACCGCTCGACGCAGACCATCCTTGACTCGGCGATGGCGGTGATCAAAAAGAACCCCAATCGCAAACACATCAAGCTGTTCACCGAGCGCGGCCAGGGGCCGAAGGTCGTCGTGCGCGAGTTATTCAACGCCGACGAGGAAGCCCAGTACGTCATCGACACGATCAACGAGTTGATCGGCCAGCAAGCCGCGCAAGCGGGCGACATCGCCGTGATGTACCGCACCAACGCGCAATCGCGCGCCATCGAAGACGCGTTCGTGCGCGCGGGCATGCCCTATAAGCTGGTGGGCGCCACGCGCTTCTATGCGCGCAAAGAGGTCAAGGACGTGCTGGCCTATCTGCGCATCGTCAACAACCCGGCCGACTCGATCAGCCTGCAGCGCATCATCAACGTGCCCCCGCGCGGGATCGGCGAGAAGACCTTCGCCATACTGGATGAAACCGCGCGCGCCAACGGGATGACCAGCCTGGAGGTGTTGAAGCAGGGCAAACTGGCCGGGCGTTCCGCCAGGGCGCTGGCCGATTTCTCGTCGCTGTGGCAGCAGTGGGTGCGCCTGCGCGACGAATTGAACGTCGGGCAGTTGTTCGAACACATCCTCGCCGCCAGCGGCTATCGCGATTTCATCCAGGACGGCACGGAAGAAGGCGCCGACCGCTGGGCCAACGTGCTGGAACTGCGCAGCGTGGCTGAAGCCGGCGGCGATGCGCCGTTGAGCGACTTCCTCAACGACGTGGCGCTGGTGAGCGAGTCCGACAACCTGGAAGAAACCGCCAATGCGCCGGTGCTGCTCACGCTGCACGCCGCCAAAGGGCTGGAATTCCGCTGCGTGTTTATCGTCGGGCTGGAGGACGGCATCCTGCCGCACAGCCGCAGCTTCGACGACCCCGAGGAAATGGCCGAGGAACGCCGCCTGCTGTATGTCGGCATCACGCGCGCCAAGGAGCGGCTGTATCTGCTGCGCGCGTTCCGGCGCGGCATGTGGGGCGCGAGCGACGTGACCAGCCCCTCGCGTTTCCTGGACGACCTGCCCCGCGACCTGCTGGACGGCAAGAGCCGCAAGAATGCCGAGGTGCAGGCGGAGATTACGTCGTGGAAAAGCATCGTCCGCGCGCCGCTGTCAAACTACAGCCTGACGACTGAGTTCAAGGCGGGCGACCGCGTCTACCACCAGAAGTTCGGCGAAGGAATCGTGTTGCGCAGCGTGCGCCAGCGCGATGACGAAGAGGTCGAGGTTTCCTTCGACGACGGCAAGACGAAGCGGTTGTCCGCCAGCATCAGCGGTCTGAAGAAGGTATAAACACACGCATGAACATGCAGCCGCTCACAGCCCCCACACCGGCGGAGATTAAGACGGCATTGCGCGCGCACATGGCCGAACGACGCGACGCAGCGACACCGGAGCAGCGCGCCGCCTGGAGCGAGGCGGTTTGCAGACATATCATCGAGTTGCCGAGTTACCAGTCTGCAACTGTGCTGCATTGCTTTCTCTCAATCCGCAGTGAACTGGACACGCGCCCCATCATCGAGCACGCGCTGGCGCACGGCAAGCGCGTCGCCATCCCGGTTTTCAAGCGCAACCGCGACGAGACGGCCAGTTGCGAGATCGACACGCTGGCCGACGACGCCTATAAGATCAGCGGGTTCGGGCTGCGCATTCCGCTCGTGTCGCGCCCGGTTGACTCGTCCTCTATAGACCTCGTGCTCGTGCCGCTGCTCGCATTCGCCCCGGTCGATGTCAATCAAACGCAGGCGACTGGCTGGCTGCGGCTGGGTTACGGGGCAGGCTACTACGACCGGCTGTTGAGTCGCGTGCGCGCGCAGAAAATCGGGCTGGCGTTCGATCTGCAGATCGGAAGTGCGTCTCCGCGCGAGCCGCACGACATCCTGCTGGATGCCGTCATCACGGAGACCGGCGCCCACATGTCCGACTTCTACTAGAAGTCAGACATGCGCGGGATAGGGTCTTAAGCGCCGCGCGGCTCGACGAAGTAGAGTGGGTCGCTGCGATAGGCCGCCAGCGCAACCTCCCACATCGGGCGCGTCTCGACAATGAAGACCTGCGCCGCCATCACCATGCCGCTGTGAAGCGCCCCAGCGGGCAGCAACCGATCAATACGGTCATAGCGTTGCGCCCAACCGGCGAAGTCATGGCTGCGGCAGTCCTGCGCGCGATGCATCGCGTCCGGCCAAACCACCTCATAGGTGATCATGCGACCGAATAGGTACGGCGGAACGACGACTTCCTCCACGCTGTGCATCGACGTGTTGGGTCGCAACCCGCAGCCCAGGAAGACGATCTGGCCGTCGTGTTCGGGCAGCTTGCGGAATGGCGAGTGCGGGCCGCACGGCGTATCGTCCAGGTGGTGTTCGCTCAGCATTTCAGCAGCCAGCGGACCAGTGCCGCACACCGAGTGCGTGGGGCACACGCTGCGCAGCGTGCCGGGGCGGGCGCGGAACGTCTCCGGGATGATCCCCACGTTGGATGGCGTGCCCAGCACGTCGAAGCGCGGGTGTGCGGCGTTGGCGTGCTCGTAACTCAGCGCCGGCATCAGCAGCGTGCCTTGCGGACCCAGCGCCTGCAGCAGGCCGCGGATGACCGTCTCCGCGCTGCCGGGCACGCGCCCCAGCGACGACAGCGACGAGTGCGCCAGGGCGACGCCGCCGGGTCGCAGCCCCATATTCAACAAATCGCCGGCGATGCGGTCCTGCGCGTTGCGCTCGTCATCCATGTGCTTATTCCCCTCTCATCACGCGATCCATGACATGCCGCCAGAAGGCCGTGATGTCGGCGATATCCTGTTTCGCCCTGGCGGTCAGCGCGCCGCGGAATGGGAAACTGTCCACCCGCGCGCGGAATTCCTGCTCGATAGCCGCCGCATCGAATGTCACGATCTTGCGGTCCCGAACTACGATCTCGCCGTTCACGATCACGTGCGCCACTGATCCGCCCGTCTCGCAATACGCCAGCAGCCCATAGGCATCGTTCATCGGCGAGATGGCCGGGCTGCGCTCGTCCAGCAGGACGATATCGGCCAGCTTGCCGGGCTTCAACTCACCCAATTCGTCTTTCATCAGCATGACGGCGGCGCCGCCCAGCGTGGCGGCCTCGACCGCTTCGCGCGCGCTGATCCATGTCCTGGGGTCGTGATGCTTCAGGTTGTGGATGAGCGCAGCCAGCTTCACCGTCTCGAACAGATTCTGGTTGTCGTTGCTGCAGGCGCCGTCCACGCCCAGCGCGACCGTGATGCCGCGATCCAGCATCTCGCGCATCGGCATCAGACCGCTGCCCAGCTTGAGGTTGGCGGCCGGATTGTGCACCGGGATCGCGCCGCTCTCAGCCAGCCGCGTCAGGTCGGCCTCGCTGCGGATCCACACCGAGTGCGGCAGGCTGACATCGGAGCCGAGTACGCCTTCGTCGTGCATCCAGTGGATAACCGTGCGTCCCTCGTGCGAGCGCCGGATGCAGTAGTCCTGAAAGCGCGTCTCCACGCAGTGCATCTGAATGCCCGCGCCGTGCTTGCGCGCCAGATCGAGCGACATGCGCAGGCAATCGGCGCTTACCAATT
>JAMCQN010000132.1 GCA_023382055.1 Chloroflexota bacterium
TCCAATCTCTAATCTCTACTCTCCAATCTCCATCATCATGCCAACCAGCCGCAGGGCAAGAGGAAATAAAACAAAAAACCTCACAGGTCTGGCAGACCTGTGAGGTTTGGTCCGGCCGGCCGGCGCGCGCTACCAATTCCTGCGCCAGGGCTACTTCTGCGTTGACCCCGACGCCGCGCCGGGCAAGCTGGTGTTCAACCGCACGATGACGCTGAAGGACACCTGGGCCAAGGTGGAGAAACAGCCGCAGGGCAAGAGGAAATAAAACAAAAAACCTCACAGGTCTGGCAGACCTGTGAGGTTTGGTCCGGCTGGCCGGCGCGCGCGGCCGTTCATGGTTGTGAGATGGCGCACTCGATGTGGTCGAGATGCAGCAGCGTGTCAGACTGATCGAGTTCGATGGCGATCACGTCGATCTGCCACTGCGCGTCCGTCAGGTCGTGGGTTTCGAGGTAAGCCTGCGCGGTCTCGATCAGCTTGGCCTGCTTGCGCGCCAGCACGGACTCCTGCGGCGCGCCGAACGCATCGTTGCGGCGCGCACGCACCTCCACGAATACGATCTCACCGCCGCGTTCGGCGACGATGTCCAGTTCGCCGTGGCCATGCCGCCAGTTGCGCGCGCGGATGGCGTAACCGCGCCCGCTCAGATAGTCGGCGGCGATCCTCTCGCCTAATGCGCCCGTCGCGCTGCGTCTGGTTGGCATGATGATGGAGATTGGAGAGTAGAGATTAGAGATTGGAGATTGGCGGATTACTCGAGCAATTTTTTCCAACAAACGTCATGCTCTGGTTTCCGGCTTCCGATTTCTGACTTCTGTCATCTGACTTCCGACTTCTGTCATCTGACTTCTGACTTCTAGCTTCTAGCCTCCTGCCTCTGCTCCTCTTCTCCTCTTCTCCTCCGCTCTTCAGGCCTCCTCTTCCTCCGGCGGATGCGCGGACTCGCGGCCCGCGATCGTGGCGGCGATCAGGCCGATGATGAAGCTGACCGCCATGAAGACCAAGTTCAGCCCGATGCGCACGTCGCCCTGATAGACGTTCGTGACGAAGATGCCGAAGAAGAACTGCCCCAGCGCCGCGCCCAGACCCACCCAGATGCCCGCCGCGGCGCCTGCGATGCGCCCCAGTCGCGGGTCTTCATAGATCGAAGCTACCTTGCGTCCTGCCATGATCGCCACCGCGCCGGCGGCGGCCAGGTTGGCCCACCAGCCGCCGATGTACGCCGCGCCGACCAGGCTGGCCAATAGCGAGATCAGCAACCCGCCCACGATAATCGAACAGATGAAAGTGCCGGCGAGTGCGAACAGGAAATAACGCAGATGCAGCCGGTTCATTCAAGCGCTCCCAGGAAGTCGCTCACGGCGCCTTCGTCCTTCCGCCATGCCTCGCGCACCTTCACCCACAATTCCAGATAGACGCGCGTGTCCAGCATGCGTTCGATTTCGCGGCGCGACTCCATGCCGATCTTCTTGAGCATCCCCCCGCCTTTGCCGATCAGGATGCCTTTCTGTGTGTCTCGCTCCACAAACACGGTGGCTGCGATGTAGAGGGTATGGTTGGGGCGCTGGGCGAACTCGTCCACCGACACGGCCACGGCGTGCGGCACTTCCTGCTCCAGGAAACGCAGCGCCTGCTCGCGGATCAACTCGGCCGCCAGCATCTTCTCCGGCTGGTCGGTGTATTGCTCGGGCGGGTAGAACTCCGGCCCTTCAGGCAGGGCATTGACCAACAGCGCCATCAACTCATCGAGGTTCTCCTGCCGCACGTCCAGGCCGGACGTGAGCATCGACGCCTCGCTGCCGAACAGCGCGTGATACATCTGCGTATGCTCGCCGAGTTTCACCGGCTTGACGATGTCGGCCTTGTTGAGCGCCATCAGCTTGGGTTGCGGCAGGGCCCGGATGCGCTCCATCACGACCAGATCGGCCTCATCGGGCGGTCTGCTCACGTCCACGACGAACAGGATCGCGTCGCAATCGCCCAGCGCGTTCTCCACTTCGCGCATCATGTATTTGTTCAGCGCGGACCTGGGGTCATGGATGCCGGGCGTATCGACGAAGATCACCTGCGCATCTTCGCGCGTGAGGATGCCCATGATGCGCCGGCGCGTGGTTTGCGGCTTGGAAGACACGATGGCGACTTTGTGCCCCACCAGCGCGTTCACCAGCGTCGATTTGCCCACGTTGGGTTTGCCGACCACTGCCACGTAGCCGGAGCGATGCCCCGGCGGAAAAGCGGGCTGCGCCGGAGATTCGTTCATGTCGTGGTCGTCGCCGGCTGCGGCGTCATTCATTGTTTCGTTCATTCATTCCTGCTAATACACCCATGTGCGTTTCATTCGTTTCGCTGGTTGCGCCCGCCGCCGCTTTGCGGAAGGCGCTGAGAATTTTGTAGTAGCCCGTGCAGCGGCACAGATTGCCGCTGATGCTTTCCTTAATTTGCGCCTCGTCCGGGTGCGGGTGCTCCTGCAGCAGCGCCGCGCCCGACATGATGAAGCCCGGTGTGCAGTAACCGCATTGCACCGCGCCTTCGTCGATGAAGGTCTGCTGCAGCGGGTGCAGACGGCCGCCGTGAGCCAGACCCTCGATGGTGATGATAGACGCGCCGTACGCGCGCGGCGCCGGCACCAGGCACGCCATGACCGCCTTGCCGTCCATGATGACCGTGCATGCGCCGCACTCGCCTTCGGCGCAACCTTCTTTCGTGCCGATCAGACCGCAATCCTCGCGCAACAGCCGCAGCAGCGTCTTATCGTGCGCCTCGGGGTTATCCACCGTGTATTCGCGCCCGTTTACTTTCAGCCATATCCGTGCTGGGGAGACGGGGAGCGGAGGAGCAGAGGAGCCAGGGAGAACGGAAGCGGAGGAGGCGGGGGTGACGAGCAGCGCCGGCGCCGCGTGCCAGTCCGCGCGCTCTTCGCCCGCCATCAACTGCGTCAATGCGCGCGCGACAAGCACGCCGACCATGTCGCGGCGATAGGCGGCGCTGGCGCGTATATCGTCGATCGGTCTGGCCGCCCCTTGCGCCAGCCTTGCGGCGCGCTCGATCAGTTGCGCGTCGAGCGCATGGCCGACCAGCGCGGCTTCGGTATCGGCGGCGCGTATGATCACCGGCGTCACCGCGCCCAATGCAATAGCTGCGCGCTCAATCGGCGAAGTGCGCGTCTCGCCGGACTTGAACGTCAGCACGACCGCGCAATTCACCACGCTGATCGCCTGCGCGCGGCGCAGACCCAGTTTGATAAACGTCCCGCATTGCGCCGGTTCCAGCGCCGGGAAGGCAATATCAACCAGTACTTCGTCGGGCGCCATGACGGTGCGGCGCACGCCGGTGTAGAAATCCGCCAGCGCCACGTCGCGCTCTCCGCGCCGCGAGCGCAGCGTCACGCGCGCGCCCAGCGCCATCAGCGGCGTGATGGTGTCATTGGCCGGCGAGGCGGTGATCAGGTTGCCGGCGATGGTGGCGCGGTTGCGAATCTGCGGCGCGCCCACCTCGCGGCACGCGCGCGCCAGCGGGAAGGCGCGCTCGACGCACAGCGCCGATGCGACCACATCGTTGTGCGTGACCAGCGGGCCGAGGTGAATCCAGCCCGCGTCGTCCAGGCGGATGTCGTCCAGCCCGGGCAGGCGCGAGATATCGATCAGCGTACGGTTGCGGCGCACGCCGCGCTCCAGTTCGATGACGAGATCGGTGCCGCCCGCGATGATGCGCGCATCCGGCGCATGCTGCGCCAGCAACGCCAACGCTTCATCCAGCGTCGCGGGCGTGAAGTATTCGTTCCACATGTACGTCGATTATAGAGGGGCTGGAGAATGGAGATTAGAGATTAGAGAATGGAGATTGGGAATCAGAGGCTGGATGCACGAGGCAGGAGGTAATTGGCAACACATCAACTGTCATGCCGAGGGGCGCGGCGTAAACAACGCACTGGTTGCTGCCGCGGCGCAGCAATTCCCCGCACGGACAGCGCCGCAAAAGCAACTGCCCGCTTCGCGATGGGGCGGATTGCGGGTAGTACACCGGCAACCTTGCGAAGGTTGCAAACCCTTCGCAAGGTTGCCGGAAGGTTAGCGGCGCTACCGGATGATGACCGGTGTGCCGTTGCGCGCCCAGCTATACAACCAGCGCGCATTCGCCACGTTGAGGATCACCACGCAGCCCAGCGAGTTGTAAGCCATCCTGCCGTTGGCGAGGTACTCCGGACCGTGGATGCCGTTCTCGACGCGCCCCACATAGTAGATGCCCAGCCAGTATGGCAGACGCCAGCCGCGATAGATAGATGGGGCAATGTAGTAATGGTCGCGAACAGAGAACGTCCCTCGCGCAGTGCCGCGCGCGTTCACCGGCATCGATTTCACCAGGATGCTGCCGCTGTAAGCATACAAGCGCTGCTGGCTCAGCACGACGTAGATCCTCTTCACCCGGGCTGCACCGCTATCCTGCGCCTGGGTCGGCATGACTGAACCTAAAACAAATACCCCCATGAGCACGACGAACAATAAGCGACCGATCTTCTTGCGAAGCATATCTAATCCTCCCCTAATAGATTTCTAATTAACGTAGCACGGAATCGCATTACCACAACCCAGTCGTTATGTGTAGGAGTTGCGCCTACGCTCGTTTAACCCCCGATGACAATCATACGCACGGCGCCGCTTGCATCACGGTGAATCCAACGTTGTGGGATGTTGGCATAGGCGCGCGGGTCAAGCCCCAAGGCGTGCGCCTCTACCGGGTTCGCTTCGATCAACAGTTCCAGCAGTTGGGTCGTCAGGCGGCTATGCCTGGCGGTTCGCAGGATATGCTCCAGCCGCAGATGCTGCATGATCGCGGACATATTGCTCCAGAAGGCGGATGGCGCGCTCGCGCCCCTGCGGGTCAAGCGCAGCGAGAAGCTGTTTGATTTTGCGTGCCGCCTCGTCTTCTTTGACATCGTCTATCTCCCCATCGGTCAGCAGGCCGGCCAGGCGAAAGATCGTCTCCTGGGGCATCCCGAATGCCGCCGCTGTGCCGCGTAGAAACTTGTCCCCCGGATTGCGCTCGTGTTTCAACACCAGCAACACCTGGTTCAAGCTGACACCCGCCGCATCCGCCAGATCCTTGGGCTGCCAGCGGCGCGCATCCAACTCGCGCTGCAGCCATTTGGTGAATGCGTTCCCCTGCGCAGGGTCCCTGCGGTTATCCACGCAAATAGTGTAACGCAAATTGGGCGGAATGGAGGGAAGAGATTAGAGATTAGATCTCAATAGTCACGACATCGTGTGCGGTTTTTCGTCACTTTTCTAACCGGGCAAGTAGTCACGACATCGTGTGCGATTTTGAACAAAAATGGGTAACAGATCATGGATGGGTTCCTCGATTTGAAAG
>JAMCQN010000040.1:0-3189 GCA_023382055.1 Chloroflexota bacterium
GACGAGATAGGTTGTTGCTGCCGACGTCTCCCACCCCAATGTCTCGAACGCCGCGCTCAGCGATGCGTCGCGCGTGACGACGTTGCCGACACCGTGTTGCAAATTCTGAGGGATCGCGGCCGTGACGGCGCGCACGGTCGCAGGCAGCAGGGCGCGGGATACGAAGGGATTCCAGGCCGTGCCGTTGACCATATCCAGGAAGCGGGCGCGGTAGTAGTAGTTGATGCCGGCGTGTCCGCTGTCGGGTTTGACGAACAGGACAAGCACCCAGGCGGCCGTGCAGGCAATCAGAAGCAGACGGAGCGGAGCAGCGAGTTTGATGGGCGATGGCGGCGACATGGTGAAGTTGTAACAGACTCCCGGTTTTTGCGAAAAACCGGGAGTCTTCATGGAGATTCGCGTCTGCGTGTTTTTACGCCGCTGCAAGCTCGGCCAGCGACATGCCGCGCCGCAACGCCTGCTTGTTCAGCGCCAGAAGTTCGGGTCGGCGCGTGGACATGTGCGCTTCCAGCGCAGATTCCACCGCATCGATCGGCAGCACGCCGGTGAGTTGCAGCAGCGCTCCCAGCATCACCATGTTCAGCAACCGCGGGTTGCCCAGTTCGGCCGCCACTTCGCTGGCGTGGATCGGCACAGCGCGGATGTCCGTGCGCGTGAAGGTATGAGAAACCAGTGACGCGTTATGGATAAGCAGCCCGCCCGGCTCCGTCAGTGCTTCATATTTCTCCGCCGATGGATTATTGAATGCCAGCGCGCAAGAGGGATGCCGCACCAGCGGCGAGCCTATTTCGTCGTCAGAGACGACCAGGGTGCAGTTAGCCGTGCCGCCGCGCATCTCCGGCCCGTATGAGGGGAACCATGTCACGTGCAGTCCGCTGTCCATCGCCGCATAAGCCAGTAACTGCCCGCAGAACAGGACGCCCTGGCCGCCGAATCCGCTGAAAACAACATCGTGTTGCATAGTCTTACCCCAGATTCACAACCGCTGCTTAAACCAATTGCACAGATGATTCAGTAAGGATTCATCCGTGTCATCGGTGTAATCCGTGGTTACTATCCCTATATTCCTCTTAGGCCGTTCTTCGGCGTGATGCTCTTGAGATCGCCCAGCGGGAATACCGGCACCATATGCGTCTCGATCCAGCGCAGGGCCTCCACCGGTTTCATATCCCAGTTGGTAGGACAACTTGACAGCAGTTCCACCATCGAGAAACCCTGCCCGTTCAATTGCACTTCAAAGGCGCGGCGGATGGCTTTCTTGGCTTTGCGGATTTCCGCGGGGCTGTGCAGGCTGCGCCGCGACACGAATGTCGCGCCCGCCACCTGCGCAATGAGCTCGCTCATGTGCAGCGGAGCGCCCATCGTTTTTAGGTCGCGACCGAACGGCGACGAGGTCGTCTTCATGCCGACCAGACTGGTAGGCGCCATCTGCCCGCCGGTCATGCCATAAACGGCGTTGTTGATGAAAACCACCGTGATGTTCTCTCCGCGCGCGGCCGCATGGATGATCTCGGCGGTGCCGATAGAGGCCAGGTCGCCGTCGCCCTGGTAAGCGAATATAACCTTATCGGGTTGGACGCGCTTCAGACCGGTCGCCACGGCGGGTGCTCGTCCATGCGGAGCCACTACGGCATCGACCTCGAAGTATTTGTCCGCAAACACCGAGCAGCCCACCGGCACAACCATGATGGTGCGCTCGCGAATCGCCAGTTCGTCGATCACCTCGGCGATCAGGCGGTGCGCGATGCCGTGCGTGCAGCCGGGACAATAATGCGTGTCCGCCGTGCTGAGCGCCTGAGGGCGGTCAGCCACGATCTCTTCGGTCAGTTGTTCAGCGATCATAGTTCATCAGAGTCTTATCCGCGAATTTACGCTGACAGGCGCAAATCAACGGACGCTAATTCACCGAGATGGGATGGCGCAGCGGCGCGACAGGGCCTTCAATCGTCCCGATGACCGGGCGAGGCCGCGTGGCTTTATCCAGCTTCTGGATCGCATCCAGAATTTCATCGGGCATAGGCACCACGCCGCCCATCCGGCCCAGGAATTTGACAGGCGCTTGCCCGCCCACTGCCAGCCGCACGTCTTCGACCATCTGGCCTGCGTTCATCTCCACTACAAGGAAACCGCGCGCCTCGTCGGCCAGTTGCCACAACCGCCGCTCGGGGAACGGCCACAGGGTGATGGGGCGCAGCAACCCGGCTTTGATGCCCAGGCTGCGCGCCTGCTTCACAGCCGTCAGCGCGATACGTCCGGAGGTGCCAAAGCCGACCAGCACCAATTCGGCGTCGTCCAGCATGTACTCGCGGAAGCGCACTTCAGCAGCGGCGATCCGCGCCAGTTTTGCCTGCAGGCGCTGGTTATAGACCTCCAGTTCCTCGGCATACAGGCTGAACGGGATGATGCCGTTCTTGGGGCGCCCGGAAGCGCCGGTAAGCGCCCACGCCGGCGCCGTGTCGCGCCTGGGCTGCATGGGCGGCAGTTCCGCGGGCTCCATCATTTGGCCGATAACGCCATCCAGCAGAACGGTTACGATGGTGCGGTATTTCTCCGCCAGTTCGAACGACAGCGCCATCATATCGACGGCTTCCTGCACGCTGGCCGGCGCCAGCACCAGTGGTTTGAAGTCGCCATGCCCGGCAGACTTGACCATCTGGAAATAATCGGCCTGGCTGGGCGCGATATTGCCAAGACCCGGTCCGCCGCGCATCACGTCCACCAGAACGATTGGCACCTCTGCGGCGGCGATATAGCTCAAACCCTCCTGCATCAGGCTGACACCCGGACTGGAAGACGACGTCATGGCGCGTTTACCGGCGCATGCCGCGCCGTATACCATATTGATTGCGGCCAGTTCGCTTTCGGCCTGCACAAAGGCGCGCCCCAGTTCGGGCATGCGCCGCGCCATGTACTCCAGCAGTTCGGTCTGCGGCGTGATGGGATAACCGAAGTAGGCATCCACCCCGGCGCGCACGGCAGCCTCGGCGATGGCCTCATTCCCTTTCAAGAGTTGTTTTGTCATTCTTCCCTCGACAGCCCGCGCGGGCGGGCTAAACGGTCACGGGCACTGCGCGTAAAGGCGTCTCGCGGTAAACCCGAATGGCAGTGTCCGGGCAGATCACCGCGCAGGCGGCACAGCCGGTGCATTCACCATTGATGTCTATCCACTGGGCGGGAAGATAGCCTTTA
>JAMCQN010000040.1:3199-5313 GCA_023382055.1 Chloroflexota bacterium
CCGCATGGACGAGCACCCGCCGTGGCGACCGGTCTGAAGCGCGTCCAACCCGATAAGGTTATATTCGCTTACCAGGGCGAGAAGATAGCCTTTGGCATTGAAGGTATCAGCTATGTGGATGGCATGATGTGGACACACACTTGCGCAGAGTTCGCACCCCTTGCATCTTTCAGTGTCAATAACGATGCGGCCTTTCAAGGTCATATGTCACCCCCTATCGCAATGGGTCTAACGTAACAATATGACAAAATCGGTGTTTTGGCGAGTGGCGTATGTCATGTAAGCGGTTGCGAAAAATGTCACTAATAGTATTGTGACATAACTATTGCACTATTTAATAACTGCAGCTTTGGATATGCTCAATCCAAGTTCATAACGTACTCTGTGCACTCTGTGGATGCCGAGGCTTCAGCCGGGTTGTTCGCCGGCAAATGCATTCTCATCCACCGCGGGACGAGCGGGGGTTTCACGGATATACTGAACCCTATGGAGCAGCGCACGGGGTTAACGCCAAAAGAACGTCTGGAGTTGAAGGACTTGCTGGAGCGGCATTTCAGCATGGATGAGCTGAAGGACCTGGCCTTCGCGCTGGGCATCAGCTATGAGCAGGTCCCGCACGAAACACTGCCTCAATTCGCGCGCGAATTTATCAGCTATTGCGCACGCCTCTCGCAGTTGGGTTGCCTGCTGGAACTGGTCGCCGCAGCGCGGCCGAATATGCCCATCGCCGGTCTGCTCGCCAGTGTGGAGCCGTGCGACCCGCGCGTGAAAGTCCAACTGATTCTGCCGGTCAGCCAGTTGCAGAGCCACCCCGACCTGCATCAGGCTGTGGCAGCGTTGCTGGGCATCCCTGCAGAGCAAGTGCAGACGATCGGCGCATTGCGCGGCAGCGCGCGCGTGCTAATCGGCTTGCCCGCCGCAGACGGCGACAGGCTGGTTGCCCCGGAGACGCGCCCCGCCCTGCGCCAGGCATTCGCGCTGAAGTCGGCGCTGCTTTTCGACGAGCTTAGCGACGATGTTCGAGAGGAGTGGCGCGTCAAGGCGTTGTCGGGTCAAGCGGACGTGAAACGTTTCCTGAGCGAGTATCGCGAAGAGACAAGGCCGCCCGACTATCTCGCACAGGCGCGCAGCGTCGTCTTGTCGCTGACGGGGAAGGCGCGCGCTTCGGCGCAGCAGGCCATCGTGGAACTGACGCGCCACCCGCAGAGTGCTCCCGCTCATCGGTTACTGGGCCAGTTGTTGGCCGACGCCGGGCGGCCCGACCTGGCCGAGACCGCCTATCGCACCGCCATTCAGCTCGATCCCACACTCGGGAGCGCATACACGGCGCTGGGCAATCTGATGGCGCGCATGAACCGGGCGGCGGAAGCAGAGCAGGCCTATCGCACTGCTATCAGCCTGGACCCTCGTTCGGCCTGGGCGCATAACAACCTGGCGGTCCTATACGCCGGATTGCAGCGTTACGCCGAGGCGGAACAGGCATACCGCGGCGCCATCGAGATCGACGGCAACTTTGGGCAGGCATATAACAACCTGGGTAATATTCTGGCCCAGCAAGGGCGGGACGAGGAAGCCGAGCAGGCGTATCGCCGGGCTATTGAGATCATGCCCCGCCTCGCGCAAGCTCACGCGAACCTGGGTGCGCTGCTGGTGAAAAGCCAGCGTTATGATGAAGCGGCAGTTCTTTACCGTGCGGCGATGGAACTCGACCCGAGGTATGCGAGCGCCTACGATACTGTTGACCTGTTGTTGAAGCAGCGGCGCGCTGACCAGGCGGACAATCTTCTGAACAACGCCTTTGCGGAGTGAGTGCTCGACTAAGTGGCTTTCATAGATGCAGCAGCCTCCCCGCGTTTTACGAGAATTCGGAGGTGTAGCATCGCTGTTATCTTGATATGAGAGCCAACAGGAACGCACTGGCCAAGACGAAGACCAAGCTACTTGAACAGCCGCGCTTTGAGTTGTAGGTGCCGCCCGGCACGCGTGTCGTCGTGCTGACGCCGCTTTTACTGACATTTATCCATGAACGTCTGCCGCCGATGCGCAACGATGCGGGCGTTACCCGCACGCCCTTTCGCGTGATGCGCAAACGCGCCCAGGTTCGCGTGAGCTTG
>JAMCQN010000095.1 GCA_023382055.1 Chloroflexota bacterium
GCGCGGTGTTCATAAACGGTACCTGTCTGGCTACATCGCCATCTGTGAATTCTCAATCAACCTGAAGCGCGTCACGCCTGAGTTCATCTCGACCATCGTGACCCAGCACTATTTCTGGACATGAGCCTCGATTTTTACGATCCCGAAGGCAATCACATGCAGGCCGTGAGTATGGCCCCTCAACAATAAGCCGATTTTCGACCGGATGCGCGCCTGATGGCGCCATTATTCGTGGAAGCAGGTCAGACCGCACAGGAGCGGTTGCTGACCATGTGCGCCCCTTACCACATGCCCCTGCGAAGACGGCAAGCGTCTGAGCAGGGGCAAATAACTTATCTGGAGAAAAACACGTGTCACGAATTACACACTTCGAGATTCACGCCTCTCAGCCGCAGCCGTTGATCGACTTCTATACCGCCGTTCTCGGCTGGTCTTTCACCAAATGGGACATGGGCGAGTATTGGCTCATCCAGACCGGGCCATCCGAGCAGCCCGGCATCAATGGCGGCTTGCTGCAGAGGCCGAGTGGAGGGCCGTCTGAAACGCAAGCGGTAAATGCCTTCGTGTGTACCGCCGATGTCGCATCGCTTGATGAAACGCTGTCGAAAGCGATGGCTCTTGGCGCCAGCATCGCGCTCGCGAAGGATCATGTGCCGGGCGTCGGCTGGCTGGCATACATCAAGGACCCGGACGGCAACGTCATCGGGCTGATACAACGCGAAGGAACCGGCATGTAGCCATCGGCATAAGCCGCAAACCGATTTACCGACAGCGAAGGGGCAATCATTGCCTCTTCGGTTTTTTGTTTGGCGTAATTGCCTATTGCGAGGGCGATGCCCTCACCTTATCTTAGGAGTTGTGTAGTATAGTATTAGATAATTCTGAGAGGCCGCACATGGAGTGTGTAGCGGCCGATGGGGAGCAACCATAATCTACTCTCTGTTAGGGACAAGCGAGCATGGAAACGAGCATTCTCGGCACACTGATCGACACGCTGTTCAGCGGCATCGTCAGCGGCATCCTGGTCGCCATCGTGACACATTACCTGACCAGGCGCAAGAGTGAAGCGGAAATCCGCGCGCTCGAAGCCGGCACGGAGAAGACGCGATTGGAGATCGACCAACTGCGCGCCCAGGTGCAGGATGTTCAGACCCGGATCAGGATCATCGACCGTCTCAAACTGGATGACAACCATTCCATCGTGTTGAAGGAAGAGGAGCGCACATTAGCCGAGGTGATGCATGAGAGAAACAAGTAACCTGCCCAGCACTCAGACACAAACCGCACTGTCCGGCCTTTTCAACGCTATCCGCAAGAAGTACCCCACGGTGAGTACCGAACAGGCGGAGCACCTGCAGGGGAAAGTTATTAAATATGTCTCGGAAGGGCTGGCAGATGGCTATGATCTGGCGCTTATCAAACGCAGGGATGGCAAGACGACACTCAAGGTGCTCATGCTGATGGAAGAGGAGGACTAGGCGACATGAAGGCAATGGAATCCCTTCTGAAAGTGATTGCGAAGAAGCAACCGCGCGAAGTCTTCAACGCGCGGGTGGGCAACCGCACAGTCAGGGCAGTGGAGCAGGAGTTTATCCTGGAGTCCACGACCAACAAACGCAGCGCCGATGTGCGGCTGGAGTCCGGGCGCGCCGCCATGAAGCGCCTGCCGGCCGGCGCAAAATCGTTACATTACATCACCGTCAAAGCCGCCAGCGACAAGTACAGGCTGGCCGTGCGCACCGTGCAGCAACTCTGCCGCGAGCGCAAAGTCATCAGCCGGCGTCAGGGCACGGGGGAAAACAGCCCGTGGCTGGTGGCGGAGGAATCGATCAAGGCCTACTGCGAAGCCCACCGGGCGTGACCCCACGGCGCTTAAAAGGGATTGGTCACAGATGAAGCAGACTGACATAGAGTACAGGGATGTTGACGAGTCCTGGACGCAGCGTGTCGCCAGTGAATGGGGCGCCAATGCCGCCGAACACATGCACTTTACCGACGGATTCTCGATCATCGCGTTTTACGCCGGCAAACCGATAGGGCTCATCTCCGTGTACTGGCAGACACTGCCACCTCCATTGATCGATACCATCGAAGCCTACATCGACATCATCGAGGTATTGGCAACCTTCAGACGGCGAGGGATAGCAAAGAGGATGATTGAGATAACGGTTGGACGGGCGCGCGCGCAAGGATCCCACCAGTTGCGCGCGTGGAGTTCCGAGGATAAGACGGAAGCCATTCCAATGTGGAAGGCGCTGGGATTTGGCTTGTGTCCGGCCACGACTTATCCGCTAAGGCAGGAAATCAGGGGCTACTTCGTAACAAAGATCGTATGAAAGAAACCTTGCGAGGCTCCCAGCCTTCGCAAGGTTGATTATCCCTACCAGCGCTGACGCAGAGCCTGCGAATTGCTGGTGATCGTGCCGTTCTCCCCCTCAACGGGCTCGAAGGCGGACTGCACGGCTACGCGCCCGGGCCCGTTCAGTTGCAGCCACAGGTAGCGCTGCCCGAACGACGCCATGACGTTGGCGATGTTGCCCAACAGGCCCAGCCCGCCCGCCGCGCCACCCAGCACCGTCGGCGTATTGCCGCCGGGATGCTCAAAGTAGAGTTGCATCTGCACGGTTTGATCCTTGAAAAGCAGCGCCGTCGGTTTGACCAGGATGCTCTGGCCGGGGTTGAGCTTGCGCACAAACACGTTGCCAGATGCGTGCAGCAGGACCAGGCCGGGCGCCTGCGCCACGCTGAAGCGATCCATCAGGTAGCCGACCGGGTAATGTGTCTCGGTCTCGTCATCTTTCTTCGTGGTAAACCATACGCCCGTCTGGAAGAATCCGTAGTTGACTTGCCCGGTCGCCACGACGAACACATGCTCGCGCACATCCACCGACTGGCCGGGCTGGATGGGCAGCGCCACGGTCTCGCCGGGCACGTCGCGCGAAAATGCGATATGCCCCGGCCCGTGCGCCTGGGTCATGATGACCGGCAGCCCCGCCATCAAGCGCTTCCACGCGCCCTTGATGGGCAAGTTTGTAATGTTGACCTGCGGTTCTTTCCACAGCAGCACGTGGTGGGCGAAGTAGACGCTGTCATCCTTCGACAGGTTCATGTCGGCCACCGGCACGTACTTGCCTTCGATCTGGCAGTATGAACTGCCGAACTGCAGAACCGCCATATCCTTGCGGCCGGGTGCTTCCGTCCAACCGGAATCGGTGACGATATTCTTCACGTTCACCGTAGCCCCGCAGCCGGGGCAACTCAATCGCGTCCCGTCACTCGCCGTCCCGCACCACGAACACGTGTAGTTGCGCTGAGCAGAAGCGGCCTGATTCATATTTGCTGACATCGCGCATCTACTCCTTCATTCGGTGTTGTGGTGAACATACATGGACTGGATGCCGACGCGCCCCGGACCGGTCATGCGGGCCAGGTTCATAGCGGTGCCGCCGAACAGTCCGGTGGTGAGTTTCTGCGTTTCCACATCCATCGTCACGGATGAGTCTTTGTACAGGAATGCGCCCGGCTCGATGATGATGCTCTCGCCCTGCTTCAGCGTGCGCTCAAAGACATTGCCGTAGCCGTGCAGAATCAGCAGCCCCGGCACGTCGGTCGTGACGAAGCGATCCATGTACATGCCCTGCCCGCCGAACAGGATGTTGCGCAAACCTTTAATCCGCACGAATGAATAGTTGATGTGGTGGGAAGCCAGCAGGAAAGCGTGCTCGCGCACGTCCAGTTCCATGCCGGGATGCAACGGCAGCACCACCAGCTCGCCGGTGGCGTCGCGCGAGAACGCAATTCTTCCCGGCCCCGTGGCGACGCTGATGATGAACGGCATGCCGGCCAGCATGCGTTTTGCGCCGCCCTGCAACGACAGGATGCTCATCGCGACCGCCGGGTCCTTCCACAGCATGACGTGATGCTCGAAGATCACGGAGTCGCCCGGCGCCATCTGCATCTCGGCCACCGGTACGATATCACCCTCGACCTGGCACTGGCTGTTGCCGAAATGAATCTCGGTCATGTCCTTGATGCGGGGGGCTTCGCGCCAGCCGGATTCACTCACCAGGTCTTTGATATCCAGTGGCGCGCCACAGGCCCGGCAGCTCGTGGCCGTTCTCTCATTTTGTGTCTGGCACCATTGGCACACAACGCGCTGCAACGGTTCCGCACTAACAGTCATACGTCACCTTCCTCTCAAGCATAGCTCGCAGACATTTGATCGCTCACAAGGTGGTCTCACATCAAAGCAGGAATCAGGGGGCTGATGAGGAAGCGATATTGATGCCTTCGCCAAACGAGACGACTTCTGGCGCGCATATTATAGGACTATATCGGGTATTTTCCGTTGTTTGACAAACTCCCTGTCAGGGAGTAAGAAGTCAATCAAGGAGAACACAGATGATCACCGATAACGTAAAGAATGCGAATCTATATAAAAACCTCGGGCCGCGCTTCCAGCGCGCCATTGAGTATATTGAGCAGACCGACCTGGCTGCGCTGCCGGTGGGCCGTTATGAGCTGGACGGCAAGAACCTGTACGCGTTGATCCAGGAGTATGCGAGCAAGCTGCCGGGAGCCGGCAAGTGGGAAGCGCACCGCAACTATATCGACCTGCAATACATCGTGCAGGGCGCGGAGCGCATGGGATATGCCATGCTTAAACGCCTGCAGATGGGCGCGTATGATCCTGCCAAAGACTTCCAGGCGTTGTCGGGCGAGGGCGATTTCGTGACCCTGCAAAGCGGAGACTTCATGCTGCTGTGGCCGAACGACGGGCACATGCCGGGCATGGCCGTCGCCGAGTCCACACCCGTAAAGAAAGCCGTCGTGAAGATCGCTATTGGGTAACGATCCGGAAAACCTCACCGGTCTAAAAGACCTGTGAGGTTTCTCTCGGATACGTAAATCTAGTACATACGGCATCCCGCCTACAGGAACAACTCATGCCAGCACAATTGACAGACCAGCAACGCCACGAAATGATCGCCAGACTGCGCGCCCTGCCCGACGAACTGGAGCACGCCGTAAGCGGCCTGACGACCGAACAACTGACCACCCATTACTTGCCCAACGAGTGGTGTGTGGCGCAAAACGTCCACCACGTCGCCGACGCGCACATCATCAGTTATTCCCGCATGAAAATCATGCTGACCGATGAACATCCCGCGCTGTATCAAGCCAGCACGGACGGCTGGGCGGCCACGGCCGATGCGGACAACCCCGATATCGCGACGTCGATTCAACTGCTCAAAGGGCTGCATCCGCGCTGGGCGATGCTCTTCGAAAGCCTGAGCGAAGAGCAGTGGTTGCGCACGGGTGTGCGCGCTAATGGCAGCGCGATCACCATCGAGGATGTGTTGCGCATCTATTCCAACCACGGCTACAACCACATCGAGCAGATCAACAAGACACTCGCGGCGCGCTGAGTATTGCGTAGATAACTGGAACGGTCATGCCGGGTGGCGCGCCACTTCCTCCTGGTGCAGATGCAGGTCTGCTTTGGGCATGGCGGCGATTGCGGGGTCTACCGGGATGTCATCGAGTGGGTCAATTGGCATGAGGTAAGTTGTAACCTAATGGGTTTTGAGAGATGAATGTCGCACCAGATCAGCGCTTCCATGGCAAGTCGGATATATGGACACAGGCCCAGAGTCGGGATACGGAACGGCGCGAGTGTCTGAGACCAGCGCGAAGGCTTCTCAGCCCTGCCTGCTGACCGATAACGCCGTTGTTTGATGTAGAGCAAAGACCGGACGGCTGCGACTCTCTATCTTCTTACAATCGCGGAATGTCGCAACCGGCGTATACTTTTTCTTGAAGTTACTTGGCTTGCGCCACTCGGCGTTATCTACCCAGGAGGTTTCATTATGAAGAGAATTTTCATGGTAACTGCCGCATCGCTCATGGTCATCTTAGCCGCCTGTCAAAGCGAACCAGCCTCGATTGCAACCCCTTCCGGGGGCAGCGGCGCATCGACGGGTGCGTTACCCAGCGACGCCGCCGCTGTCGCCCAGGAGCGCGGACTGACCCCCGACGACATCTACGCCGCAGTCAAGACCTACACGCCTTCCGGCAAAACTGACCCGTTCATCATGATTGCTTCGGGCGGCCAGTCCGGACAAGTGCTGGTGATCGGCGTGCCCTCAATGCGCATTCTCAAGGTCATCGGCGTGTTCACGCCGGAATCGTGGCAGGGCTACGGCTTCGGCGGTTCGGGTAACAAGATTCTGGCTGAGGGCAAGATCAACGGCAAAGACGTGCTGTGGGGCGACACGCACCACCCGGCGCTGTCAGAGACCGACGCCAGCTACGACGGCCAGTTCGCCTTCATCAATGACAAAGCCAATGCGCGCGTGGCGGTGATCGATCTACGCGACTTCTCGACCAAACAGATCGTCAAGAACCCCAATGCTATCAATGACCACGGCGGCTCATTCGTTACGCCGAACACCGAATACGTGGTGGAAGGCCCGCAATATGCCACGCCGATTGGCTGGAAGTACGCGCCGCTGGATCAGTACAAGGATCAGTATCGCGGCCTGATATCATTCTGGAGTTTTGACCGGACCAAGGGACGCATCGACACAAGCAAGTCGTTTCAAATCGAGCTGCCGCCCTACTGGCAGGACTTGTGCGACGCCGGCAAGAAAGTCAGCGACGGCTGGGTCTTCTGCAACTCGTTCAATACCGAGTTGGCCACGGGCGGCGTCGAGAGCGGCAACCCGCCCTTTGAGGCCGGCACGACCAAGAACGACACCGACTATCTGCACATCATCAACTGGAAGAAAGCCGAACAGGTGGTGAAGGCCGGCAAGGTCGAACAGATCAATGGTATCGCGGTGATCCGCCTGCAAACGGCCATCGACGAGGGACTATTGTTCTTCTCGCCCGAGCCCAAGAGCCCCCACGGCGCCGACGTCACCCCCGGCGGCGAGTTTATAGTAGTCGGCGGCAAACTGGACCCGCATGTCACGATCTATTCGTTCGACAAGATTCAGAAGGCGATCCTGGCCGGCGGTTTTTCGAAAGACGCCTACGGCGTGCCGGTGATCTCGCTGGATAAGTCGATGGAAGCGCAGGTGGAACTGGGCCTGGGCCCACTGCACACCGTGTATGACGATAAAGGCTACGCCTACACCTCGTTGTTCCTCGACTCGGCCGTAGCGCGCTGGACGCTCGGAGGGCCATATGCCGACAAGCATCCCGAGAAACCATGGACGCTGGTGCAGAAGCTGCCGGTGCAGTACAACATTGGCCACATCAGCGCGGTAGAAGGCGACACGGCTACCCCGGGTGGTCAGTTCGTCGTGGCGCTGAACAAGTGGAGCATCGACCGCTTCGCCAACATCGGCCCACTGATGCCACAGAACTTCCAACTGGTCGACATCTCCAAGAGCGGCGATCAGATGAAGGTGCTGTACGACATGCCCGTCGGTATGGCCGAACCGCACTACGCGCAGATCATCAAGGCCGAGCGCCTGAAGCCGTTCCAGGTATATCCGCAGGTCGGCTGGGATGCTGAGACTATGGCCGTTGACCCGAAGGCCATCACCAGCGAGGCTCAGGCGCACATTGAACGCAACGGCAACAAGGTCGAGGTGTTCATGAGCGTGATCCGCTCGCATTACAGTCCTGAGCAGGTGAAGGTCAAGAAGGGCGACCACGTGATCTGGCACCTGACCAACCTGGAGCGCACGCCCGATGCCACGCACGGCTTCGCCATATCCGCTTACAACATCAACCTGAGCCTGGAGCCGGGCAAGACGGAGACGGTTGAGTTCGACGCCGATCAAGCCGGCACCTACACCTACTACTGCACCGAGTTCTGCTCGGCCCTGCACCTGGAGATGATAGGTTACTTCCTGGTGGAGCCATAACACATCCCCGAAGGTGTGATATGAAATCTTTACTATCAAACCTTGATTCCGATGTCAAGGTGCTGCTGCCCGATGGCAGTGCGCACCGGCTGATCGATTATCTGCTGCCGAGTACGTTATTGATGCTCGCGGCTCTGCTGCTGATGATCTCGGTGTTCCTGCCTTACTGGCGGTTCCGGTTGTATGCACCGCAGTATCCCGCCGGACTGGCGGTGAATGTTTATGTCAATCACTTTGAAGGTGATATGCGCGAGATCGACGAACTGAACCATTACCTGGGCATGCCGGTGCTGGATGCGGGTGGGCGTCTGGAGCGCTCGATTTCCGTCATCAGCATCGTAGTATTAGGGCTGCTGCTCATCGCCGGTGTGTTCGTGCATAACCGATGGGCAGCGCTGCTGGCTCTGCCGGCGATCGCCTTCCCCCTGATCTTCATTGCCGATCTGTACTTGATCCTGAATGAGTACGGCCACAGCATCGACCCGGCATCAGCGCTGGGTGGCGCTATCAAACCCTTCACCCCACCCTTGATGGGGCTGGGTACCATTGGTCAGTTCAGTTCGTTTTCATCCTTCCAGCCCGGCTTCTTTTTGGCGCTGGCAGCAGTCGGCGTGGTCCTGGTCAGCCTGTGGTTCCATCGCGCGGCCTACAAGCCGTTAGCCGATGCGCGCAAGGGCATGCGGGCGGCTGGCGCGGGTGGCCGAATCGTCCCACCCGTACAAGGAAAGGCCGGATGATAAACCTGGTCGCCCTCGTCGCGCTGATGCTTAACTTTTTGGTTCATAGCGGGACCGAATCGCAGTTCGGTCGCTACGTCCTGGACAAGCCAGGTGCGCAGCCACTGAAGCACCTGATCGTCTCGCCCGCTGGTCCTTATACGACCGTGCAGGCAGCTCTGGCCGATGCGCACGACGGCGACATAATCGAGGTGCATGCCGGCGCCTATCGCGGCCCTCTGGTCGTGACGAAATCGGTGACGCTGGAAGGCATTGGCTGGCCTTCACTCGACAACGGCGAAGAGGGTACCGTAGTAACGCTGGCCAAGGCCGACGCTGTGCTGCGCGGTTTCGAAGTAAAAGGTAGCGGCACTGAGCCCGACCAGGATCACGCCGGCATCATCCTGGGCGCGCCGCGAACGGTAGCGGAGAACAACCGTCTGCACGACGTGCTATTCGGTATCTTCGCCTCCAGCGCGCCCAATGCGATCATTCGCAATAACGACATCACCAGCAAGCCGGAGTACGACCTGGGCCGCAAGGGCGACGGCGTGCGGCTATGGTACAGCCCCAACACCCTGGTGGAAGGCAATGTCATCCACGAGACGCGCGACACCGTAATCTGGTATTCGAATGGTGTGATCATCCGCAACAACACCATCGAGCAGGGACGCTACGCCGTGCACCTCATGTACTGCAACAGCGCCCGCATCGAAGGCAACCGCATATTTGGTAACTCTGTCGGCATCTACACAATGTATTCCGACGATACGGTGATGCGTAACAACCTCATCCGCAGCCAGCGCGGGCCGAGTGGCTACGGGCTCGGTTTCAAGGACAGCAACAACGTGGAGGTTGACGGTAACGTGCTGGTCGACAATCGCGCCGGTGTCTTCCTAGACAACACGCCTTTCGCCGACGGCTTCGCCCACTTCCGCAACAACGCGCTGGCCTTCAACGACGTGGGCGTGACGCTGCTGACCAATGTCAAGAGCGGCGTATTCGAGAACAACTCCTTTTGGGAGAATATCGAGCAGGTGTCCATCCAGGGCGGTAGTTCCGGCAACACGAATACCTGGAAGAACAACTATTGGAGCGACTACACTGGTTTCGACGCCAATGGCGACGGCGTTGGCAATCTGTCATATCGTTCGGAGCGCCTGTTCGAGAACCTGGCGGATCGCGCACCCGAACTGCGCGCTCTGATCTACAGCCCGGCTGCGCAGGCCATCGAATTTGCTGCCACCTCTTTCCCGATTATGCGCCCGCTGCCAAAGCTGAGCGACGACGCCCCGCGTGTATCACCCCAACCGTTGCCTGCCTTTGCGGTTCCGTCGCAGACCGAAAGCCCGATAGGCATGACGCTGGTTGCGCTGCTGCTGCTCGCATTAGCTTTTGCAGGCCTCACTGAACGATACCTGTCCGTAGAGGTTAGCCGTAATGGAGGGGTGTACCGCTTTGCGCCCCTACTCCGTAGCTTCAGCCGACGTGAAACCAAACCTGGGATAACAATGAGCCCGACTTCAACTCCCCCCGCTGTTGCCGGTCGCCCGGTCGCATTGCGCGTGAGCCAGGCCGCCAAGCGCTACGGCAAGGTGGAAGTCCTGCGCGGCGTCTCCTTCGAGGCCGTCGCCGGCGAGGCGCTGGCACTGTGGGGCCCGAACGGCGCTGGCAAGACCACGCTGATCAAATCGATCCTGGGATTGATAGATTACCTCGGCGACATCCAGGTGGATGGCCACGATGTCCGCCGCAACGGCAAGCAGGCGCGACGCCGCGTCGGCTACGTGCCGCAGGAGGTAACCTACAACGACTGGAGCGTTCAGGCGACAATGGCTTTCTACTCTGCATTGAAAAAAGCCAACCCTGCGCAGATACCATCGTTACTGGAGCGCATGGGTTTGACCGGGCACGCGCATAAGCCGGTGCCGGCACTCTCCGGCGGGTTGAAGCAACGCCTGGCGCTGGCGATCGCACTACTGGGCGATCCACCCATCCTGTTGCTGGACGAGCCAATGGCCAACCTCGACACGCAAGTTCGCGCCGAGTATCGCAGCCTGCTGGTCGGGCTACGCCGTGAGGGCAAGACGATCGTGTTCGCCTCGCATCGCCTGGAGGAAGTGGAGATGCTCGCCGACCGGGTGCTGGTGCTGGAGCAGGGCGTTTTGAAGACCGTACTCACACCTGAGACACTACACACACTCGCTGCCGGGTGCGTGGAGATGACGCTGTGGGTTCCACTCGCGCAGCGGGCGCAGACGCTGGAATACCTGACGCAGACAGGCCTGGCGGCCCACTTGAATGGGCGCGGCACGGTTGTGGCGCGAGTGGACACAAGCCGGAAGGCGCAATTGCTGCGCACCCTGGCTAGCATGGGCATCGAGGTCACAAACTTCGAGTTGGAGAGGGTGGACGTATGGAAATGACACTGGTATGGGTGATTGCACGGCGGGAACTACGCGAAGCGTTGCGACGCAAGTGGCTGTGGCTGTTCGCAGTGGGCTTCGCCGTCCTGGCGCTGGCGCTGTCGCAGGCCGGCCTCGCATCGGCGGGATATGCGGGACTGGGCGGATTCGGGCGCACCGCCGCCAGCATGATCAACGTCATCCTGCTGTTCGCCCCATTGATCGGCCTGAGCGTGGGCGCGGGCGTGCTCTCCGGCGACCGCGAACGCGGCACGCTGCTCTACCTGATGGCGCAGCCGGTCAGCCGCGCTGAGATTTTCTGGGGCAAGGCGCTGGGCGCAGTTCTGGCAGTGGCTTGCGCTCTGTCGCTGGGCTTCGGCCTGGCCGCGCTCGGGCTCGCATCCGCCCGGGACGGGCAAGCCTCGGTCTACCTGGCGCTGGTTGGATACACGCTGCTGCTGGCCTTCGCCTCGCTGGGCGTGGGCTTTATGATCGGGGCACTATCGAAGAAAGGGGCAACCGCCATGGGTACCGCGCTGCTGGTATGGCTGGCGCTGGTGTTTGCCGGCGACTTGGGCATCATGGGCATGACCCTGGCGCTGCGCCCGGCGCCGGATGTGCTGCTTGTCACCCTGCTGGTAAACCCCCTGCAGGTATTCAAACTCGGCGCGATCCTCGGATTGCGCTCAACCCTGGATACACTCGGCGTGGCTGGGCAGTATGCCATGTATCGATTTGGGCAAGCCCTGCCGCTGTTGCTGGCCGGGCTGCTGTGCGCGTGGACGGTTGCCAGCTTCGGCGCCGCCTTTGCCCTTTTCAATCGCAAGGGGGATGTATGAAGTGGTTTTTTTTGCTGTTTAGCCTGCTGCTTGCGGCGTGTGGATCGGGCGGTCAGATCAAGCCACCCGATATCGCTTATGGCCGGGATCTGTGCGCGCGCTGCGGCATGGTGATCGACGATCCCCGTTATGCCGCTGCGCTTCTGCTGGAAAACAACCAGTCACTAAAGTTTGACGATGTCGGCGAGATGTTCAAATGGCATGCCGAACATATGGACCAGGCTATCCGCGCCTGGTTCGTGCACGACTACCAGTCGCAAGGCTGGTTGCGCGCCGAGACATCCTTTTACGTCGTCAGCAAGGGAATCAAGAGCCCCATGGGCGCCGGCGTGATAGCGTTCGGCGAACGCGCCACGGCCGATACATTCGCCCGGAACCAATCTCCGTCCCTGGGCGTCGGGTCCGACACGGGCGTCAAGGTTTATACCTTTGAGCAGGCCTTGGCCGAGGTACCCGCGCTGATGAAACACTGATGTAAGGAGAAAGAACAATGAGAGATCGATCGAAGATGATGGTTGCTGCGTTAATCTCTGGTTTTTTGTTGCTGGCCGCATGTGGTTCGAGCGCACCCGCGCCTACCCCAACGCAGTCCGGACCGAAGGTGTCTACCGATGCGCAGAAGTTCGCATCGCTGAAAGGTGACCCGGTCAACGGCAAGACAAAATACGAGACGACCTGTATCGCCTGCCACGGACCTGACCTGAAAGGCATGCCCAATCTGGGCAAGAACCTGACCACCAGCACCTTCTTAAAGGGCCTGCCTGATGCTGAGGCGGTGTTGTTCCTGACGAAGGGACGCCCCTCCAGTGATCCACTCAACACGACGAAGGTTGACATGCCGCCGCGCGGTGGCAATCCTGCGCTGAAGGACCAGGACCTGGCGGACATCATCGCCTACGTGCGCACGATGCAGAAGTAGCAGAAAACCGAAACCTGCCAATCCGAAAAGGTTTTCGGAGTGGCGCACAGTGGTTCGCAGGCGGCGCGATATTCCGTGCGCCACACGGCAGGTTTACTCCGGCGGAATACGCAATGTATCTCTTCGATCAATGGGTTGTGCGCGGTGGTATTCCGACGATACATCTATCACTTTACTTTCGGCTAAAAAATGACATCGGGTTTACATTTCGATGTGTGAATACTTCCTGTTCATGGTATCAGTTTATCCCTTCAGGGCGCCGACCGTGATGCCTTCCGCCAGACGGTTCTGGAAGATGGCGTACACGATGAACGTTGGCACCAGCATGATGATGAAGCCGGCGAACATTGCGCCCCAATCGGTCGCGTAGTGCGCGATCTCGTACAGGTTGGCCATGCCCAGGGGGAGCGTTTTCAGCTTGTCGTCGGAGATGGTGATCAAGGCCCAGAAATACTCATTCCACACACCGAGGAAGTTGAAGATGCCGATGGTCAGCATGCCGCTCGTCGCCAGCGGGAGCATGACACGGAAGAACACCACATACAAATTGGCGCCGTCTATAATCGCCGCCTCTTCCAGTTCCCTCGGCAGCGTCTTAAAGAAGGCCTGTAGAAAGAAGATGGTAAAAGGCAGACTGCCTGACGTGTACATGACGATGAGTCCCAGGTGCGTTCCCAGGATGCCGAGGTCGCGCAGCAGGAACCAGGCTGGAATGAACCCCAGGAAGCCCGGGATCATCATGGCACTGATGAAATAGAAGTAGATGACGCGGTTGCCGCGGAACTCGTAGCGCGCCAGCGCGTAGGCGACCATGGCGCCCAGCATCATGATGAAGAACAGACTGGTGGCGCTGACGAAGACGCTGTTGAAAATATAGGTGCCGACGTTGATCTTCGTCCAGGCGCGCACGTAGTTGTCCCACTGCGGAATGACCGGTAATGCCCAGGGGCTCTGGAACAGCTCGGCGCTGGTCTTCAGGGACGTAATCAGCGTCCACAGCATCGGGAAGACCACCGAGATGAAGAACAACCACATGAACACCTGAATGATGATCGAGCTTGCCTTGCCGACAACCATACCCGGCGTCAGGGGGGTTCGCTTTCGCTTGACAGGGGCTTTGCCCTGTGTATCTGTGATCGTAGCGCTACTCATGACAACACTGCCTCCACTCACGTTTCAGTACTGCACCGTCTCACGCGCAGAGACCCGGTAGGACACCAGCGAGCCGATCAGCGTGACGATGAAAATGATCACCACGATCGCCGCCGCGTATCCCCAGTTGCGCTGGGCGAAGGCCTGGAAGTAGTAGTAGTTCATGATCATGTCGGAGTGCTTGTTGGGTGTCTGCTCAAACAGGATGTAGACCAGCGCGAACTGGTTGAGCGCGCCGATCACGGCAAAGATCAGGACGGTGCGGATCGTCTCCCAGATCAGCGGAATGGTGACCGACCAGAACATGCGGACCCGGTTCGCACCGTCGAGCATGGCCGACTCGATCAGCTCTTGAGGAACGTTCTGGATGGCGGCCAGGAACAGGATCATGTACCAGCCCAGTCCGCCCCAGATGCCGATGAAGCCCACCGAGTACAGCCCCAGTTTGAACAGCGGCATCTCGTACTGCAGGCTGAGCCAGGGCAAAGCGAGCTGCTCCAGCCCGATCGACCGCAGGATGCCGTTGATCAAGCCAAAGCTGGGGTTCAGGATCATGCTCCACAGCACCGCTATCGCCGCCACCGAGAGAACGTTGGGAAAGAAGTACGTCACCCGGAACGCCTTGTGGCCGAACACCTTGTTGTTGATAACTGTCGCCACCACCAATGCCAGGATGATGGTGACCAGCGAGAATACAAAGATGAAGGCGTTGTGCGACAGGTACAACCGGATGTTGTAGAAGTCGGCCGGATCGGTCAGTTCGCGCCACAGCTTACTGAAGTTGTTCAGGCCGATGAAGGTCATGTTCTGGGTCAGCCCCGTCCACTTGAACAAGCTGATGTACAACCCGCGAACCGCGGGGTACATGGTGAACACCGTGAACAGGATCAAAGCGGGCAGGACGAACGGGATGATCAGCTTCCATTTCTCTCGCTTCTGCATCTTTAGGCCCCAAGTGACGGATGCGGCGCACGAGCATGCATGCGCCGCATCCTAGTATCTTCTACGACTCGCGGTCGTTGACTACGCGATCAAGCGCTCACAGTCATGGCACAGCCGCCGGATGACTTATTGGCAGTCGGTGCGCGTGATCTTCTTGATGGTCGAGTCTTCGCGAGCTTCCTTGGCGGCGCGCTCCAGATTATCCGTCAGATCCTTGACGTTGACCTTGCCCCACAGGTAGTCGCCCCACGCGTCGCCCATCACTTTGCCCATGTCGGGATACCAGGCCCCGTAGTAGGACGTCGGATAATGGCCTTCAGCGGCCTTGACGGCGGCTACGGCGGACTTCACGGCGTCGTTGACGGTGGCCCCGACCAGCGGCTCCTGCACCGCCAGCATGCCGCCCACCTGCTCGGCGATGTACTTGGCCGTCCGCGCCGAGTACACCCAGCGGACATACTCCATACCCCACAGCGGATTCTTGCCGTTGCCGACGACCAGCGCCGCGTCGGCTGTGTTCGCCAGCGCCTTGGGGAATCCCTTGCCGTCTTTGGGCGCAGGGACGGAAGAGAGCTTCATGCGGAAATCCTTGGGCGTGGTGGCTTCCTGCTCGCGCTGCAGCCAAGTGCCGCAGGGGACCATGGCGGCTTTGCCGTCGACGAACACCTGTTGCCCCTCGGTGTGGCTCATTGCCTCGGCGCCCTTGAACACCCAGCCGCTCTTGAAGATCGTCGGCATCTGCTCGAGCGCCCACATGACATCCGGGTTCTTCCAGGCGCCCTCGACCAAGTTGTCGATGTCGCACATGGCCTTCTGCCCGGCCTTCTTGTAGATGAGCGGCGTGACCACGAGATCGAAGTAACCCGGATACTTGCCCTGATAGGTCCAGGGAGCGATGCCGGCCTTGGCGATCTCCTCGTGCAGCTTGAGGAAGTCTTCCCAGCTCAGCGTGTCGGGCTGCGGCCACTTGTTCTTCTCGAACATCGCGGCGTTGTAGTAGATGCCCATCTGCGTCTGGGCGAAGGGCATGGCCCACTGGCGCTCGCTGATGCCCATGCTGGCGGCCTTGACCGAGCCGTCGGCCAGCACCTCCTCCAGGCGCTTGCCTGGCTGGCTGGGCGCCTCGACATCCAACAGGATGTCGACCGGCACGTACACACCGTCGACCGTGCCGGCGATCTGGGCTGCCTGGCCGCCGCTGATCCACAACCGGCCAACGTCGGGAACATCGCCCGCCACCAGGCGTGGCTGGAGCGTTTCCCAGATGCGCGGATCGCCCCACACCTTGACTTTGGCGCCGGCGTGCTCTTTCTCCAGTTGCTCGGCGACGTCCTTGACCCAGCCATGGCCCCAGCCTTCCAGCCAGAAAGCGGCCTCAATCTCCGCCGGCGGCTTGCCCAGCATCGCATACCAATCGCCCTGCTTGATCAGTTCGCCTTTCTTGTGATCGGAGGGCAAGGCCTTCCACGATTCCGAGCGCGCCTTGAAGTCGGCGGGATAACCGCCGCCGGCGGCAGCCGTTGGGGCCGTAGTCGCCTCCGGGGCTTTGGTTGCTTCGGGCGCCTTGGTTGGCTCAGAGGCCTTTGTCGCTTCGGGCGCCTTGGTTGGCTCAGAGGCCTTTGTCGCCGGTACGGCAGTTGGGGCGGCGGCTGGCGTTGTGGCGCCGCAGGCGACTAACGCGGCGGTTGCGCCGGTTGCGCCCATCAAGGAAAGCATCTGTCGACGCGTGAGGGTGGGCTTTTTAGGTGAAATCATCTTACTTCTCCTCGAAATACCTGACCTTGTAGATATAACCCGGTAGTTGTCATAACTACGAGAAAACCACGGTACGAGTGAACAGGGAAGATTTACTCAGTGCTCATTTCTGCCTCCTGACAGGTAAACGCCAATGACTGGCTGCCGGGTTGACTTGGATGGCAGCCAATCGGTAGTGCTTTTATTGTAGAAGCCGGTGCACGATTTGCAACATGGATGTGGACTAAAAGCGGACTGAACCAGGACATGGCTGCCGGTCGCTGCATCAGACCGTGTAAGGCAAGACTGCGGCCCGCCCCTCTTATGGTATTCTGGCGTAGCCATGCAAGAACACCTATTCAGTTCACTCCCTGGAAGCGCCAAGTATCAGTCTGAGGTGGATGATCTGCGCCGCGAGATCACGCAGTACACGGCGGTAGTCGTCATTCTGGTTGGATGGGGCATGTGGGGGTTCGCCACAAGCCTGCTGCAGACGTCGATCGAGTTGCAGTTGCCGGTGCTGATGGCCGCCAGCCTTGTTGGATTGGGCGCGCTGGCGCTGATCATGCTGAACTCGCCCCGTCGCTGGAAACAGACACGCTGGGTGTTCGGATCAAGCATGATGGCTGCCAGTTTCGCTTACTTGCTGGTGAGTCGCGAGCCATTCATGATTGTCTGGGGCGCGCTGGCGTGTGTGGTGACGACGCTGCTGCTGGGAACGACTGTGGGCTGGGCAGGCGCCGCCGTGCTGACGCTCGGCGTGATCTGGCTGGTTGCGACCCAGTCCCTGCCCAATCTCCCCGTGCTCCCGCTGGCCGCGCAGGTGGCGGCTGTCGTAGCGCCCCTATGGGTGGCGACGCTGCTCATGCAAATCGTGTCTCATTTACTGTTTCGCCGCATTCGCTGGATGACCGAAGGGTATGAGCTGGCGATGCAGCAATCGGACGAGTTGCGCGAACAGAAGGCGCAACTCGCTGGCGCGCTCAAGTCGCTCGGCCAGACCAGTTTCACCCTGGCCCGCGCCAACGAGCAACTGGAAATCATGGTCAGGTACGCCGAAGACGCCCGCCGCTCGAAGCAGGAGTTCGCCGCCAACATCAGCCACGAGCTCCGCACGCCGCTCAACCTCATCATCGGCTTCAGTGATGTGATCCTCCACACCCCCGCCACCTACAATGTCAAACGTTTGCCGCCGGGGTTGCTTGCCGACATCCACGTAATCAACCGCAACGCGCAGCACCTGCTCAAGCTTGTCAACGATATTCTTGACCTGAGCCAGATGGATGTGAACTACATGACCATCGCTCGCGAGCCGGTGAACATTGCGGAATTCATCAAGGCGGCCATTGGGGACTTCAGTCACTTGATCGAGGAACGTGGCTTGGGCCTCACGCTGGACATTGAGCCAGGCCTGCCTGACGTGTACGCCGACCGCACCCGCATCCGCCAGGTGCTGCTCAACCTCATCAACAACGCTCTGCGCTTCACCGAATCCGGCGGCATCGCCATCCGAGCGAGATGCGCAAGCGGTGTCCAACAAGACCCGGCGCATGGCGAACGAGCGATCCCCAGCCATCAGGCCGAACCTGGCGTTAATAACGAAGGCGGCGTTCGTTCCGCACGGCCTAATCCGAAATCCGACATCGTCATCAGCGTGGCTGACACCGGCGTGGGTATTGCCGAGGCTGATCTTGCCCGTATCTTCGAGCCATTCGCGCAACTCGACGGCTCGATCCATCGCAGGCATAGCGGCACTGGTTTGGGGCTGACCATCAGCAAGCGCTTTGTCGAGCTGCACGGCGGGCGGATATGGGTGGAGAGCAAGCCCGGTGTGGGCAGCACGTTCCACTTCTCGCTGCCCATGCAGCCGGTCATGCCCGAGACGCTGGTCGGCGGCTCGATGCGCCGGGTGCATCGACACGAGGTCGGTACGCTGGCCGTTGTCGAGCGTAACCCACTCCTGTCCCGGCTACTGGAGCGCTACCTGCAGGGCATCTCGATCACGCACGTTCGCGCCGTCGAGGACCTTGTGACGCTGTCGCGCTCCAATTGTCCAGAGGCCGTGCTGATCAACGACGCGACTGGCGCAGTCGCCACGCCGTTCGATTGGCCCGATGAGTTAAGGCGTGTGCCTGCGTTCCGCTGCTACTTTCCCAGCCTGCCTGGCGCCGGGTCTACTCTGGTCGATGGCCGCGAACCCCCATCCGACCGCCGGTCCGCCGGCTTGCGGCATCTCGTCATGCCAATCGTGCGTGAACAGCTTTACGAGACGGTCTCTGACATGTTGGCGGCGGCGAATCAGGCAGCCGGGCGCGACGAAGGCAGGCCGGCCAGGCTACTGGTTGTCGAAGATGACGGAGACACACTGGCGCTTCTCTGCCGCATGCTGCGCGCTGCGCCGGCGCAGGCTAGGCGCGGCTTCACGGCCATTATTCCCGTTGAGGCGCGCAGCGGCGAGCAAGCACTGGATCTGTTGCTGTCGCCCGACAGCATTCCGTTCGACGGTCTGGTGTTGGACATCAAGCTCAGCGCAGTCAGCGGATTCGACGTGTTGCGCGAAGTCGAGCGCGCTGACAATCTGCGGGCTTTGCCCATCTGCGTGGTAAGCGGACAAGCGATCTGGGGCGAATCGGTGATGACGCCGTTTCTGACACTGTCGCGGCGAGACGGCTTCACCGCGCGCGAATTGACTCAAGCCATCGCCGCTCTTATGCAGATTGCCCTGCCGGGGCTTGAGGTGGCGGTGCGGGATTCGGCGACTGTTGAACCGAGCGCAACAACGCCAGCAATTGCGGTGCGGTAAATGGTTTGGGCAACACGGCGCTGGCGCCCAACGCGAACGCAAGCTCGTCCTCTTTCAGCACCGAGCTGATGATGATCGGGATTGACGCGGTTTCGGGATAAGCCTTGAGCAGTGTCAGCATGTCCCAGCCGTCGCGATCCGGCATCATGACGTCGAGCAGGATGCAGGCTGGATATGAGGTGCGCACGTCCTTCAGCGCTTCGTCGGCGCGCGACGCGGCGATCAGTTGATATTCGGGGTATAGCTGCAGGTAACGGCGCACGAGTTCAACGGCGTCCAGGTTGTCGTCCACCATCAGCACGCGCACGGTTTCGTGTACGGGCAAGATGATCTCCAATGAGGTATACGGCCCGGTGTCCAGGACCTGCTGCGTGACCGTCCCGGGTTCATCATTGCGCCCAGGCCCGATCACATGCACACTTGCGTGAATCAGGTTGGCCAACTGACGGACGTTGGCCAGTTCGTCCTCCGTCACCTGCGCGATCGGCTTGGTCATCCGCAGGAGGATGCGGCGCTCCTGCCCGCTTACTTGCACGTCAAGCGCCCGGTTTGTCACATCGTGGATCAGCCAGTTGAACGCGCTGACAATCAACTGGCGCGCTACCATGCGGCTGCCGCGCATGACGGGTAGCACGCCCACAGCGGTCACATTCACCAGCAGATTCTGGCGCTGCAAAAGTGGCTCCAAAAGGTTCAATGCGCCGCGCAGGACGTCGTCTATCTGGAACATCCCGGCATTCATATCGACGCCATCCAAATCGGGAAGCGGGGCCGCAGACTGGGTATCTTGTGCGTCCGAACCTGTGTGATGCGATGGCTCGAACAGAACCTGGGCAACTGCCTGGATCCCCTTCTGTTGTTCGCGCCTGATCTGGCGCGAACCGATGCTCAGTTGGGATGCCACTTGGGGCTGCGTCAGGCCCTGGATGTAGCGCAGATCCAGTACGTTATAGGTGCGCCAACTGGTCGAGCGCGAGGACACATTTACAGGCGGCATGAGTTGCCGGATCGCTTGCAGGAGGGCGCCCTGCAGCGCTTGGCCGTCGGCGAAGCGCCCCTTCACTGCCGGCGCATGCGCGTGTCGCTCCAGGAACGGCAGATCGAACAGCCGTTGCAGTGCAACATGGGTCCAGTTGACAAGGTCGGAAGCCATACCGGTGCGCCAATTCTACAAGCGGTATCGAGTTACATAACGGAACTTGCTACCTGAGCATATACATTGCCTCAGCTTCCTCTCGCGTCAGTTTCACGTCTGCTATTATTCACCATATTCAGCCAACGGGGGGCCGAACGGGTGCAGCTACGGTTTTTCCAAAGCCAGCCAGCCACCGGATGAATCCGGTTTTGGCATAGCGACGACCGCGCCTTCAATGAACGCACTTTGAGCGCGTTTTGCCTTTGCCAGCCTGCGGTTTCGAACCGCAGGGCGCTGGTGCATCAGGCTGTCGCCGTGCACGAGGACACCCCCCTTAACACGCTGAGCGACATCCTGCAGAAAGCCAAGGCCGCCGTGCTGGTGGACGACGCCAACAGCGTTAACGGCATTATTACGATGATCGACGTGATCGATTTCCTGGCCGCATAAATGGTTACTTTCAACCCTTCGATCTCCGTCCTGCAGGCAAGGATGCAGGCTTGGTGCGTCAATCTGCTCAGCATCCCCGTCGATGCCTACCAGCTCGGCGCGGTGATCGGCAAGGGCGCGCCAGTCCGCGCCGTTGGTAGCGATGCGCTGTATCCCGACGTGATGTTTGTGTCGGGGCAGGATCGCAAGGCGGTGCAGGCCGACGCGATCTACGGCGCGCCGCTGCTGGCGATCGACATGCTGCACAGCGGTGTTCCCGAGCGCGAGCGCGCCGGGCTGCGCGCCCGTTACGCCGCCGCGCACGTGCTGGAGTACTGGCAGATCGACGTGGATAGAGGCCAGCCGCATTTCTACCAGGCCAGCGCAGCGTGGCAGTACGACCGCATCGAGCCGGACAATGCCGGCATGCACTTTTCGACTGCCATCGTCGAGTTGAGCTTCCCCGCCGTCTGGTTCCGCCGCCAGCCGGACCTGTGGACGATGATGGCCTACTGGGGGATGATCGAGGACTTGGGGAAGTAGAGACGCTCCATGGCGCATCTCTACACGATGTGTGCAGCCCACAAGTTGGGGGATGGGGGATGTTGGAACAGCGCGATAATGTGCAATGGGGAAATGTTGATTTGCGGGGCGTGCGCAAGTGGCTGTTGCACAAGCTGATCACGGGCGCCATTGATGGCACGTCTATTGAAGCAGTCTAAAGGGGTTCACATACCATTGTCAAACACATTATTGACACTCGATGATTTCAACAGCCTCGATTGGCTAAGCGTCATTGCTGCCTGCCCGAAGAAGGATTGTTCGACATATGCTGATGCCTTCTCATCAAAAGCGAAAGAGGCAGATTCGAACGGGGATGAGGTGGCACAGGAAGTCTTCACGCTGATGAGCGCCATCACCTCTCTGTACTTAAGACCAGACGACTCTGATAGGCCCTTTAGTCCTGCTATACCTGAGGATATCCCTGACCATATTCTTGATGTACTCTTGAAATTAGCGCCAAGTGTCGCTGATCCAGAAATGCGCGCTAGGATCACCGACTTGCTATGGGTGAGAAGACACGATTACCACATGGGAATACTGGCTGTCGACGCATATATACAGGCAGCGACCGTATTAGAAGATCCAGATACGTGGCCGCCTTGCGCGGAAAGAATAGCAAGAGCTGTTAACTTGGCTGCATTACTTGGCCCAAAGAACCCTCCCTTCTTGACTGCGATTCGGTATGTGGAATCAGTGCTGGACAAGTATAACGGTGATGATCCCTTGTTTCTTTCTGCGCAGCTAATGCAATTACTTCAAAGATACAGACAGGGAGATCCCACGAAATACGCTGCTCTTTCTGAGAAAGCTGCAAGGCAGGCCGAAAAGGAAACGAACTGGTATCGAGCGAAAACCTATTGGGAGATTGCTCTAATCTGGCATCGGATCAATGGCGATGCGGATCAAGAACGAAACATGCGTATAAACGCAGCCGAAACGCTTGTGAAAGAGGCAGAGTCAGCTTTAACACGGGTTCCACCAGGTTATGGCGTGGCTGCGCACTGGATTCAGATTGCGATCCAAGAGTACCGAGCAATTGGTGGTGTTAGGGAGCGCATCCAAGAGTTGCGTCATCTTATGTTGGATTACGAACAAAAGTCACTCAGTGAATTCCAATCATTCCAGATTCCTGTAGATCTGGGTGAGCCCGCAAGGCAGGCACGTGACAAAGTAAGAGGGAAACCGCTCCAGGAAGCGTTTCAAGCACTGAGCAAACTTAGGACTTCGCCTGATTTGAAAGACCTTCGTAAGGAAGTTGAAGATTTGGCAAAACAGTTCCCTATGCAGTTTATTTTTACATCGTCGACCTATGGTGCGGGTGGAAAAGTAATCAGTCAGCGCGCATCTGTCCTGTCAGAAAATAACTCTGAATCCGATGATGCAATACGAATCGAAATGCACAGGCTAGCAGCTCTTGACAGAGCGATATTCTCGGCAGGAGTTATTGAACCAGCACGAAGATTGATTGTGGAGGAGCATCCCGAAATAAAGCCAGATGATTTCCTTCCTATCCTGACCGACAATCCATTCATTCCGGACGATCGCATACTTATTTATGCGAAGGGCTTGGCCGCTGGACTGCAGGGTGACTTATTAGTAGCAGCCCACTTACTCGTTCCACAACTAGAGAGTTCACTTAGGCTAGTCCTTAGCCAAAGAGGCGTCATAACATCCAGCCTGGATGAAAATGGGATTCAGGAAGAGTACGACTTAAAGCGACTCCTGTATTTACCAGAAATCTTGCCTATCTTCGGCGACAACTTAACTTTCGAGTTAAGAGGTCTACTAGTGGATCAAGCTGGAACCAATCTGCGTAACAGACTTGCCCACGGACTGATAAGCCATGACGCGTTCTATTCAGAAGATACAATCTATACGTGGTGGCTAACATTCAGGTTGTGTGTCATATTTAAGTGGATGCAAGAGAATCCTCAAGGATCCGATCATGAAAACACAAGCAGCGAGACAACCGACAAACAAGAGCCTGGACAGGAAAGTTAGCTCAAGTCGCGGTCGTAAATGACTGCTTACACCGAAAACGCCCTGATTGACCAATCAGCCATCGCCGCCTTCCGTGAGCTTAGCAGGATAATATCTGTATGTCTGCCATCTTATGCACCCCCGACGAACTCGTCGGCGCGCTTGACGCGCTGGGCGTTCACTTCCTGAGCGGGGGTGACAGCAGTCCCCGCGCGCGCAGCCTTGCCCCGGCGGAACTGCTGGCGCAACTGGCCGCCCAGCCGGATGCGCGTCTACGCTTAGCTATCATCCCATTGCTGCTGTGCCGGCCCGAATTCGCCTCCGCCGCGCCGACTGCGCTGGAGCAACTGACAGAACAGAGACGACAGACATTCAAGTTGTATTACACTGCCGCGGCGGAATGTGTCAACGATTATGCGACCACTTTACGCATGAATTTAGACTTGCTTTGTGAGTCTGCGCATACCTCCTTGAATACAGAATAAGTCACCGGCTTGGTTTGTCAAGGGACGCTGGCGCTCTC
>JAMCQN010000183.1:0-2158 GCA_023382055.1 Chloroflexota bacterium
TGGTAGCGCCCACCCAGGCCGATGTACGCGCCCCGTTCGTCCTGACCCAACACAATCTGCGCGCTGTCGTAAGCGACGTTAGGCAGTTCGCCGTGCAGTGGGTGCGTGTCGCCCTTGCCGGGGACGCCCATGGCGGTGAAACCGCAGTGCAGCAGAAAACCGCCATACGTCTCAAGATAGGAGCGGCCGGGGCGCGGCTCGCTGAACATGGACTTCATGGTCAGCACGCGACCGCCGAACTCCGCCGACCAGATCTGCTGGCCCTGCCAGGGCAGCAGCACAAGCTGACCCACCTCGTTCTTGAGCCGCAACCCGCACACGCCGGTGCTGAAGCGAAATGCGGAAGCAGTGAGAGAGCCGGCAGTCACGAGCGGCTTTTCTTTTTCGCTGAAGAATTCGGGCGAGAGAGAGATGATGGTTTCAGACATGATAATTGGTTCCTCGCCCTTTGATATACCATGCATCAGGAAAAGCACAAGCCAATACAAAGCGCCCCTGCGGAAGATGCCGGTTGTCCGCAGGGGGAAAGGGCAGGGCTCGCAAAGCGCGGCCGTCCGCGTCCTCTTCGCCTGTTACATACCGGGCGGGGGACCGAGTGTGTCTGTGCCATAAGCCTTTAGACTGGCCACAATCGCGTCGATATCAGGCGGCGCAGCCGGCGGTGGGAGCGTCAGCGCCTGTGCGGGTTGGCCGGTCTCGAAAAACCACTGATCGAGCCCGGCAGGCACGCCGAAACCAAACCAGCGTGCCGTAGCGGACACGACTTGAAACGTGTGCGGCGTATGGCGCGGGATGTAGACGAAGGAACCGGGCTTGCCGATGCGACGCTCCTCGCCGACGATGAAGGCGATTTCCCCTTCCAGTACGTACCAGACCTCATCTTCACGACTGTGAGCATGCAATGGCACTGCCATATGTGAATCGGCCAGCCCTTCCAATGCCCAGAACTGCTGGTTGGTTTCATCGCCAATCGCCTTGAAGGTCAACAGCGCCCCTAGATGCCAGAGCGCCCGACCCTTTTGACTCTCCAGATTAATCGCCGCCAGACTCATTGCGTTTTCCATTTCAAAACCTCCCTGCTGAATTGCAACAATCATATGCGGCGACGGAGGAGGCGTCAGCGGGGATATCCCCTATTACTTGTCCCTATGGAGAAACCCTGTAGATGGGGATCAGTGGGAGGAGGAGTTGGACAGGTAAGCGACGGCTTCGGCGCGCGTGCGCACTTGCAGCTTGCTCAAAATGTGGCCGACGTGGTGTTCAACGGTCTTTTCGCTGAGGAACAGGCGTTTGGCGATATCGCGGTTGGTTAACCCATGCGCGATCAGTTCCAGGATTTCCCTCTCGCGCTTGCTCAGCACGTCCAACGCGGGCGATGCCGTGCGGATCGCCACCCCCATTTCGTGCAGCAGTTTGCGCGCCTCGTCGGCATCGCGTGCGGCGCCCAGCCGAACAAACGATGAATGTGCCGCGCGAGCCCAGATGATGGCGCCGGGCTGGTCGGAGTGTCTCAAAGTATTGGCCATCTCCAGCCGGATGCGCGCCGCCTGTAACGATTGTTCGTGTGCGCGCAGACGCTCCAACGCGGCACGGTAAGTTTCCAGTGCGTCCGGCTCGCCCGAAGCCTGTTTGACCTTGCCTCTTGCCATTTCGGCTTGTGCAAGCAGGAAATTGCTGTGGGTCTGCTGAGCGAGACCGGCTAGTGCCTGCGTCGCCATGCGGGCGGCAGGCAGGTCGCCCATCGCCAGTGTCACGTCAACCAGAAGCAATAACAGCGGCATCTGGTGCAGGGTCGGGGTTTGTATGTCGTGCAGGGCTTGTTCCAGCAGCGTCCGCGCCAGAACCACTTCGCCGCGCGCCAGATAGAGACGGGCACGCGGAAGCAGTGCCGCGCCGCCGGCCTCATAGCCAAATCCAAACACACGCCCCTAAGCCAAGACGAAAAAGAAAGATTGAGGGCTTGGTTGAGTCATAAGGTGAATTTATCGTAGGTTGGGTTGAGCTCCGCAAAGCGGGGCGAAGCCCAACACTCGGGATTCGAATAAACTCCGAAAATATCTAGACATTCTTTCGGGATTGATTCACCTCTCGAGTGTTGGGCTTCGCGTCTTGCGACGCTCAACCCAACCTACACGGCCCTTGATTAAAGAAAATTAGT
>JAMCQN010000183.1:2168-5194 GCA_023382055.1 Chloroflexota bacterium
TTCAGCCAGCTTGAGCAGCGCATGAATTCGCAAAGCGCGATGGCCGCCTTCAAACAGGCGGATAGCTTCCTTCAAGGCAGACTCCGCTTCCTGCCAGCGTCCTGTGGCAGTCAACAGGCTACCATATGTTGTTCGACAGTATGCCGAAAGGAATGGGCAGCTGTGGCGTATAGCGTAGTCCGCGGCTGCCCGACACCATTGCTCCGTGCGCACCAGGTCTCCCGCTAACTCACAGGCGGAGAGGGTGACGCAGAACACTTCGCTGATAACCATGTAGTCGGCCAACTCGCCGCTGGTTACCGCGGCCATGGCGGAGTCAAGCGCTTCCATGCCCGCGGGAACATCACCGAGGGCTACGCGCGCCATACCGTCGAAGGCGCGCGCGAAATTCTCCAGATCAGCATCGTTAAAGCGGTTTGCGAACTCAATTGTCTGTTGTGAGACTTGGGTTAACTCGGCGGGACTGGCCATCATAGAGGCGCGATAGATGGCGAACCATCCCCGCTCCGGACATTCGCCCACCTGGCTCAGCAGGCGTTCCGCCAGGGTAAACCAGCCCTTCATGGCGCTGGCGTTGCCGTTCAAAAAGACATGTTCGCGTGCCAGCCATGCGGCCAGCCGGGCCGCGCGGGCTAGAGCGCCTTCGCGTTTATATCCAATATAGGCTGCCGTGCGCTGTTCATGCGCGGCATCGACCTCATTCAGCCACCACAACGCGATGCCAAGGCCATCGTGCGCAGACGGATCATCCTGCGCCTGGAGTGCCTTCATGAAACGGGTTCTTGCGTCTTTCCAGTCGCCGGCCTGCAGTGCGGCCCAACCAGCTCCCACGAGGTTATCAGGGTCATTCATCGCTTTCAATCGACAAACACGAGCATGCTACTTCGAATGGTTACGCCAAATCCAGCCAGTCGTCCATTAATTCGCCGACTTCATTTTCTATCATACTTTGTGAAGCATCGGGTTAGCGCCTGAACAGGCTGTTGTAGCACTGCCGAGAAGAAAAGCTGCAAAGCAAGTCTGGATACAAAGAGTAGAATCCACGTATCTTCGACGCGTGAGGTGACCCATGAAGATTAGCGACGTCAAACTGGTCGTACTGGAGAACGCCGAACACAAGGCTGGCGCGCTCAAGCTGGTGCAGGTGCCCGACCTGCTGCGGATTCAGTATACCCACCAGTGGATGCCCACCGACCGGCCGGTGCAACAGACCTTCATCGAGGTGTTTACCGACGAGGGCATCAGCGGGCGCTGCACTACTACGATGACGCCCGCGCAGGTCGAGATTCTGCGCAACCAGGTGGTTGGCGCCGACCCGCTGCATCGCGAACACCTGTATCAGAAGCTGCACAAAGGCACGCGCTGGGTGTACCAGCCGCCGGGCTGGTTTGGCGACTTCGACAACTGCCTGTGGGATATCGCCGGCAAAGCCGCCGGTCTGCCGGTATATGCGCTGGTCGGGCGGGTGCGCCAGCGCTTCCCAGTCTACCTCACCAGCGGTGACGCGACAGCCGACGAGTACCTGCGCCACATCGATACTGCCCGCGAGATGGGCGTCAATGCCTACAAGTTCCATTCCTACAAAGGCGGCAAGGCCGACATCCCGATCTTCCAGCGCGTGCGCCGCGATGTAGGCGCCGAGTTTGCTTTGATTGCCGACCCCGTGTGCTCCTATAGCCTGCGCGAAGCCGTCGAGGTCGGACACGTGATGGAGGAACTGGACTTCGTGTGGCTGGAGGAGCCGTTCCACGAGCAGAAGATGAACTTGTACCAGGAGTTGTGCCGGGAATTAACCATACCGGTGATGGCCAACGAGATGCTGATGCACGACGCCGGCCTGTCGGCGCAATGGCTCATCCACGGCGCCACCGACCGATTGCGCGCCAACGCCCGCAACGGCGCCACTCAGGTGTTGAAGATGGCCCACTTCGCCGAACTGTACAACGCCAATATCGAGCTGAACGGCCAGGGCGGCCTGTTCGGGTTGTTGCATGCGCACCTGGGTTGCTGCATCGACAACACCGATTACTACGAGTATTTCTTCATGTCCGTGGACGGCAATCGCCGCCAGGGCGAGCAGTGGGGTATGCTGAACGGCTCGCTGGTGGAGGACGGCCACCTTGCGCCGCCCGATCAACCCGGCTGGGGCGCAGTGTGGGACGAGAAGCGCTTCCAGTCGCTGGTTGTGGCGACGTATTAACAGCGCCCGGCTGCAGCGCGACCTGAAGCCGGGCCGATCACTGCGCCTTTACTGCGGGGCCGGCGGTTCGCCTTCCATCGAGCGAATCAACAGTAACGGGCGGTCCGCCTTGTGCAGGATGCCGGCGGCTACGCTGCCGTAAAACACCATCGCCAACCCGCCGCGACCGTGGCTGGCCATCGCAATCAGGTCTGCGCCCGTCTCCTCGGCAACTACGATGATGCTGTCTACCACGCTGCCCCAGTAAACGCGCGTCTGAACGCTGATGCCTTTGTCAACCAGCTTCTTGCGACAGGCTGCCAGATACTCCTCCGCGCTGTGTTGCAGCAGGTCGGACAATGACTGCCGCCCCATCAGGTCTTTCAGGTGAATATCGGACGGCGGCGCGTCCGGGTCGAGAACATGCAGGAGAACGACTTTCGCCTTGTTACATAAGGCCAGGTCTTCCACATGGGGCAATATCTTCTCGGCTCGCGCTGACAGATCCAACGGTACCAAAATGGTTTTATACATGGGTCACCTCGACATAATCCGGAATAACCCGGACAAACCGCAACCATGAACGGTGACTGCCTGTACCAACCATTATAGAATCGTTGCCTATTTTCCGGGAATTGCCGCATAGTTAATTTGACAGTCATATGTCCATCGCTTATACTCGCCATTGCTCACTCGCATTGACTCACGGCTTCAACAGGAGAAGTCGTTACACTGCAGCCCAGCAGATATCTTGATCGGAACGTCCAGTTCATTCAGACCAGGAGGAAGAGATCACATGGCGAGAAACATTTCACGACGTCAACTTCTCAAGACGATAGGGGCAACC
>JAMCQN010000094.1 GCA_023382055.1 Chloroflexota bacterium
GTGCAGCGACCCGACCGTCACCCAATACATCGCATCGGATGAAGCACGCCGCTTAATGGACGCCGGTGATTATGTGGGCGACGCCCCACAGCGGGCGCGCGCCGTTGCGGCGCTGGCGCGTGGGGCGTAAAGTTGCGCTTTCCCGGCAGGGGATTACACTGTCTATAGGCTCACGTATAGAAGTTAGACATCTTCAGGGACGGCCCTTCATAACGAGTATCAGCGCAGCAAGCGGACCGTCAGGAGGTATAGATGGCAACGGAATGGGAACGACGCTACGCGCACCGCACGCAACGTATGGGCAGTTCAGCCATCCGCGAACTGCTTAAGCTGACAGAGCAACCCGATTTCATCTCTTTCGCCGGCGGTCTGCCTGCGCCGGAAGTCTTTCCCGTCAAGCAGGTAACCGAGGCCGTTGACACGCTGATGAAGGAGGCGCCGACGCAGGCGCTGCAATACAGCGCCACCGAAGGGTATCGCCCGCTGCGCGAACTCCTCGCGCGCAAGATGTCTCAGACCGGCGTGCCTGTGGGATTGGATAACCTGATGATTACGAGCGGCTCGCAGCAGGCGCTGGACCTGATCGGCAAGCTGTTTATCGATCCGGGCGACCGCAGATCGGTTGAGGCGCCCACCTATCTCGGTGCGTTGCAGGCATGGAATGCCTATGAGGCCGACTACGTCCAGGTTGCCGCCGATGAGAACGGCATGGTGGTGGACGAACTGGCGAAGGCGCTGAGCGTCAAGCCGAAGCTGATTTATCTGGTGCCCAACTTCCATAATCCCAGCGGTGTGACGCTCTCGCTGGAACGCCGCAAGCGCCTGGTGGAGATAGCGGATCAGGCCGGCGTGCCGGTGGTCGAGGATGACCCGTACGGCCAGTTGCGCTTTGAGGGCGAATCCCTGCCGTCACTGCTGACGCTCGACGCGCTCAACCACCCCTCCACGGATGGGTATAACGGCAACGTGATTTATCTCAGCACGTTCTCCAAGATACTCGCGCCGGGTCTGCGTTTGGCCTGGGCCGTTGCGCCCGCGCCTGTCATGCGCAAACTGGTGGCGGCCAAGCAGGGCGTAGACCTGCAGACATCCACCTTCACCCAGATGCTGGCGTATGAAGTGGCGCGCGAGGGTTATCTCGATCAGCATATCGAGATCATCCGCGCGACGTATCGCGAACGGCGCGATGCCATGCTGGCGGCTTTGCAGGAGTCGATGCCCGCGGGCGTGCGCTGGAACCATCCGCAGGGCGGCATGTTCCTGTGGTGCATCCTGCCCGAAGGCATGAACGCAACGAGGCTGCTGGAAAGGTGTGTCAAGACCAGGGTGGCGTTTGTGCCGGGCAACTCGTTCTACCCGTGCGGCGGCGGCGACGCGGAGCGTACCATGCGGCTCAATTTCTCCAACGCGAAGCCGGAGATGATCCGCGCAGGCATCGCGCGACTGGGCGCGGCGATCCGCGAGATGATGGCGGCGTACCCCCTCCCTGCCCTCCCCCGCTAAGGCGGGAGAGGGTTTGCGAAGGCCGCACCCTTGCGAAGGCTCGCAGCCTTCGCAAGGGTTGTGCGAACAACTGGTTACATCGGAACGACCAGCGAACGGTCGAAACTCGTCAGGCATTCGAACTCGCCCTGCGGGTTGCACCAGTAATCATCCTCGACGCGGATACCATACCCCTTATCCGGGTAGTACAGCCCTGGCTCGTTTGTGATGATGCTGCCGCGCTGCATCTGCTCATCGGCGCGCACGCCTCGCAACCCCATGCCCGGCGGCTCGTGGATGTCCAGCCCAAAGCCGTGCCCCAGGCTGTGCACAAAGCCGCTGGTCACGCTCAGATCCTGGCGGATGGTGGCATGCCCGTGCGACTCGAAGATGTCGCACGCCATGTCCTGAAACTCGTAGGTGTTACGCTGCGTATTGAACGCGGCGGCGATATCGTCATGCACCTTCATCACCAGTGCATAGGCGCGCTGCACCTCGTCGCTGGCGTAGCCCAGGCACCAGGTGCGCGTGATATCGGCATAATAGCCGCCCGGAATGCGCGGGAAGATATCGAACACGATGGTCTGTCCCAGTCGGATGGTATCGCTCGGCGTGCCCGAGGAGTGTGGCACGCCGGCATCGCGCCCGATGGCGAAGATGCAGCCGGGGTCATCCAGCCCTGCGGCGGCTTCTTCGCGCCGGATGAACGCCTTGACATCGCCGATAGTCAGGGGTGCGCCGTCCTGCTTGATCAGCACGTCGCCCGATACGCGCTGGCGGCGCAGAAAGTCGCGCGTCTCGCCGATGACACTTTCGGTGAGGCGGCAAGCCTGCCTGATCTGCGCGACCTCATCACCATCTTTGGTCTTGCGCGCCTGCGATATCACGTCGTTCTCGTATTCCGTCGCCACATCTACAAACTCGGCGCGGCTGAGCGCGGATAGAAACGAGAAGGTCGCCCCGACCGAATCGGCGCCGTAGAAACCGACCCGCCCGCCGACGCCCAGGTCGCCGAATAACCGGCGCATGAATTCCACACGCGCCGCCAGGCGATCGCCATTGCACTGCTGAATGATCTGCGGCATCTTGTAGTCGCTGGCGCTGACAAGCTGCAGGCCGGTCATGGCGGCCTCATCGCGCTCCATGGGCGAGTGCACCAGATAAGACTGGCTCCCGTTATCCCCTGCGCGCTTCACGATGATCGTGCCGTTGGTGACATGGGTCGCGCCGGTGAAGTATGTGAACGCCGTATTGGCCGCGCCCAATCCATCCGGACCGATGACGGCCAGGGCGTCCAGGCCGCGCTCCTGCATCAAACGCGGCAGGTCAGATTTCATTCATTACCTCAGTATCCCCTGCGAAGGTTGTTGTCACGAGCCAACACCAACCTGATACCCTTCGCAGGGTTATCGAAAAGATACGTCATTTGCAAGTCCAACCCTGCGAAGGGTCACTTATGGATCACGTATCATGCAAGCCCAGCCTTCGCAGGGGCTACGACAGTGTCATCTGTTTGACCCAGATCACTTCCGGCAAATCGCGCAATGCCTTCATGGCCGCATCGGGGATCGGGCTGTCCAGGTTGATGACCGACAGCGCCCGGTCGCCGGGGCTGGTGCGTCCCAGACGATACTCGGCGATATTGACGTGATGGGCGCCCAGCAGCGTCCCGATGTGCCCGATCACGCCCGGCACATCGTGCGATGAGACGACCAGCATCAACCCTTCCGGCACGGCGTCGATGACGAAACCGTCGATCTGGACGATACGGGGTTGCACGCCATTAAACAGCACGCCGGCGATGGTATGCGTCTCCTCGCCCGCGCTGACGCGGCATGAAACAAGGTTGGTGTAATCGGAACTGCTGATATCCAACGCCTGCGACACGGCGATGCCGCGCTCGCTGGCAATGATGGGCGCGTTGACGTAATTCACGCGCTCGCGATCGAGTGTCGGAACCAGCAACCCGCGCAGAAGCGCAACGGTGAGCGGTTTGACGTGCGGCGCTACGTCGCTGCCGCGATACTCGACTTCGACGCGCGCCAGCCGGCCTTCGGTCAGGCTCGCCTGCAGCGTGCCCAGCCGTTCCGCCAGCACCAGATAAGGCCGCACGACTGACAGAGCAGCCGGATCGATGGGCGGGAAGTTGACGGCGTTGCGCACCTCGCGCTCGTGCAGCGCATCCAGTATCTGTTCGGCCATCTGAATGGACACGTCGCGTTGCGCTTCGAAGGTGCTTGCGCCCAGGTGCGGGGTGACCACCACATTCGGCAGCGTGAATAGCGGGTGATTGGCCGGCGGCGGCTCTTCTTCGAAGACATCGATGGCCGCGCCAGCCAGCTTCTTATCGACGAGCGCCTTATACAGGGCATCGGCATCGACCAGCGCGCCGCGCGCGACATTGATGATGCGCGCGCCCGTCTTCATCTTGGCGATGGCGGCTTCATCCAGCAGACGCCGGCTGCTTGTGTTCAACGACGAATGCAGCGTGATGAAATCGCTTCTCGTCAACAGTTCGTCGAGATCGACCAGCCCGACTTTGTTGATGCGCGCCGTCTCCTCGCTGACGTATGGATCGAAGGCAATCACTTCCATGCCGAAGGACTGCGCCCGTTTGGCGACCTGGCTGCCGATACGGCCAAATCCGATGATACCGAGCGTCTTGCCCATCAACTGCACGCCCATGAACTTATTGCGCGTCCATTCGCCGCGCCGCAGCGATGCGTCGGCCTGTGCGACGTTACGCGCCATTGCCAGCATCATGGTCATTGTGTGCTCGCAGGTGGCAATGGTGTTGGCCTGCGGCGTGTTCATGACAATAATGCCGCGGCGCGTAGCTGCATCGACATCAATCGTATCCACGCCGATGCCCGCACGCCCCACGATACGCAGCCTGGTTCCGCGATCGATCACGTCCGCATCCACTTTGGTTTCGCTGCGCACGATCAGCGCGTCATAATCGCCAATACGCGCCAGCAAATCGGCGCGCGGCATTTTCTTCACAACATCCACGGCCATCTGTGGGTCGGCTTTGAGCAAATCCAGACCAGCCGCAGAGAGATCATCCGGTATAAGAATTTTGTACATCAATGCCTGCCTTTGTAATAAGCCGCATTATAACCAGCCTGTCGCGCAGGGTCGTCTGCATCCCATAACAACCGGAGAAACACCATAAACACATGCGCTAAAAGGTCGCCGGACGCCTCCTGTATAATCAGAACCACGGGGTGTACTTATGCAATGGCAAAGCACAATTGAAGAATTTCTAAAATTCCTGGAGACCGAGCGCAGTTCATCGGTCAATACCGTATTAGCTTATAAGAACGATCTGGGTCAGTTTACCGAGCACCTGACACAGAACGCGCCGGCGGACAGTGACTGGTCGGCGATCAATCAGGAAACCATCGTTGGTTATGTGAATGCGCTGACGCAGCGGGGTTATACCAAGTCGACGATCGCGCGCAAGATCGCGGCGTTGAAGACCCTGTTCCATTGGCTCAATCAACGCGGGTTAATGCACGATGATCCCACGCTGCGCCTGAAATCTCCCCGCGTCGATAAACGCACACCGCGCCT
>JAMCQN010000207.1 GCA_023382055.1 Chloroflexota bacterium
GCGTGCTTCATCCAGCGATGTATTGGGTGACGGTCGGGTCGCTGCACAAGGCATCGATCAGGGGATTCGACTCGCCGTTGTTGATCTTTGCCCAGGCCGACAGGCTGTGACCCCGTATCAACTCGTGCATCTCCTGGCGGTTCGCGCCGGCTTTGACCAGCGCCATCAACAGCCTCTCGGTGGCGGCGAATGGGCCATAGGTCTGCATGTTGCGGCTGATCTGCGCTTCATTCACGCGCAATCCGGCGATGAGGCGCGTCGCGACGCGGATAATTTCATCGGCGCCGAGAAATGCCTCCGCGATCACCACCCGCCGGTTGGCCGAATCATCCAATGTGCGCTCCAGCAGCGAATGCGCGGCGTTATCCCACATGACGCGCGGAAGCCCGGCCAGGTAACGCGCCAGAGAGTCGATCTTCTCGGAGTTGATCGGGTTGCGCTTGAACGGCATGGCGGATGAGCCAACCTGTTTCGAGCCGAACGGCTCGGCCCATTCGCCGATGGGGGGCGACTGCAACACGCGCAGGTCGAAGGCGAATTTATACAACGATTGGGCTATGCCGCTCAGCACGTTGACAACCAGCCAGTCCTGCTTGCGGGGGTAGGTCTGCGTCGCTGCCAGAAAAGCCTCCATCCCCAGCTTATCCAGCACCCGCCGCTCGTCCCATCTCCCCTCTCCCCTTCCCCTCTCCCCGTCTCCCAGCTCAAGATACGATGCGCTTGTGCCGACCGCGCCTTTGAAGCCCTTGCCTTTGATGGCGGCGCGACAGGCGCGCAGCCCTTCGCGATCCATCAATACATCCTGCAGGTATTGCGCCAGACGATAACCCACGGTCGTCGGCTCGGCGGGCTGCAGGTGTGTAAACGCCATGCTGGGCAGGTCGGCGTATTGCTCCACTTTGGCGGCCAGCGCGCTGATCAGTTCGTCCAGCGCGGCGGCGAGCAAATCCATGGCGTCGCGCAGGCGCAGCGCGTCGGCGTTGTCCTCGATGTCCATCGAGGTAGCGCCCAGGTGGATGATGCCGCCGCCGACCGGGCACTGTTCGGCAAAAGCGCGCACTTCGGCCATCAGATCGTGCTGGATGTCGCGCTCGATTTCCAGCGCGCGGGCGATGCTCGCGGGAGTGACATCGCCCGCGCGCGCGCGCAAGTCTGCCAACTGCTCCGCCGTGACGATGCCCATCTCATGCTGCGCCTCGGCCAGCGCCACCCAGATGCGCCGCCACAGCAGGCGCTTGTTGCGCTCACTCCAGATAGCACGCATCGCCGGGCTGGCATAACGCGTGCTGAAGGGAGATTGGTAGTTGGAGATTGGAGATTCGAGATTGGAAGAGTTTTCCATCATATTACCCGATGAGAAGCAGCTTGTTTGCAGTCCGGCTCACATGACGCGCGCTGCGCCCGCATTGCGCAGCGCGACACGCAATTGCTCCGCCTGTTGTTCATCGTCGGCCAGCGCAATCATGTTGCCGCCGCGCCCGCCGCCCGACATTTTAGCGCCCAACGCCCCGGCCTGCTGCGCCGCCTCACACAGGTGGTCCAGCTCGTGGCACGACACGCCAAGCTGCTGCAGCAGGGCATGATTGGCGTTCATATGTGCGCCCAGCGCATGCCAGTCGTCGACCTGCAGCGCATCGCGCGCGGCGATGACTGTCGCGCCGATCTGGTCAAACAGTTGTTCATAACGTCCCGGCTCCGCCTCCCAGCCCCGCCGCACATCGCCCACCGTGACGCGCGTCGGCGTGGCGACCCCGGTGTCGCCGATGACCAGAATGGGCGTCTGCACGTCCAGCAGTGCAATCGGGGAATTGCCCCCCTCAGCCGGCTGCCCTTTGACAAACCATACCGGCTTCTCCCAGGCGATCACGGTGTTGTCGATGCCGCTCGGTGAGCCGTGGTAGATCTTTTCCGCCTCATAGGCCAGGTTCCCGGCGTCTTGCGGTTGCAGTTCGTGTCCGCAGAATGCGGCGATGGCGCGCGCGCAGGCTACTGCGACCGACGCGCTGCTGCCCAGGTGCGACGATGGCGGGATGTCGGAGGCGACGGTTAATGTTCCCGGAATCGGGGGCTGACCCAGCAATTCGAACGTCAGGCGCGCCAGCACCGCCAGCGGGCGCGTGGCGTCGCTGGTCATATCGAACTCGGCGTGAATATCGGGCGCGCTGATATGGAACGCTCTGCCGCCGGGAGTCACCGCGGCGCGCGTGCGCAGGTGCGCCAGGGGCAGGGCGATAGCCGGGCGGCCGTAAACGACGGCGTGCTCCCCGCACAGGATGACTTTGGCGCAGGCCGTGCGCACGATGGCTGTCGTTGTCATGCTTGTCTACCCCGGTGGAAACGCATACAGTGCAATGATCGCCGTCAGAGCCCATAACGCGATCGACAACTGCAGGGGGCGGTCAGTCAGTAAGATCTCGTCGGGAGCGCCGCCGGCTCCTTTCACGTGAACCAGATAAAGGTAACGGAAGACGCCGTACATGACGAACGGGATGGTCAGCATCATGGCGTGGTTAGCGGGCAACTGGGGCGCGGAGAAGGTGTAGAACGCGTAGGCGACCAGCGTCGCGCCGGTGACGATCGAGATGATCTGATCCAACAGCGGCACGCTGTATTCGCTCAGGATCGCGCGCGTGCTGGCATTGCCGTCCAGTTCCACCAGTTCCTGGCGGCGCTTGCCGAACCCCAGCAGCAGCGCGAGCAGCAGCATGCACACATACATCCACGGCGAGAAACGAACCGCGTCAACCAGGATCGCGCCGCCGCCCACGCGCAGCACGAAGCCCAGCGCGATGATCAGCACGTCTACGATGACGAGGTGCTTGAGCACAAACGTGTACAGCACGGTGGAGACGAAATATACCAGCCCGAGCATCCCGAACCCCGGGTCCTGCGCAAACGCGGCGGCCAGCGCGACGAGGGCGAGCAGCGCCGCCCAGCCGATTGCCAGGCTGGTGGGGATATCACCGCGCGCGATCGGCCGGTTGCGCTTGGTGGGGTGCAGGCGATCCGCCGGCGCATCGACGACATCGTTGATCAAGTACACGGCGCTGGACAGCAGGCAGAACACGGCGAAACCGAGCAGCGAAATCAGCACGTAGTTCAACTGAAACAATTTGCTGTCGAACAGCAGTGCGGCGAAGACAAAGCCGTTCTTCGTCCACTGCCTGGGCCTCATCGAGCGCAGCAGACTGCGCGCGGTTGCCATGAAGCCGCTTTGGCGCGCAGTCGCGTCTTGATTTACACTCATAGGGAACAATCATAAGCGATTTCACGGTGTTACACCTCCGAGTTCTCAAGCCGAACGCAGTTCGGCAGGAACTCGGAGGTGTAGCCCATAGAGCGCAGCGATGTAAAATCAAGTTCCGTGGAGCGCGTATCCGTTTCATAAAGATAAAGATGCACCGATTTGAAGACCTTGCCCAGCGCCTGATTGAAAACTCGCTCGCGCGCATCCTGCACGAGCGGCTGAGGCCCGATGATGTGCTGCACGCCGTCGTGCGCGCCATCGATGACGCCAAGGCGCTGGACTCGCACGGCGAACCGATCGCGCCCAACCACTTCTGGATTACGCTGAGCGAGCAGGACCTGGCGCCTCTGGAGTACTTCCAGGCGGACTTTGCCGACCAACTGGCCGAGAGCGTGCGGCAGATGATCGTCCAGATCGGTTTGCGCATGGACATGCCGCCGCGCGTGCTCCTGCAGGGCGTGGGCGATATCAGCCCGCATGAGTTGCGCGTCACGGCGCGCTGGATTCCGCCCGACCTGCCCGCAACCAGCACTACCAGCATGGCGGCGCAAGCCGGGAAAGGCAGCGCTTTCCCGCGCAATCCGTTTCTGATCGTTGACGGCCGGCGCCAGATCGCGCTCACATCGGAGGCGGTCGTGATCGGCCGCGCGCGCGAGATCGATATCGTCGTGGACGACCGGCGCGTGTCGCGCCACCACGCCGAATTGCGCTGGCAGCCCGACACCCAGAAGTTCCTGTATCGCGACTTGAACAGCACCGGCGGCACCAAACTCAACGGCTACCCGATTCAACAGTGCACGCTGGAAGCGGGCGATATCCTGTCGCTGGGCGGCGTCGAGATCATTTACGGCGAGGAATTCGCGCTGCAATCCACGCGCGCCAATGCGCCGATCAACGCCGACACCGATACGCCGGCCAAGCCGTAGGTAATCCCGATGTCGAGTGTCGCTGCATAGCCGGCGCATACCGGACGACGATTCGACGCCTTTGAGATCGCCGCCAATGGCATCCAAAAGCATGGAATGTGAGGTCTGGATGGATATCGCCGGATTGTATCTCGCTCCCCGGTATTATGCTGGCACAGTCTATCGGCTATAATGACCTCTTCAGCGTTCAGGCCATAGTATTTTGGAGGACATATGAGTAAGCAACTCAGAATATTGTCGGTCGTTGTATCGTTCTCGATGGTATTAGCCTCTGCCTTAATCACCCAGGCGGCTTCAGGTGGGTCGCACAAATGGAAACTAGACCCTACGATCAACGCGCCCTGGGCGCTGGAGAGTGACCAGCAACCTCTTGATTCTCCGACGGCGGCCGGTTTGTGCCGATCCAATCCTTTCAATACTACGGGGGCTTACGGATCGCTGGGATCGAACGTGGATGCCATCGTCGGCGACGCGGTAAACCTCAGCGGATTTTCCAACCTGGACTGCACCACACCCCAGAATGAGACGACGATCGCCGCCAACCCGACCAATCCGAAAAATCTCATCGCAGGGGCGAACGACTACCGCGTTTGCTGTGACTTCGACGGCCTGAACGATGGCACAGGCTGGGCCTACTACTCGTTCGACGGCGGAGCCACCTGGGGCAACGTGCAGTTGCCGGGTCTGACCGCCGAGACAGGCGGGACGGGCGCTTTCCAAAAACTCGATGCCGCCGGCGACCCGGTGGTGACGTTCAGCCCCGACGGTGTGGCCTATTATGCCAACATCGTCTTCAGCCGTGTCAGCTTTGCATCCGGCGTGGTTGTCAGCGTCTCGCGCGACGGCGGCAAAACTTGGAGCGCCCCCAGTATGGTGGCCTTTGTGAACGCCGGCAACTTCTTCAACGATAAGGAGTGGATTGCAGCGGGCGCGAACGGCCAGGTGGTCGTCACCTGGACGCGCTTCAGCCTGGGGCCGCTTGGATCAGGTTATCTGGCATCGCCGATTGTTGCGGCAGTCTCCAAGGATTACGGCAAGACGTGGAACAGCCAGGGCTTACCCGTATCGGATGCAGCACACCCGTATAACCAGGGCTCGCAGCCACAGTATGGGCCGGATGGCGCGCTGTACGTCGCTTACGAAGGTGCATCTCCAGCCACAGGATATGCCACCGACGCGATGGTGCTGGCGCGCTCGACGGATGACGGGCGGACGTTCCAGACGAAAGAGCTGGCGCGCGTCTATGACGACCTGGATTGTTACCCAATCTACGGCGGCCGCCAGACTTTGACCGATATGCACTTCCGCCTGAACAGCTATCCGTCGATGAGCGTCGATCCAGTGACGGGCCAGATTGCCATCGTGTGGGCTGATAACCAGGGTTCCGGTACGTGCGGCGGTGGCGGGTCGTCGTTCACGGGAACAACATCGAACCAGGTCAAACTGCTGAAAGGCTCATGGGCAACCATCGGCAGCGCGTCGGTCGCTCTTGTGACCTCCAGCGCCGAGGATAAAGTCTTCCCGGCCGTGGCAAGCTACAACGGCAAGACCGTAGTCTCGTACTACACACGCGATTATGCAATCAACTCGAAGGCAGCTGTGTGCAATCTTATGACTAATAGCGACCCTGGCGCAATCGATCCGCAGCCGACGACGCGGTCGGTCTGCCTGGATTATGCCGCCAAATCAAGCGCAAATAACTACCGTACGCAGAAACGGCTGTCCACCCAGAGTTCGAACCCCTTCATCCAGTTTGCGGACGGCGCCTTCATCGGCGACTATTCGCAGGTGGCGCTGGGCAGCGACGGTAATGCCCACGCCGCCTGGACGGATTTCCGCGGCAATCCGGGCATCACTCCGGCCAACCAGGATGTGATGGTTCAGACGTTCCAGTAAACTCATCATCGGCGCTAATAGAACACCTCCGAGTTCTGGCAGAACTCGGAGTTGTTTCTACATCCGAACCGCCGGGCCTTCACATAGCCACGACGAACGCCACGGCGTACTCGCGCTCGTGCGTCAACGAGACCGACCATTCGACCAGACCAAGCTCCTCTGAGCGCCGCGCGGCGGAACCATGCAGGCGCACCATCGGCTTGCCGCGAAAATCGGTGATGATCTCGGCCTCCTGCCACTGGATGCCGTCGCGCGCAAGGATGCGCATGCCGACGCCCAACGCCTTCCCCACCGCTTCCTTGGCGGCAAAGCGCACGGCCAGTTCAGGGATGCGCTCGCGGCAATACAACCGCTCCAGCGGCGTGTACACGCGCCCCAGGAAGCGATCTCCGAACTGCTGCACCGCCCGCTCCACGCGCGGGACGTAAATGATGTCGACACCGGAAGTTAGCATAGGAAGAGAGATTGGAGATTAGAGATTAGAGATTAGAGATTGGAGATTGGAGATTGGAGATTGGAGATTGGAGATTGGAGATTGGAGATTGAGAATATACGACTAATAAATGGAATGGCTGCTAGACAAACAAACGTCAAACATCATGCCTCTTGCTTCTTGCCTCTTGCTTCTTGCCTCTTGCCTCTTGCTTCCGACCTCTGTCCTCCGCCTTCTTCCTCTCCTAACTCCCTGCGCTGGTCAGCACGAAGTTATCCGCGTCAAGCCACTTGCGGGCTGAGGCGCGAACATCGTCCAGCGTGATGGCGTTCACCAGGTCCGGGTAGCGCAACAGGTAATCCAGTCCGAGGTCGTAACGCACCATGTTGATGATCTGGCCGGCCATGCCTTCGTTAGACTCCATCTGGAGCGGGAGCACTCCGGTGAAGTAGGATTTGTTGTCCTCCAGTTCCTGGGCGGTCACCTTGCGGCGCTGGATGCGCCGGACTTCGTCCACCGAGATATCCACGACGCGCTCGACAGTCTTGGGGTTGGTGCCGGCATAGATGTACCATGATCCGGGCCCGACGCCGCCTTCAAAGCGACTGCCGATGTAATAGACCAGCCCTTCCTCTTTGCGCACGCTTTCCCCCAGCCGCCCGTACATACCGAACTGGCCGAGGATGCTGTTCATGAGCGAGCAACTGATCCAGTCCGGCTCCAGCCGGGACGGTCCCGGATAGCCCCACAGCAGGTTCGTCTGGCTTTTGCCCGGCATGGCGATATGCCTGCTGGGCCGGCCGCTGATTCTGGGGGCCGGGGGCATCGCAGCGCGGGCGGGTCGTTCGCCGCGCCAGTCGCCGAAGGCAGCTTCAACGCGGTCGCGCGCTGCGGCGGCGTTCACTGCGCCCACTACGCATACCACCATATCCTGCGGCGAGAAGTAGGCGCGGTGAAAGTTCAGCACATCGTCGCGTGTGATGGCGCGGGACGTCTCCATTGTGCCGTCGGATGAATAATGATACGGATGATTGTCGGGGTAGCATAGCTCGCTGAACGCCAGACCTGCCATCGCGCGCGTGCTGTTGGCGCGCTCCTCCAGGCCGCTAATCCACTCGTTGCGCTCCTTCTCCATCTCATCCGCCGGGAAGGTCGGGCGGCGCAGCACGTCGCTCAGCAGGTCGCACATCAAAGGCATATCCTCGGCTAGGCTCTTGGCAAAAAATCCCGTGGTGTGCATGCCCGAGGAGACGCTCAGGTTAGCGCCGATTGCCTCGGTCTCCTCGAAGATCTGCTCGTAGGTGTACTGCCCTGCGCCGCGCATCAGGCACTCGGCTGTAAACGAAGCGAGCCCGGCCTTGTCGGGCGTTTCATCGCGCGCGCCGGCGATCAGGTAGCCGCTCATCACAATCGCCGGGCTGGCGAAGTTCTCGTACACATAGACGCACATGCCGTTATCGAGACGGTACTGGGCAATATTAGCCGCACACGGCAGCGAAGCGCCGAGCTTAGGGGTCTTGGTCTTTGGCATGAATCACACTGATATTGAACAGAATCCGCTAATGAGAACGAATTAGGAATTCAACCACTGATTTCACGGATTGCCACGGATTTGGAAATGGTTATAGTCTCCTGTTAATCTGTGTAATCCGTGGTTCATATCTTCTAACCCTGTCCGCGGTAATGGCCGACGGTGACGTTATCGCGGCTGAGGTATCGATCGGCCACGCGTTTCACATCGTCCACAGTGACGGCGCTGAGTTTGTCCAGGTAGCTGGTGAACCATGTGTAGTCGGCGAATATCTCGCAGTAGCCCAGCCAGAGCGCCTGACTGGTGACGCTTTCGCTGCCGAAGGCGAACTGCGCGCGAGTCTGTTTAAGCGCCTTTCCGAGTTCAGTTTGTGTGACCGAGTGTTCCTTCACCCGCTCCAGTTCCGCCCACAACGCTGCCTCAACCTCGTTGATGTCTTTGCCCTGTTGGGCGGTTGCAAAGAAAGAGTACAGATAAGGGTCGATGGTGGGAGTGATGCCGCCGCTGATATCAGCAGCCAGCCCGGTATCCACCAGCGCCTTGCTCAGCCGGCTGCTGCGGTTGCTGGCGCCGCCGCCGAAGAACGACAACCCGCTCGCGCCGCACAGCACCGAGTCCAGCGCGACCAGCGGGAAAAAGTCCTCGTGCGCGGGTATCGGCGCGGCGCGCCTGGCGCGCGACGCCGAATGCCGCTGCAGTGCATCCTTGTGCACGGTCGGCGAGGCGTGGAACGCCATCAACAGGTAATCGGTGTTGCCCTCGCCCTTTACGGTCACACGGCGTTCGCCGCGCTGGGGCGGTTCCACGGCGGTGACGGCGGGGATCGACTCAACCGGTTTCAGCCTGCCGTACAGGCGGGCGAGCTTTTGCAGTACCTCATCCGTGTCGAAATCGCCGGCAATGGCCGCTATCGCGTTATTTGGCGCGTAGTAGGCGCGGTAATGGGAGTACAGGTCAGCGCGCGTCATGCTGGTGAGGTCGCTCATGTGGCCGACGACCTCGTGACCATACGGATGCACCTTGAACGCGGCTGCCTGCACCTCCTCCATCAGGCGAAAGCCGGGGCTGTTTTCGGAGCCCTGGCGTTCGTTGATGATGACGGTGCGCTCGCTCTGCACCTCCTTCGGGTCAACCAGCGAGTGCGCCATGCGATCCGCCTCGATGCGCAGCGCCAGGTCGATCTGGTTGGATGGCATGGTCTCGTAATAGGTGGTCCAGTCGACCCAGGTCATGCCATTGCGCACGCCGCCGGCGCGGCTGATCAGGCGATCCAGTTCGCTTTCGGTGTAGGTGGGCGTGCCCTTGAAAAGCATGTGCTCCACCCAGTGCGAGACGCCCGTGATGCCCAGATGCTCATTGCGCGAGCCGACGCGATACCACACCCAGAACGATGTGACTGGCGCCGCGTGCGATTCGCGCAACACCAGCGTCATGCCGTTGGGCAGAATCGCCTTGGTGATGCCGTCCTGTCTTGCCACGCGGAGCGCAACCGGTTGCGTTGTTTTGGGCATATCACTTCCCTTTTGGTTTCGTCACAGAATTCCAGCCGCCCCAGTTCTCCGTCGCAGGCGCCGCGCCATTGGCCCGCATCGCCTGGCTGTTTGACGCAGGGCTGCCGTATCCGCGCCCCAGCCCGCGGTAGATGAACCCAAGTTCGTACATGGCCGCCGGATCGTACAGGTTGCGCCCGTCGATGAATACGGGCAGCTTCATCAGATGCTTGACCCGCGCCAGATCGATGTTCTTGAACTCATTCCATTCCGTCGCCAGGATAACCGCATCGCATCCTTCGACCAGGTCATAAGAGTCTTCGCAGAGCCTGACATCCTTAAGGACGCGCGCGGCGTTGGGCATCGCCACCGGGTCGTAGGCTTTGACCAGCGCGCCCTGTTCCTGGAACATGCGCGCCAGATCCAGCCCCGGCGAGTCGCGAATATCGTCGGTGTTCGGTTTGAACGCCAGTCCCAGGATGCCGATGGTCTTGCCGTCCAGGGCGCCGCACAGGTCGCGCACCTTGTTGATGACGCTGCGGCGCTGGTCGGCGTTGATCTGGATGACCGCCTGCAGCATCTGCGGATGCTTGCCCTGCACGTTCGCCATGTGGGTGAGCGCGCTGACGTCTTTGGGGAAGCAGTTGTGGCAAATCAACCCTGAGGCGGCGATGAGCGTGCCTGTGCTCGTTTCCATGCTATAGACAGTGGTATCCACATTTTCGTAGTGCACATCCTGCACCGTGAGCGTGGCGAATGGGCCCTGGCGCGAGAAACCACGCTGCCGGATGTGGCGCTGGTAGCCCGCCAGCACGCTTGCGATTTGCGCGCGGTGCTTGTCGCCGAACACGTCCCGTAGCGCGTCCAGTTGGGCATACCCGCTCACGCGCAGGATATAGGCCGGCCGCTTGGATCGATTCATCCAGCGTGTGCGGATGGATGGGATGACCTCCAACGTCTGCAACAGCATTGCCATACCGTCGGCCAACGGCTTGCTCACGGTAGCGTACTCAAACATCAAGTTGTGACCGTCTTGCACAGGCGTCACCGCGCCGTCGCCGCTGAACGCGCCGCGCACAAGCTCGCGCCGCAAAGCCGGCCCCACATTGAACGCCACCCTGGGCAGCGCCTTATCGTCAGAGCGCACGCCACACTTCAACACGTCGCGCAACAGCCAGGCGAAAATGCGCGAAGACACGATCGTGGTTGTGCAGCGGGTGCTGTTACGCTCAATATACTTCAGCCCCAGCTTACTCAGGATACGTCGCACGTCTGCGATGTATTCCTGCTCCTGTTCGTGGAAGCAGAAGCCGATGCGCTCGCGCACCGCGCCTGCCCGGCCTGTATCTTTGCCGATGTAACCCTCCGCCAGATAATAACCCAGCAAACGCATCAAGTCGCCGTCTACCGGGATCACGGCGTTGATGCGTGTCGCAGCGCCTTTGGCGGTATAAAGCTGGAGCTTCGATGCCGGCGCGTCGAGCACTCCCGCATCGCGCAAATGGTAGTAAACCCGCAATGGCATGCGATTGTGACTCTTGATCTCGTCTGGATAACGCAACATCTCCCAAGGGATGTGGGCGCCAAACCGGTCATACTGTTCCGTAAAGGACTGATCGACGGGCGACACGTGGACATCTTCGACCAGTGGCGTACCACGCAAAAGGTCCAGCAGGTTTAGCTCCGTCGCTTCGGCCACCGCGGGCAGATCGCACAGCGCCGGTAATTGATCGCCGGGGGCGACTGAGATCGCCGGGATGATCTCAAGCCCATCGCCAGCCGCAGTAATCTGCCTCTGCCTTCCGCGCACAATCACCGGATGATCTGCCGTGACGCGCAGTCTGCGCCCCATGCTCAGCGTAAGATTTACCATCACCCCTTTGTACGGGCGACGAGTCATCGCTTTCACCTGCGCCAGCGCGGGCTGACCTGTTTGCAAGTCGAACGACAATACCCGCTGCTCAGTCGGCACGGCGACTTCCACGGTGTCACCCTGGAACGTTTCATGGGTCTTGGCGAACACACTCTCAAATGTCTCGGTGGCTACGTTGGGACTGTTGAGGGTGAAGACCGTTTCGCCGCCTTCAAAGCAACTCCCGCCATAACCCAGCCCGGCGTCCAGGAAGGCCCGCCCGATGCGTTTGTCGTAGCCCATGCCGACGGCCACTTCCTTCACGTCGGCGCCCAACGCTTCGCAGATATTGGCGATCTCGTTGATAAACGATATCTTGGTGGCCAGGAAGGCGTTGCTGGCGTATTTGATCATCTCGGCTGTGCGCAGGTCGGTGACCATGATGGGCGCGCGCAGCGGGATATACAACTGCGCCACGGCTTCCGCCGCGCTGCGATCCAGCGAACCCAGCACGATGCGATCCGGGTTGAGAAAGTCGCCGATGGCTGTGCCCTCGCGCAGGAATTCGGGGTTGCTCACCACGCTGAACGGCACGGCCGCAGGCTGCTTGTGGATGACAATATCGGCCACCCAGTCGCCGGTGCCGACCGGCACGGTGCTTTTATTCACGATGATCACGGGGTGATCCACCACATCCGCCACCGATTCGGCCACGGCGCGCACGTAGCGCAGATCGGCCTCGCCGTCCACGCCCTCAGGCGTCCCGACCGCGATGAAGACCATGTTGGCCGGGCACTCCGGGTCGTTCAGCGAGTTCGTGTAAGAGGTCTCGAAGGACAACCTGCCTGCGTTAACATTGCGCCGCACCATCTCCTCCAGGCCGGGCTCGTAGATGGGCATGATGCCCTTGCGCAGGTTGGCGATGCGCTCCTCGTTCACGTCCAGGCAGATCACGTGGTTGCCCATGTCCGCAAAACAGGTTCCCGTCACAAGCCCCACGTAGCCGACGCCGATCACAGCAATGTTCTTCATATCAACCCCCATCTGGCGCACAGTTCGGCATTCAACAGGCTGCCGCCTGCGGCGCCGCGTATCGTGTTATGCGACAGTGTCATGAACTTCACGCCGCAATCGCCGAACAACGGTTCGGCGCGCACCCGGCCAACCACGGTGCTCATGCCCTTGCCGGTCATGCGGTCGCGGCGGGGCTGCGGGCGATCCGGTTCGTCCCGCACGACGACCGGCCGGTCGGGCGCCATGTGCAAGCCATCCACGTCGGCGCAGTGAAAGTCGTTGAGGACGCGGATCACTTCTTCGGGTTTTGCCGGAGACGACAACTCAACCGACATCGTGACCATGTGCCCGTCCGTGACCTGCACGCGGTTGCAGTGCGCGCTCAGGCCGAATGGCGCGTCGTCGATATGATCGTCGCGCAGCGCGCCCAGCAACTTGCGGGCTTCAGCTTCCATCTTGTCCTCTTCGCCCCTGATAAACGGCAACACGTTATCGGTGATGTCGAGCGAGGGCACGCCAGGATAACCGGCGCCGCTTTCGGCCTGCATGGATACGGCGAACACGCGCTTGACGCCGAACGCGTCGTACAGCGGCCGCAGCGACATGGCAGGCCCGCTGACCGTGCAGTTCGTGTTGCACACGATGCCCCCGCTCCAGCCGCGCGCCGCGCGCTGGCGCTTGAGCAACCGCAAATGAGCCGAATTGACCTCGGTGATGACCAGCGGCACGTCCTTCGCCATGCGGTAGAACGAGGCATTCGAGAAGACGGTGACGCCGGCCTGCGCAAATGCCGGCTCGGCGGTCTGCGCGGAGTCGTTCGGCAGCGCGCTGAAAGCCACGCGCACATTGGCGCGCGCGCCGACGATGCTGGCATGGGTCGGCAGCAACACCATGTCCTGCACCGCTACCGGCGCGTCGCCTTCGATGACCCAATGCACCGCGTCGGCGTAGCGCTTGCCCTCACTGCGGTCAGAGGCGGTCAACGCGGCAATCTCGAATACCGGATGATTCTGCAGGAGTTGGATGAAGCGCTGCCCCACAGCGCCTGTCGCGCCGAGGACAACCACGGGTATCTTGTTCGCCATTTGGTTGTTGATGATACCTCATGAGGCAGGGCGAGAGCATCATGAATGCTCATGGGGTGCTTCTGCTGACGATAATAGGATCAATATGACTCAACTCATAATAAATTCTCGGCAAGCTATGTTCACGCACTGGGTGTGGAGAGGGCTTTGTCGCCACAACAAGGCGTTCACAGTTATTGTGTGCACACTCGTCTTGTTTGGTATCGCCTTTCTATCGGTCCCTGTCCGGGGCGATACGCTCACGTATAAGTCGGTTGACTTTGATCAATCGTGGATGGTCAGCATGGGTGGCGCGCTTGCGCAGGGGCAAATCAGCGGACGGGATTTCTACTGGGCATATGGGCCGCTAAGCCAAGTAATGACGGGCTTGTGGGTGGGAGTGCGGGGCACACATACACCGGCAGATGCCTTGCCACTCATTCGGTTGGCCTTTACCACATGTGCGGTTATATTGCTTGGGGCCCTGTTTGGTCTGATCAGACAGTTTACATGGCGATCCACGCTATTTGCGTACACTGTCCTGTGTGTTCTTGGTATTCCTTTTGTATATTCGGTATTCAGACCGCTGATGTCACTCATTTGTGCGTGCGTACTTGCTCGAGCCTTGTCAGCCACCACACGTAGAAGGCGGATTGCGCTTGCCATACTTACAGGTGCTCTGTGCCTCATCGCCCAGATGATAACGTTTGAACTAGGGCTATACACCATCACCGGCGCCAGTATTGTGCTCGTAGCCCATGCTGTCGCTGCGCGATATCCACGGCTACTAAAGCGCCAAGATCTACTGCCTCCCGGTTCGGTCTTAACCATGCTCATCGTCATTGTCGGCGCCTTTATCGCAGGTAATATCCTGATTGGGGCGATTTTCATACTCACAGCGGCGCACCCCATAGGTCTGTTTGATTACCAGAGATATTCGTTAGAGATTGTGCGTGGCTTTAACAGCCACGAGGGATTAAGCTGGGAACTCGCTTCAGTTCCCTCGATTGTGCTGTTATTAATCGTGGGCTACGTATGGGGTTATGTGATCGTGAACCTGCGCAAGCTGCAAGGGGTGGAGGACTACACTGTAATTGCACTTACTGTATATGGCTCCATTCAACTGAAATGGGGGATGGTCCGCAGCGATATTGGGCATATTGTCGTCGCATTTATACCGTTGATCATCGTATTCCTGATGCTCGGCAAGGGGTGGCTTCGGCGCGAGAATATCAGCGTCGTATGGGTAACTTTGCTGGCCGCGTTGATCGTCACCTATCCGTTGACCAGTATGGGTCCTTTTAAGCAGGTGCAAGGGTGGTTACAGGGAACACGGTCTCTGCGCACTCAGGCCGCGCGATTGATGCCACAGCCAACGGATCCCAGGTCATTTTTACCGCCAGGTTTGGCTGACGATGAAGCGGTGTCTTTGGCGCCATTGGTCAATTTCCCAAATGAAAATGAGTTGGGATTGACACTCGGACGCCCTATGGTGGTTCCTATCCTGTCGATCCTTGAGGTGCATTCCAATGAGTTGGCACGGTTGTATATTGACAGGCTACAGCAACAAGGGAATAAACTCGAAGTCATGTATGGGCTCGATAACGTAGTCTCCTATGCCATAGATGGCGTGCAAAACATCTCACGCGCGCCATTGGTGTGGGAGTTTCTTTACAGGAATTTCGAGCTGAAGTCCCTTCGCGCGTATGGCAATGGCTTTTACATACTGAAGCGGAGATCAAAATCTATCGATATAAACGCGACACCACTGGCTTTTACCGTCACACGCCCGGACTCATCCACATTACTTCTCAAACTTGGCTATCCAGCAAGCTGCAGTCTTGTGCGAATCGGTGCAACGGTTTCATATCCGCTGACCAGCTTTCTGGGACGTCCTAATACGCTGAATCTTCAATTCCGTTCCGGCCAGCAAACTGTAAAGCAGACTGGCATGGTTGCAGTTGAGACCACAATGCCTTTTAGCACTTACGTTAGTCTGATGGACGACGACAGGTTCTATACGGTCTTTGGCGCAGGGAAATCTCAGACAAAGCAATGGGATAGCCTGCAGGTCATGGCGAAAAAGACAGATATCCTTGGCGTTTCCCCTGATCGTCTTGAGGTGGATAAGATCGAGTGTGTCAATCCGTGAATTAAAGTGGGCACAATGGGTAATTGGTTGCGCATATCCAATCAAACAGGATGGAGTTGCAGGCCGTGATATTGCCAGGTGCATCAGCTATCACTGCACCCTATGATGAGTTCTACTACCAGCATTGCGTTACTCCACCGTGATCAACGCCTTGATTGCATCAAACGTGGCGTCGCCAATGCCAGCCACATTCCTGATATCTTCGATCTGGCGGAAGGGGCCATTCTGATGGCGATAGGTGATGATGCGGTCCGCCAGGGTCGCGCCGATGCGCGGCAACCGCTCAAGGGCGGCAGCGTCCGCCGTATTGATGTTTACCTTGAGCGCCGGCTCAGTGACGCCGGCGGCGGACGTGACCTGTACAGGCGGTGTAGCCGCGGGCGTGCTGTAAGGCGTGACGCTGGCCTGTGGGGTTTCGATGATAATAGAAGCCGGCCCGGGGTCGCAGGCCGTCAATAGCAGGAGAAGACACAGGAACCATCTGGAGCGCATGCGTTTTGGTCGCTTGTATTATATTGAACACTTATGCGGTTTTCTGTTAGTCATCCATGGAGCCGTCAATTGTGACAGTTCAGTCGTCAAACGCACCGGCAGAGCACTCATTGTATGATGAGTTCTACTACCGGCATTGCTGCGGCACGGTTTATGTCCGCAATGATTTCTGGCTGCGCTTTTTTGGCGACATCGCCGAGCGCATCCGGCAGGACATCAACCCGGAGTCGGTGTTGGATGCCGGCTGCGCCATGGGATTCCTGGTCGAGATGCTGCGCGCACGCGGCGTCGAGGCTTACGGTCTGGATATCTCCGCCTATGCCATCGAGCAGGTCGTCGACGATATCAAACCGTATTGCCAGGTGGGCTCGGTTCTGCACCCGCTGCCGCGCCGCTATGGCCTCATTGTAACCATCGAAGTGCTGGAGCATTTGACGCCGCAGGAGTGCGATCGCGCGGTTGCTAATCTCTGCGCCGCCAGCGACGACGTGCTGTTCAGCTCGACGCCGGATGATTACCGCGAGGCGACTCATATCAATGTGCGCCCGCCGGATTACTGGGCCGGTCTGTTTGCGCGGCACGGTTTCTACAGGGATATCGATTTTGATGCGACGTTTATCACGGCCTGGGCAATGCGCTTCCGCAAGGCGCGCGAGCCGATGCACCGCCTGGTGGAAGCCTACGAACGGCGGCTGTGGCAACAATCGAAAGAGAGCGCGGGCGCGCGGGCTTTTGCGCTGGAGTCGCGCAATCTGCTGGCTGAGCGCGATAACCAGATTGAGCAGGCGAGGACACAACTGGCCGAGCGCGACCAGCAGGCGTTGGCTCAGGCTGCAGATCATGCGCAGGCGCGCGCCGAACTCACGGCAATGCAGACCGATAAAGAGCGGCTTTCCCGCGAGTTAGAGGCCGAAAAGGCAGCAAACCGACGGCTGACCGGCCAGGTGAACGACATCCTGACAAGTCCGGGCTGGCGGTTTGTAACGTGGGTCGGGCGGGTTCGCCTGAAGGTTTTCCCGGCGGGCAGCCGGCGTGAACAGTGGTGGCTGAACACCGCGAAGAGGCTGACTGGGGGCGGATAATTCAAGGCAGAATGTAACGCGATGAAAATAATCCTCATTGGGGCAAACGGACAACTGGGCACTGATCTATACAGCGCCCTGGCGCAGCACGACGTGGTCGCAGCCATACAGCCGGGCACACCCGCAGGGCGACTGTCCCCGGTGTTTGAGCTGGATATCGGCAATGGGGCCGATGTTCGCGCGGCGCTGGCGCAATACAAACCGGATGTGGTCATCAACACAGCGGCTTTTCACCGCGTCGATGATATCGAGCGCGACGCTTCAATCGCGTTGCAGGTGAACGCGCTGGCAGCGCAGCAACTGGCGCTGGCCTGCCGCGACCCCGACGCAGCCCTGCTGCACATCAGCACCGATTACGTGTTCGACGGCGCCAGGCGGACGCCGTATGTCGAAACCGATCCGCCAAACCCGATCAGCGCCTACGGCGCGACGAAGCTGGCCGGCGAATTGCTGGTGCGCCTGGCCTGGCGCAAACACTACATCATCCGCCCCTGCGGGCTGTACGGCACAGCCGGCGCGATGGGGAAGGGCGGCAACTTCGTCAATACCATGCTGCGGCTGGCGCATGAGGGCAAGCCGATCAAGGTCATCGATGACCAGATTTGCACGCCAACGTATACCAAAGACCTGGCCGAACAGATCGCCCTGCTGATCACGACCGGTCATTACGGCACGTATCACACCACCAGCGATGGGGCGTGCAGTTGGTATGAATTTGCCTGCGAGATCTTCCGCCTGGCGGGGCTGTCGGTGCAGGTGACGCCGATCACCAGCGAGGAGTTCGGCGCGCCGGCGCGCCGGCCGGCATATTCCGTGCTGGAAAACCGCGCCCTGCGCGACCTGGGCATCGACCGCATGCGTGACTGGCATAACGCGCTGGCGGAGTACGTCGCCATCGTCGAGTCGGGCTATGCACAGTCCGTATAATCTAATCGTGCGGGTGACAACGGGATAAGCATGGCGACAGCGGTCGAATTCTCACACATAAGCAAGTTCTTCAGGCTGGAGCGCGACAAGCCGCGCGCATTCCAGGACCTGTTTATCTCGATGGCGCAGCGCCGCAAGAACCGCAAAGCGAAAGAATTCTGGGCGCTCCACGATGTCAGCTTCCAAGTTCAGAAGGGCGAGACGCTCGGCATCATCGGTTCGAACGGTTCGGGCAAGAGCACATCTCTGAAGCTGATCAGCCGGATTATCAGCCCGACGTCAGGCACGGTGCGGGTCAATGGCCGCGTCACGGCGCTGCTCGAACTGGGGGCGGGGTTCCACCCGGAGTTGAGCGGGCGCGACAACATCTATCTCAATGGCACGGTGATGGGTCTCTCGCGCAAGGAAATCGACTACAAGGTCGATTCGATCATCGAGTTTGCGGAACTGCAGGAATTTATCGATGTTCCGGTGAAGAATTACTCGAGCGGGATGTATGCGCGGTTAGGCTTTTCGGTGTCCGTGCACCTCGATCCGGATATTCTGCTGATCGACGAAGTGCTCTCGGTGGGCGACCAGAGCTTTCAACAGAAGTGCAATGAGCGTATGTTGAACTTGCGGAAGAAAGGCGTCACCATACTGCTCGTGTCGCATGACATTGATGCGGTCTGGCGCTTGTGTTCACGCGCGGTATGGCTGGATCACGGCGCATTGAAGCTCGAGGGGGCGGCATCAAAAGTCACCGACAGCTATTTTAAGTATGTGCTGGAACAAAGCGCGAAAAACGAACAAACTGAGGCGTGGTCTGAGAATCGTCTGGGAAGCGGTGAAGCCTATATCACCGATGTGGAGTTCCTGGGCGAGGAAATGCTCCCACGTCACATCTTCCTGACAAACGAAGCGCTGATTGTGCGGCTTCATTACGAGACCAGGGAGCGGGTAGAACGCCCGATGTTTGGTCTGGCATTTCACCAGGCTTCATCAGGAATTCATCTGGCCGGCCCGAACAGCAGGTTCGGCGACTGCGACATTCCTGCGATCGACGGACGCGGTTATATCGACTACCATGTAAAACAATTGCCTTTATTGCCGGGTGATTATTTGATTGACGCATCTATTTATGACTGGCAGGATACGCATCGCTATGATTACTGGCACCAGTGCGCTCGTTTCACAGTTGTTCCCGGCGGCACGAAAGAGCGTTACGGTGTGATGTCATTTGAGGGCAAATGGCGACACTCGCCGCTGGATAGTGTGTCAAGCGACCAGACGCTCGCCGCCGAGAATAAGTCGCTGTGAGGACTCCGCGATGATGGCATCTCAGTACACTGGGCCACAAGCAATCGTTGGTTATACGGCCAATAACTGGGTATGCGCGCTGACTGTATTGCGTCTTGTCGGGCCGCTGCAAGCCTGCGGGATCCGGCTGATTGAGGGCAATGACGAAGCCGGCATTCATCCAGAGCGCGTGTCTCTCGCTGATGCCGTATTGATCCAGCGGGATTTCCCTCGGAATCGGGACGCTTATGAACGGATCATTGACCGCGCTCGAAGCGAGGGGAAGCCAGTTATATTGGATATTGATGATCTGATTTTTGAATTACCTCATGACCACCCCGATAGTCTGACCGGCTTTTACGATAATGCGCTTGTCGATATGTTGCGCAGCGTGGTCGAAGCAGATGCTGTGACAGTCAGTTCGGAAGCGTTGCGCTCATATTACCAGTCGTTCAATTCCAACATCTGGGTATTGCCCAACTATCTGAACGAACGGGTCTGGCAGTTCCAACCGCCTGCAGATCAACAGGTTACTGCGCCACATGACCCCGTTGTGATTGGATATATGGGCGGCGACAGCCATGTGCGCGATCTGGAATATGTGGAGCCCGTATTGCGTCGTTTGGGTCAGCGCTACGGCAAGCGAATCGCTCTGCACTTTTATGGCGGAAAACCACCCACCTCATTGAGCGGATTATTTGACCTCTGTCCAGTGGAATGGACGCCACTCGACCCCACAGATTACGGCCGCTTTGCCGGACTTTTCTCGCAGGCCCGATGCGACATTGCTATTGCACCTCTTGTGGATACTCACTTTAACCGTTGTAAAAGCCCGATAAAGTTCCTGGAATATAGCGCGCTGGGAATGCCGGGCATTTACAGCCAGATACCGCCATACGCAGAGGTTGTCACTGACGGTGTCACAGGATTCCTGGCGCGGACTGACGACGAATGGGAAAATCGCCTGTGCGCATTGATTGACGAGTCTGCCTTGCGAGTCCGGATCGGTGCCAATGCGATGGCTGATGTAAAACAGAAGTGGCGTTTATCAGATCATGCAGAGCAGTGGCGCGCGGCCTATCAGCATATAGGCGCATCCATGCCTTCTCATCACTCCAGCGTGGCGATCAATTCTGTAAAGCAGGTGCAGGTCTGGCAGCAGCACGGTCGTCTTCAAGCGCAATCAGCGCAGGTGCGCAGTGAGATTGCTTCCTTACACCAGACGCTCGCGCGTGTCAATGAATGGGCTGACGCATTGCTGGCGCAGGTTGGGTGGTTGAGGCCAGACAACACGGACACGCAAGCCTTGCTGGAAGAGGTCACGCGTGTCGTAACGACGCTGGCAGCAAATTATGACCAGGCAGATCGGCAAGCAGCCGCTTGCTATTTACAAATGGCATCTCAGTTCGCGCGAGCAAATGAACTGGGGTCCCGCCTGACGGCAATCTCACAATACTCTGTTTATCAACAAGAGCTTATCCGGGGACTCCTGAATGGGCGGGCAATGCGGCTAATCATTGGCACGCAGACTCGCCTGGCCGGTCTGCTGTCCGGCGGTCGATCACCCGCTGCAAATGGATTCGTGGTTTCGCCTCCGCCGGCTCTGCTCGAACCTGCAGCCCAGACGGCTGAAATTGAAATACCGTTTGAAATAAGCCGTGAACCCGCAGCTCTGCTGGACCGCCAGTTCAAACGCGGGCTGACGCAGCTATATACCAATGCGCTGGCGAATTTCCTCTCGCTGGATCACCGGTTGGAGTTTCCCGTGCATGAGAGTCCTGCCGTGACGATCATCATCCCGATGCATAATCGGGCGGAACTGACCCTGCAATGCCTGCGCTCCATTAAGGACAGCATCCGCGATTCCTATGAAATCATCGTCGTTGACGATATGTCAACCGATGGGACGCAGGATTTGCTACAGCACGTCAACGGCATACAGGTGCTCACCAACACTGAGAATTTGCACTTCCTGAAAAGCAGCAACTGCGCTGCGGCAGTCGCCAGGGGTGATTTTCTATTGTTCCTGAACAATGATGTGCAGTTGCTCCCCGGCGCGATCGATGCGGCGCTTATGACGATGCGGAGTGCTCCTGCCGGCGACATTGGCGCCGTCGGCGCGAAGATCATCCTGCTGGACGGCACGCTGCAGGAGGCGGGCAGCATTGTATGGAATGACGGCAGTTGCCAGGGGTATGGCCGTGGCGACGACCCGACTGCGGCGCCATACATGTTTAGTCGCGATGTTGACTATTGTTCGGGGGCGTTTCTTTTGACCCCGCGCGCGCTATTTCACCAGCATGGCGGTTTCGACGAACACTTCGCCCCGGCTTACTATGAAGACTCGGATTATTGCCTGTCACTGCGTGACATTGGTAAACGCGTTGTATATACTCCGCACAGCGTGGTTTTGCATTACGAAACGGCGTCATATCAGGATAGTCAGACAAGCAGCGTCACGCAACTCCAAAAGCGCCACCGAGTTATTCTACTTAACAAACACGCCGAACAGTTAACGGGGCATTATCCGCCAGGAGATAAGGCGCTTGAATTGCTGGCCCGGTTTGGCGCTGGCGAACACAAGAAGCGAATTCTCTATATCGACGACCGTGTGCCGCATGTATCACAAGGAGCGGGCTTCCCGCGCGCACGCGATCTTCTGCTGGCGCTAATTGAAAATGGATACCAGGTTACTCTGTATCCTCTGACAGTTCCCTCTGAAGCATGGGATAGCGTCTACCAGGAGATGCCTGACACGGTTGAGGTCATGATCGATTACGGCGTTGACAAACTGGAGTCGTTCCTGGAGCAGCGTTGGCGGTATTACGATACGATTCTCATTAGCCGCCCGCATAATGCCAGGTGTTTCCGCCAGATTCTGGAACGGCGCCCGGAGTGGTTCACACATACCAGGCTCATCTATGACGCCGAGGCGATCTATACGCTGCGGGAAGCCACACGACGGCGACTCCTGGGCGAGCCAGTAGCTGAAGACGAACTGGCGGCCCAGGTTAACGAGGAAGTTAATCTTGCGCGCGGCGCAGATGCTGTCTTGTGCGTCTCGGAAAGCGAACGCGCTCCGTTTATAGACGCGGGCTTTAAGCATGTTCATGTCCTGGGTCATACGATTCGGGTCAATCCAACGACGAATGGGTTTCAGGATCGTTGCGGGATCCTGTTTGTCGGCGCCATTCAGGACGACAACGCCCCGAATGCGGATGCCGTGTGCTGGTTCGCGCGTGAAATATTTCTGCATGTGCGCCAGCAGTTGGGCGCGGATGTGACGTTTACTATCGTCGGCCACAACGGGTCAGAAAAGGTGCGAGGTTTAAGCGGCCTGGATGGCATCCGATTTGCCGGGTGCGTAGACGATCTGATACCCTATTACAACCAGGCGCGCATATTTGTCGCGCCAACCCGCTTCGCTGCCGGTCTTCCCATGAAGGTGCATCAGGCTGCTGCGCACGGCATACCGATTGTGTGCACATCGCTGCTGGCATCCGAAGTAGGCTGGCAGCACGAGGTTGAGGTGCTGGTCGGAGATGACGCGGCCACGTTTGCCGCACAGTGTGTGAGATTGCATGCGGAACAGGCTTTATGGGAAACTCTGCGGTCTAGTGCCTTAAGGCGCGTCGAGCGCGAGTGTTCGCCCGAGTCGTTTCGCGCCGTGGTGAAGAGCGTTTTATCGTAAGCGTAGTTAACTGAGGCTTGGTCACAATTCATCAGACCGCCTGCATAAACGCTTTGAGGCTGATGTTGAGACTCAAACCATGCTCGAAACGATAAAGCAACGCCATCTGATAGACGAAGATTGCCCCCAAGGCAAAGCGCCGCGTGTTAACCAAGCCGCGCGTGGGCACTTGGCCATGTGCCGCGAA
>JAMCQN010000097.1 GCA_023382055.1 Chloroflexota bacterium
GGTGGCAGCAACTCGTTGAATTCCTTGAGAGTCAAACCCGTGAGTGCCAGAAACTTGTGGCGATCCTTCTTCAGCACCGTGAACTCAAGCATTCCGGCAGTCTAATCGCTATTTCTTATAACGTCTAATATCTTGCGCAGCAAACACACATGAGGCGTAAGACATGAACGAAACGGACAGGCGCACCGCCGAAGGCATCCTGTACACCGACGAATATCAGTTGACGATGGCGCAACTGTATTTCCGCTCCGGCCTGCACGAGCGCCCGGCGCAATTCGACCACTTCTTCCGCACATATCCCGATTACGACAGCCATAAGGCGGGCTTCTGCGTCAACGCCGGCATGGAGTGGCTGCTGGACTGGATGCGGGATGCGACCTTCCGCGACGAGGACGTCGCCTACCTGCGCAGCAGCACAGGCCGTGGTGGGCAGCCGGTCTTCGGCGAGGATTTCCTGACCTGGCTGAAGAAGGGTTCGCCTGGTTTCTTCGATTCACTCACCATCCGCGCCATCCCGGAGGGGCGCGTAGTGCACCCGAATACGCCGCTGACGGTGGTCGAAGGCCCGCTGGCTGTGGCGCAGATTCTGGAGACGTCGCTGCTCAGCCACCTGAATTACCCCACGTTGATCGCAACCAAAGCGGCGCGCATCAAAGACAGCGCGCGCGGCCGCACGGTGATGGAGTTCGGCCTGCGGCGCGGCCACGAGAAAGGCGCCAACGCCGGCGCGCGCGCGGCGCTGATTGGCGGCGTGGATTTCACCTCCAACGTGGGCGTCTCGCACGTGCTGGGGTTCCCGCCCAAAGGCACGCACGCCCACAGCATGGTGCAGGTGTTCATGTCGCTGGGCATGAGCGAGCTGGCGGCCTTTCGCGCTTTCGCCGACGTGTACCCCGACGACTGCCTGCTGCTGGTCGACACCATCGACACGCTGCAGAGCGGCATCCCGAATGCGATCACCGTGTTCGAGGAGTTGCGCCGCAAAGGCCATCAGCCCTCCGGCATCCGCATGGACTCCGGCGACCTGGCCTACCTGAGCATCCAGGCAGCCAGAATGCTCAATGACGCGGGTTTTCCCGACGCCTCCATCGTCCTGTCGAACGACCTGGATGAACTGGTAATCTGGCAGATCATCACCCAGATCAGCGAGGAAGCCGGGCGCTATGGCGTAGACGCCGACCACCTGATCAACCGGCTGGTGTACGGCGTCGGCACGCGCCTGATCACATCGTGGGGCGAGCCGGCGCTGGGCGGCGTGTACAAGCTGGTGGCCGTGCAGGACGGCGGGCGTTGGGTGCCGGCGATCAAGATATCCGAGTCCGCCGAGAAAACCCCCAATCCCGGCAACAAACGCGTTTGGCGCCTGTATGATCAGCGCTGCAAAGCGACCGCCGACCTGATCGGTCTGGAAGACGAAGACCCGCGCGCGCTGGCGCGCATCATGCTGCGCCATCCATCTGACCACACCAAATACCGCGTGCTCGACAGGGACGATTTATGCGAGATTGAGCCGCTGCTGATCGATGTATTCAAGGACGGTCGCGCTGTGGGAGAGCGCGTTTCCATCGACGACATGCGCGCGCGGCGCAAGGCGGATATCGATCGTCTGGACGCCGGCGTGAAACGCCTGGTCAACCCGCACATCTATCACGTGTCGCTGACTCAGAATCTGTGGGATTTGAAACAGAGACTGATCGAGTCGGCCATGCAGCGCAGCCATTGATGCTATCCGCGAATCATCGCGAATACCCGCGAATGTTGCGGATGCTATGGGAGGTGGAAGCTTTAGCCGGTCTTTGTAAACCCACTAAAGCGTCCGCGTCCCAGCGTAGACCGGAGGTGGATGCACGAGCACTTACAACTCCGAGTTTTATCAAAACTCGGAGTTGTATAGGCGCTTGAACGCTAACAGCGCTTGTTGAGACTGACCTACTCCTCCGCCAATATCCGGTCGACCACCTGCTGGCGATACTCCGGCGAAAGCATATGGAAGTAGGCGCTGTAGCCGGTGACGCGCGCAGCAGGAGCGCGTTGGAACAGTTGCGTGGTCTCCCCACATCGTACTTGACAAGAAGCGAACAGCGTACTAGAGTTGCGCCGTTAATTGAATATTGCATCTGGGGAGCTCGGTGTAATCGGGCTGAGAGGGCAAATGTGCGTTGCCGACCCATTGAACCTGATTCGAGGTAATACTCGCGCAGGGAGAATGTCTCAAACGAAAACCGCCCAGAAAAGTCGCAGGGCGGTTTTTTATTTTCCACTTCTCCATAGATCAATGGGCGGCAAACCAGGACTATTGGAGGTTGATATGGCTATACAAGACGTGCAGCGTAAGTTCTTTCCGCACATCCAGGTTCCGCCCGAATGGGGCATTGAACCTGTTCCGGCGAAGAACCGTGTGCTTGGATTTCTGGATTACCTTGTGTTGTGGGGAGACCTTGGCATCGGCTTACTCGTTATGCTTGCGGGGACATTTCTGGCGCCGGGACTGGGCCTGTCGGAAGCTGTTGCCGCCATTGCCATCGGCAGTGTGCTGGGCTGCCTGTTGCTCGCTCTTATTGGCCTGATCGGCAGCGACAACGCGACTCCGACCATGGTTCTTTTGCGCCCTGTTCTGGGGGTGCGCGGGTCCTATCTTCCCACGCTGCTCAACGTACTGCAGCTCATCGGCTGGACGATCTTCGAGTTCATTGTGATGGGCGTAGCTGCCGACGCGATCAGCCAGTCGGTCTTCGGCGTCTCAAACCATATTTTCTGGATCACCGTCTTTGCGCTAGTCGTGGTTTTAATGGGTATCGGCGGACCGATCGGTGTCGTGCGGCAGTGGCTGGAAAAGTTTGCGGTGTGGATTGCGCTGGCGACGGGCCTGTGGCTGACATTCCACATCGTGACAACCTACAACCTGGCGGCGCTGCTTCAGAAGCCCGGCGATGGATCGCTCCCGTTCTGGATCGCCGTGGATCTGGTGATTGCACTGCCGATCTCGTGGCTGCCGCTGGTGGCTGACTACAACCGGTTTGCCCGGCGCAGCAGCACGGCGTTCTGGGGCACCTTTGTCGGATTCCTGATCACCAACTTCTGGTTCCTGGCGCTGGGCACGCTGGTGTTGCTGGGCGCGAATGTGACTCAGGAGCCCAAGCAGTTCGCCACCGGCGTCGCACTCAGCATCGGCTGGGTCATACTGCTGATCCTGCTGGCGGATGAGACACACAACGCCTGGGCGGACCTTTACTCTTCGGCAGTCTCTGTGCAGAACATTTTCCCAAAGGTCAAACAAGTCTGGCTCATCATCGGGCTGGGCGTGTTGTGTTATCTGGTCGCGCTTGTCATCGATATCACCCAGTTTGAGAACTTCCTCTTCCTGACCGGCTCGTTTTTCATCCCGGTGTTTGGCGTACTTGCGGCCGATTACTTCCTTCTGCGCCGGCGCAAGTATAAGGTCGACGAGTTCTACCGCGAGCGCGGCGCATTCTGGTTCAGCAATGGCGTCAACGTTTGGGGCATGGCCGCGTGGGTTGTCGGCATCGTGGTTTATCACGTCACCAATCCGACGACACTCGGCTCCTTTTTCCCGGACTATCCCGCACACATTCCGAGTGTATTGACGGCCGTGGGTGGATCGTTACCCAGTTTTGCGGCAGCCTTTATCGCGTATGCTATTCTGGGCGCGTTGGCGATGCGGCTTAGCGCCGGGAAGGAGCCAGTCGAGAGCCATGCCTGATCCGGGCGCTGTCGCAGCCGTGCTTGAGCGCGTGCGACGCGAGCAACCGCTCGTTCACGTCATCACGAATTTCGTGACGATGAACGCCGTTGCGGATGCGTTGCGCGCATTCGGCGCGCGCCCGGTGATGGCTCACGCCATAGAGGAGGTTGCCGAGATCACGGCGGCGTCGCGTGCGCTGGTGCTGAACCTGGGCACGCCGTCGACCGAAAGGCTGCAGGCGATGCGAGCATCCGGCGAACACGCCCGCGCTTGCGGCATTCCCGTCGTGCTTGACCCGGTCGGCGTTGGCGCGAGCCAGTTTCGCACCGCATGGGCGCTGGATTTCCTGGCGCATACAGGCGCGCAGGTGGTGCGCGGTAACGGCGGGGAGATCGCGGCCCTGGCCGGCCGCCGCGGCGCCATGTCAGGCGTGGATGGCGTTATCGGCGATATCGATGTAGCGACCGAGTCCCGCGCCGTCGCCCGTGCTTTCACCACCACGGTGGCGGCGACCGGGGCAACCAGCCTGGTCACCGACGGGTTACACGCTTGTGCGATTCAGAACGGGCATCCTTTTCTTCCGACAATCACCGGCACGGGAGACATGGCCAGCGCGCTGATTGGCGCATGTCTCGCTGTGGAGCGCAATGCGTTCATCGCCGCGGCGAGTGGGCTGATTGCACTTGGGTTGGCAGGCGAACGCGCCGGCGCCGCCGCGCGCGGCCCCGGCAGTTTTCGCGCCGCACTCCTGGACGCACTGTATGGCCTGACGACGCAGCAGGTGATGGACGAAAGCCGCTTCTCTCAAGAATAACACCGGCGATGGCCGGACGGACAACAACATTGTCGATTAACTACTCACTTTATCTGATCCTCGATTCGCGCTTTGCCCGCGGGCGGGCGCTTCTCGACGTCGCGCAAGCGGCAGTTCGCGGCGGCGTCACGGTGCTGCAGATTCGCGAGAAACACCTGACGACGCGCGAACTGGTGCGCGCTGCGCTGGAACTGCGCGCGTGGGCGCGTGAGGCGGGCGTGCCATTCATCATCAATGACCGCGTGGACGTGGCGCTGGCGGTGGATGCGGATGGCGTTCATCTTGGGCCGGATGATATGGCGCTGGAGACAGCGCGCCGGATTCTAGGCCACACACGCATCATTGGTGTTTCCGCGGGGACGCAGGACGAAGCGCGCGAAGCGGCGCGGGGCGGCGCGGACTATATCGGTGTCGGCGCTGTTTATAACACCGCCAGCAAATCCGATGCCGGCGCGCCGATCGGTGTGGATGGGTTTGCGGCAATCGCGCGCTCCGTGCGCATCCCTGCCGTGGCCATCGGAGGCCTGTCGGTGGATAACGTCGCCCCGGTCATCATGGCAGGCGCTGCCGGTGTAGCGGTCATCTCCGCGATTGTCGGCGCCATGGATGTGGAGCGCGCGGCGAACGAAATGCGCAGTCGGATTGACGCCGCCAGGCATGTCGCGACCGGCAGCCGATAACGGACCGGAACCGGGGCGGCGTTTGATTTTTGTTTCATTGGTGGAGGTATGTCGATATGAGTGTAACGCGCAAGGTGGCTTATGCAGTTGTCCTGGCAGCGATTGCTATCGCACTATCGCCTTTGTCCATCCCGATCGGCGGGGCGAAAATATATCCCTGGCAATCCGCTGTAAACGTCATCGCCGGCGTGGTGGTCGGGCCCTGGTATGCCCTGGTCGTCGCACTGGTCGCGGCGATTACTCGCAATGCGATAGGGACCGGGACGCTGTTCGCATTCCCGGGCAGCATCATCGGCGCCGTTCTGGCGGGCCTGATCTACAAATACACCCGCAATGTCTACCTGGCGGCGCTGGGTGAAATCGCCGGAACAGGGATTATCGCGGCCGTATTCAGCACGGCGATATGGGCGCCCGCAGTCATGTCAAAACATATGGAAGCGCTCGCGCTGGTCGTCCCGTTTTTGGCGGCGGCCATCCCCGGGGCAATCATCGGCGTGATCGGCGCGACGATCCTGGGCCGCGCCGGTCTGGTCAGCATCGGTCGAGTCAGGAAACAGGCATAAATCCTGTGTCCCGCATCGCAGTGAGCCAGAGTAGATGACAGCGCGCCGCAATGTCGAAGGCAAGCCATTGTGCTGATCGACATCGAGCACGTGAGGTACCGTTACCCGGTGTCCGAAGGCTGGGGGCTGGATGACGCTTCGCTGCAGGTCGAGGCGGGCGAATACGTCGTCCTGGCCGGCGCAAGCGGCAGTGGCAAGTCCACCCTGTTGCGCCTGTTGAACGGGTTGATCCCGCACTTTTACGGCGGCGAGTTGCAGGGGCGCGTGCGTATCGATGGCACAGACACTGTTGACCGACCCGTGCATGCCTGGTTGCCCTTTACTGGCCTGGTATTTCAGAACCCAAAGGCGCAACTCTTCGCCAGTTCGGTCGAGCGCGAAGTGGCTTATGGTCTGGAGAGCCTGGGCCTGGCGCGTGACGAAATCCGCGCGCGCCTGGATTGGGCGGCTGAGGTGGCGCAGATCGGCCCTTTGCTTGGGCGCGCGCCGCATCTTCTCTCAGGCGGAGAGCAACAGCGGGTCGTTGTGGCTGCCATGCTGGCGCTGCGCCCGCGCGTGCTTGCTCTGGATGAGCCTTTTACCAACCTGGATCCTGAGGCAGCGTATCAACTGCGCTCGATCATGCGCGATATACAACGCGAAGGGACGACCCTCATCGTGGCCGAGCACAAACTTTCGGAGATGCTGGCCGACGCCACTCGCCTGGTTGTTGTGGCAGGCGGGCGCATTGCCCTTGATGGGTCGCCGCGGGACATTCTGCGCCAGGACTTGGCGCCATATCGCATCAACCTCCCGACATTCGCGCGGTTCGCGCGGGCATGTGGCTTATCCGGGAGCCCGCTGACCCTGGACGAAGCGGTGCAGATGGGTGTGCATGCTCAGGCGGACCAGGTGGCACAGCCGGTCAACGGCGAAGGAAGCGGCAGCCGCCCGGTGATTGAGGCCGAGGGGCTGGGGCATGATCTTGCCGGCCGTCCGGTGTTGCGCGATATCAACCTGCGCGTACTCAGCGGTGATACGGTTGCGCTGGTTGGGCGCAATGGATCGGGCAAGACGACTTTGCTCAAGCACTTGAACGGCCTGCGCCGGCCGGCGCGGGGGCGCCTGAGCGTGCTTGGACACGACATGCGCAAGGCGCGCATGGCTGATCTGGCAGCCCAGGTCGGCTATGTATTTCAGAATCCAAACGACCAGCTTTTTAAGCTGACGGTGCGCGAGGAGATCGAGGTGGGCGCGCGGGCCACCAGGCGGTTCGACTCGCGCCTGCTTGACGCATTGTATGATAATTTCGACCTGCGCTCTTTGCTGGATTGCTCGCCGTTCCGGCTGAGCGAGGGGCAGAAGAAGCGCGTTGCGTTTGCCTCAGCCCTTGCCGTCCACCCGGAACTGCTTGTCCTGGATGAGCCGACGGTAGGCCAGGACGCCGCGTCGCACGACGCGCTTGTGCGCTGGCTGCGCGAGTCTCATCAGACTACCATCATTGCGACGCATGATCTGGAGTTCGCTCAGGAAGTCGCGCCGCGCTGGATAGCGCTGGCGGGAGGGGAGACGGTAGCGGATGGCGCGCCTGCCTGCCTGATGTCGGATGCGCGGGTGATGTCGATTGCAGGGCTGCGCCCCACCGCTCGTTTCCAGTTGGCCGCGCAAACCGGTCATCTCACAGGCGCGGAGGCTGGATGATGGAACTCGACCCGCGCACCAGGCTGTTCCTGTTGTTTACGTTCGTCGTCATAGTGATGGTGACGCAGCCCTTGCCTGTCCTGGCAGCCGAAGCGCTTCTCATCGCAGGCGTCATCGCCGCCTGCGGTTTTATGCGGGCGTGGGTGCGCATCCTGCGCACGGTTGTGTTGATGCTGGTGTTTTTATTCGCCTTCTACGTGTGGACGCTGGGGCTGAGCGAGGCGGTCATGGGCGTGCTGCGGCTGAGCGCCAGCATCTCAGCCTTCTTCCTGTTCTTCCAGTTGACTACCGTCGAGGATCTGGGCAACGCGCTGGTTCAGAGCCGTGTCCCTTATCCCTTTGTGTTCGTCCTGATGACCGCGATGCAGTTTGCCCCGGTGCTGTCGCGGCAGGCGCGCGACGTCTTTGACGCGCAAAGGGCGCGCGGGATTCGCCTTGAGATGGACCTGGCCAGCGCACGCAACTTCCCTGCGTTGCTTGCGCCGCTTCTGATTCAAGCCTTTACGTTGGCGGAGCAACTGGCGGAAGCGCTGGAAGCGCGCGGATTTGGCTCGCCTCACCGAACGTTTATGCGGGAGTACAGGTTGCGCGCGGTGGATTGGGCCGCAGCGCTTTGTGGGGTGGGCGCGTTGGCGCTAGCGATCGTGTTGCTGCGCCAGGGATGAACCGAATAATCGGGATTTCGTTTCTTATATGAGGAGGACGGTATGAAGCGGGCTTTAACCATTGCGGGATCGGATTCGGGCGGCGGCGCCGGGATTCAGGCGGATCTCAAAACATTCGCCGCGCGCGGCGTGTATGGCATGAGCGTGATCACGGCGCTGACGGCTCAGAACACGCTCGGCGTGCAGGGCGTATTTGAGGTTCCTCCTGAATTTGTGGCCAGACAGATTGACGCCGTCGCACAGGATATTGGCGCCGATGTCACGAAGATCGGCATGCTCTCCAGCGGCGCGATCATTGAAAGTGTCGCGCAAAAGATTCGCGAGTATCACCTGACGCCGCTGGTCATCGACCCGGTGATGGTGGCAAAGAGCGGCGACTCGCTGCTGCATGCCGAGGCGCGCGATACCCTGATCCGGACGTTGCTGCCGCTGGCCACGGTCGTCACTCCGAATCTGCCGGAGGCGGAAACCCTGTGTGGATTTTCCATCTCAAGCCTCAAAGACATGGAACGCGCCGCTCGCGCCATCCGCGCCATGGGGCCGCCGAATGTGGTCGTGAAGGGCGGGCATTTATCCGGCGCCGATGAAAGCATCGACATCCTTTTTGACGGCAAGACGTTTCAGCAGTTCTCCGGCCCGCGCCTGGATACGAAAAACACGCACGGCACCGGTTGCACCTTCGCATCGGCTATTGCGGCGGAACTGGCTAAGGGCGCGCCGTTGACCGAAGCCGTGCATTCAGCCAAGCAATACGTCACTGCCATCCTGAAAGCCTCGATCGATCTCCACATCGGGCACGGCCATGGGCCGATGAATCACATGGCGCTGCTCATCCCGGGACAGGAATAATCCGAATTCCGTCGGGCGAGTCACTCGCCCGGCGGAGGAATCGGGCGTGGCCGTGCAGCCGTTCGCGAACTTCTGCGGGGGCGCGTGCCGCTGCCGGGTCCGATAACTGTTCAGAGTCTGTGATTTCAGCGCGAGCATTCTCATGCCAGATCAGCGCGTCTTCCCACGGGGGCTGCCTTTGTCAATCCTGGTTGTGGCATTGTGTTTTGCGGGGCGACTGGGCTTCGCCCTGGGTTTGGTTACGCCGCGCCTCGCTTTTGGCGTGGGCGCCACATCTTCGATGTCTACGCCAAATAACTCGCTCAGATCAGCGCCAGCCAATGCTGTTTTCTGGGGCTTGCCCTGTAACGGTGACGCAGCGACCTTGCCGGCTTCGCTGATCAACTCTTGCATGTCCACATCGCGCAGCGTGAAGAACAATTCGGGACTACTGTCCAGCCGCGTGCCGATACCGTACATCACGGCAGCCACGTGCTTACACACGTCTGCCCAATCCGGGCACGAACAATTCATGTGAATCTCCTTGGGTGATGGAAAGAGTCCCGTGCCCTTGGTTGTGATGTCCGCCAGAATGTCTTTGGACAGTTTGCCCTGCAACAAATCCAGCAGATTCGTTATTGAGCCGCCAGAGGATTTCTTGAATTGCGCCCAACGCGCTTTGCTCAACGGGTCGATATTGATCGTAACCTTGTAAAGCCTGGAGCCTTGCACCAGCGCCATGATTTTGCCGGCGCGAATCTGGAGATCGAGCACCGAACCGCTGGTCAAATAGCTGCGTCCGCGCGGCAGGCGATTCTCAAAGTCACTGTAGGCTTCGAGGTTGTCGCACCATGCTTTGCCCCAAAACGTCGTTGCGATCTTGCGGCCTTCGGGCAGCACGGGTTGCAGCTTCTTGCAGCGCGCGCGCCAACGGCAAATGCACGGGCTTCTCTTGCGCCGAGAGCCGGTGCGTATACGTCGCCATGAAGGCAAAGGGTGTCTCGGGCGTGCGCCTGTTTTCAGCCAGGTGGAAAGTCACTTTACCGAGTAAGTGCAACGCCGGGTTGATCTGGGTCAGCCACGTGCGCAACCCGCCAGCGCGCTGGGTTTCGACTCGCGCGTAGGCGTGTAGTTCGTCCCACAATGCGCCAAACACGTCGGGTGTGGCGTATTCCGCTCCGCGCATGGCTGGGATGCGCAACGTGAAATCCGCGCCCAATGCAGGCGGCATCGGCATGCCGGGGAGCGTTTGCGCGCCTTCGTCTTGCGGCGTGCGCGCGAGCTCGCTGAGATAGGCTTGCGCAAACTCACGCCAAAAGGCCAGCTCGGCAGCCAGCGCCGAGTCTGCGCCACGACACGCCGCCAGCGCAATCAAGCCTTGCGCACTGCCCTCGGCAAACGCGGCGCACAGCGAATCATCGCTGATCGCGTCGTTAAAATAGAGCCGCCCATGTGGGCTAAGGACGAGTTGAGGCGGGGTGCTTGTCATTTCTCATACGAGAGCCGGTGTATGCTTTGTTCTTGGCAGTCGCCGAAGGATCACCGCTGTATTGTATCGCGCCGTAGTCACGGAAGTTTTCGATAGCCAAGAATGAAACAGTCATCGCCCACTTCACACCCTGGACGCAGCCGGAGGATCCGCGGGTGGCCAACATGATCGCGCAGGCGGCTAAGAGCTTAGCGGTCCGTTACGCCACGCGGGGGCTTGGCTGTGACGGCCGAGCCCCTTATATCGTATCAATGCGACACCCCTTGACTAACTGAGCGGGCGGCACTGTCACTTCGAGCGCACAGCAGGAGGAGTCATGGCCACGGCCGGCACGCGAGGTGACACGGTGTCGCTGACCAGCGCATGGTTCGCATCGAGTAGAGTATATTAGGAGCTATTAGCGACAGGGAGATTATGATGAATACGGCTCTACAAACACCGGCCGCGGCGCCGGGCAGCCTCGACCGTTATATCGTCAGCACACCCGATGTGCTGGGCGGCAAGCCGCGCATCGCCGGTCATCGTATCGCCGTGACCCATATCAAAGCCTGGAAGCTGGCGCGCGGCATGACAGAAGCTGAAATCGCCGAGGCGTTCGACCTGCCGCTGCCGGCCATCTACGCGGCGATGGCGTACTACTACGAACATAAAGCCGATATCGACGCCCAGGACTCGCAGGAAGCCGCGCTGATCGCCGATACGGCTCAGCGTCACCCGTCCCAGCTTAGGGACAAGCTGGACTCGTCGCGCAATGGATGATCGGGTTCGCTTTTACCTGGATGAAAACGTAGACCCTCGGATCGCTCGGGCCCTGCGGCGCATGGATATTGATGCCATTACTACGGTCGAGGCCAATATGCGCACTTTGAATGATGCTGCACAATGGGATTACGCCAAAAGCCAGCAGCGTGTCATTGTGACCAGTGATGATGATTTCTTAAAGCGAGCGGCTGAAGACTCTGATCATCCCGGTCTGATCTTTTTTATGAAAGACACGCGTTCTAATGCTTTTACAGTTACGCATCCCAATTATCACCAGTGTTCTATGGCGCCATTCTCGGCAGATTCTCCTGAAAGGAATAGCCGAACGAAAACGTGCGCAGGCACTAGAGCTTTATCGGCAGGGCAAAGCCCGTAAGTCGAGGGCGGCAGAAATGGCGGGAATTTCCTTGTGGGAGATGATGGACTTGATCGAGCTGGAAGGGATACCAGGCGGCTATACACTACAGGACGCCGTTGATGAAGTGCGCCGGCTCGTAGCTCAGGGGAATAACGCGTGACATAACCGTCGTGTTACTGGAACTCCGTTCAAAGCGCTAACGTTCGTGGCATATAGGCAAACCGTGCGTACAAATGCAAACGCGTCGCTGCTTATTCCCATTCCTCTTCAAAAAGCATGGTTTCAAGCCGGGTCAACGCGCGGCGTACCTGTTTGAGATTAGCACGCAGCATGTCGGGTTCAGCGAAACCCGCTTGCGTCAAATGGGCCGCCGCGCGCAGCAGCCCCAACGCGGCGCTCTGCATCGGCGTATCGGTGGGCCGCATCTTGTCCACCTGCGTGACGATTTCGTCCAGCGCTGGTCTCCAATCCGGCGCGGGCTTTGACGCACGCGCCTTCAGGCTGGTGTGTGCCTGCGGCACGCCTTCAGAGCTGGCCAATTGTTCGATTATCCCTTCGGTCCGCTTCAGGCGATTATATTGGGCGTCCAGGTCCGTGCGGATGCCCTTGCCAAAGAGAACCGAGTACGGCCGGACGATGCCATCGTAAATGATCTGTGCCTTGAAAGGCAGCAGCGTCGTCTCGAGATAAATGGGCAATGGCTGACCCTGCATCACGACTTCAATCGGATCGAACAATCCCAACACGCCGTAGATATGAGCCGGACCTTCAGCGGGCGTGAATACGGTGTACTTTTTCAAGTAGCGCAGCAGATAGAACTTGCCCGAGACACGGTGCTGCCAGTTCGCGACGATGTTCAATTCCTCCGTCGCCAAACCATCGGGATTTTCGTCCAGAAAGCGAGTCAAGACTTCGGGATCGGCATAGAGTTGGTCGCGAATTACAGCCGTGCGTTGAGTGTCGAGCCTGCGGATGTCATCGGCCGTGATCGCTTCCGGCACGAGGTTGCGTTGACGGCTGGTGTAAGCGAGCAGCGCAAAGAAGAGCTTGAAAAAGAGTTGGGCATCGTCCGTCGAGAGATTCATGTTACCTCTTCTATTTCACCGTACGTGGATACTTGACACCCTGTTCCACACTGCATATGCTTTGCAGCGCCAGCGTGTGCCGGAGGGAATCGCCAAAATCATATAAATACTCCAATTCCGCGCCAACATCCAGACCCAGGCCAGCCAAACGTCGTTTCATTGCGGCTGTGGGTTCGAATGGATTGATCTCGCCCAGAGGTTGTTCGCGCGGTTTTTTGCCTTTACCGCGGCGTGTGATGCGAGTGAATTCGCTCAAATGATCGAAAGAATCCAGGTCGAACGCGTCGCGCATCACAGCATCGAAATCGGCGAGGGTGTGCTTGCCCAGAATTTCGATGACGCATCTCCGCTTGCCATAGTTTTCATGCGCGGTAAAGCGATAGACCATTTCGCCTTGCTCGCGCGTGAATGGTTGCTCCCTTGATTCGGGTTCGGCAAAGGGTTCACGCAGAAAATCGGCTGTGGAGATGGCCTCTAGGCTTGGCCTGATATCGAAATCGGTGACGAAAAAGCGTGGATCGTTGAATAACACGGTGTACCAGTGATTGCCCGGGTAATCGTGTGCGCCGGGCATACGCGCGTATGCGGTCAGAATTGCCGCGCTGGTGTGAAGGCGTTCGTCATACGATTCGTCAAGCAAGCTCTGGATGCAACTGGCAAGCGCACGGTCTTGCGCAGCGAATACGTTTTTGCGATAAGCGGACTGCGGTTCAAACTCACAACGCAGACGCGCGGGTCGCCAGTTCAGGATCGTTACCCGCAAACTGTCTTTGGCGCGGGCACGATGGACGCGCAACCAATCGCGTAAGTCAAGCGCGTCGTACTCCCGAGTGACTTCATCACCCCACATGGTTTTCGTCTGGAGTGGAACCTTAACGAGGCCGGTAGATATGATCTGATCGTTTTCATCCCGCACTTCAATTCCTCCTTTCGCAGTAATGTAATTGAACCGGTCGATCAGGAAGGGTATAAAACTGGGCTGAATATGCAACAAACCTGATTCAACTTCGTCCGCTCCAAGTGGCGCGCGAAAGCAGATTCCAGGCATCGCGAGACGCAGTGGCACGATCGTCTTGGGATCGAGATAGACCAAATCGACACCGACCATATCGTTTGAGTGCAATTGATCGCGTACGCGTTTGGTAGGATCTTTGGCAGTCGCGGGATAGCGTTCCAGCACGCGGCGCACGATGTCATCTACCGAAGTGGGCGCTGTCAATTCGGCCAGCACTTGGAGCGTAACCTGTCTCAGCGTGGGACCTTCGTGCTTGACGGGCATTTAGAATCTTCCCTTTAACTTTACTTTCGGCCAAAAATGATACTAGACCCACCTACTGATGTAAAAAAAGCATACTTGACGTCCCGAATAGTTTACCGCATACGGATGGCTTTATAACGACCATGGTGTCCACCCGCGCCCATACGGTCGCGAATGGCGCTGAATTCCCCGTAGTCGTTCAGGAACTCCCCAGCCAACTGATCCGCATTGATAAGGCGCACCCAGCCTGCGCCCGATGTGTGCTCCATTTCATCGACGCCGTCAAAGCTAAAGAGCAAGATTGTCTCAACCCCGAACCCACGTAAGCTGCCTTCCAGGGAGCCCCGGGAATAGTTCAAGCTGTATTCACCGTCGAGATAGCCGTACTTTGTCGTCGCGAATTCCAGATGTGCAGGTTCCGTCCCTTCCGTCAGCCACCGCTCGGTGAAGTTTGGCATGCTGGTAATGCGCCAGCGCCCGGCGAAATCCGCCGGGAGAATGGACTTTGGCCGTGCGCTGTGAGGAGCAACGCCTAAGACACGATCAACCAGAACCGCGTGCAGGATGCCCCATATGTACGAGCTGCGCTCATGACGAACACCGACCTTGATCAAATCGTTGGGAGAGGGAAAGAAAGTCCCGGCGGCAAACTCCGACAGCAGTCGTTCCAGTTCGTTTGGGATGGATACGCTGTAAGTGCGACGGGCGCGTTCGGGACGGATGCTGACGCCGGCGGCAGTCACCTTGACCACCGTGAAGCGCGCACCCTGGCTGGTTAAGAAGGTCTGTCCAACCAGGCGCGCCCAGTCCAACTGTTGTGAAACCATATTTGCTAAAGCCTTATATTGATCTTGAGAGTGAATTACCGCCAACAGGACGATCTCACAGTGCCTTCAGCGCTCGCTGCAACGAAGGACGGCGGCGATAATCTTCTCGCAACCGCGCGAGGTACGCATCCCAGGTAGAGCCCTGGCCGAGTATGCGGTAGGCCTTCTTCACGCGCGCCAGCCACTCGGCGGCCTCGGGGTAGTGCGAGCTGCTGACCGTGTCGATCAACGCCTGGGCAGATTGCTTGGCGATCTCGACCACCCAGTCGGGGCGATGCTGCATCACGCCATCCGCGACGATTTCCACGACTTGCGAACTGAAGCCTCCGCGGGTTTTGTTTGCCAGCGCAATTGCCGCATCCCAGTCCTGCTCGTACAGCAAAATCTCGGCGTGCACCTGGTGTTGCCACGAGTGCGCCAACTGCTCATGGAGGTTTGTCCTCGTCTTGTCCCACTTCTTGCCAGCCAGCGCCTTGATCTTCTGATAGAGCGACAGCGACGGATCTTCGTCGAACACGGCCATCCACGCGCGCAGCGCCAGGTCGTTGTCTTTGCGCGATTTGGCAATGGGGGCCAGCCAGCGGCCCAACTCGGCGCGGGGTTGCGCCAGCCGCAAGCCATAGCCTGCAATCGCCAGGACTTCGTCTACCTGACCGACTGCGTGCAGTTGTTGCGCCAGCGTTAGCGCCTCGCCTGCCCGCTTGAAATGCTGCGCGGCGTATTGCGCCGCCTCAGGACCGCGGCCCAGCTCCACTAACTTTTGTGTGTAGCGAAGGTGGCGCCCGGCGGCAAGCGCAGTAGCCAGATATCGCTCGTGGTCGCCGCGTCTGTTCAGTACGTTTAACTGCGCATCGACGACGTCGGCTCGGAGATAGCCCCTCAACCTCCAGTCGTTTGCAGTGCCTGCTATGTATTCTTCGATGACTTCATCGTCGCCGGCCTCAGCAACCTCATCATCTTCATCATCGTTATCGTCTTCTTCGTCCGCGCGACTGGTGGCGGTCCAGCCATACTCCAGCGCATCCCTCGCCGCGGGATAGCCGTAATCGTCATCCCCGATCGCTTTTTGGAGGTTCTTTTTCTCAGCGCTGCTCAATTCAGTGCTGAGCACGGCCTCCGCTATCGGCATGTCCAGTTGATCAGTAAAGTCCTCCAGTTCGTTCAGTTCGTACTCCACGTAATCCTGACTCTTGCGAATCTCATCGAGCACGGCGGTCGCGATTGCCAGCGCATCCCTGGGTTGGTCCGCATCCAGGAAGTCGACGATGACTTGCCGGATCTCATCCAGTCCCTGGACCAGTTCCTCGTTCTCGCCTTCGTCATACGGGTTGTAGTACTCACCTGCCTCGCGGATGAGCGCGCGGATGCGCTTGCGATACGGAGTGTCGTCCACGGTCCTGCGCTGCGGTGTGTCTTTTGCCCTGTCTGCGGACTTTGCGGCGGCGCTCTTGCGCACTGTTCCGGCGACCCAGCGCTCGACCGCGTTGCGCACGTCCTCGTGTTTCCGCATGAGCGCCGTCAGCAATTCCACCATCTGATCGCGATCCAGTTCGCGCAGCAGGTCCTGCGGGGCGGTTTGCGTCTCGAACGACGCGGGGGCATTCAAGTAGGCCAGGAGTAGCGCGACGATGTGTTTGCAATAGCCGCCGTACTCATAAGCACACGTACACGAGGCGTTGGAGACGCCGGCGTCGTCAAATTCCACGCGCAGCTTGTAGTGCGGGGCGTAGGCGCCGCGGCACTTGGCAGTGAGGATATCCTCGCTGATCGCCGTGTCGTAGACGGCGCCCTCGCGGTAGTATTCACGACCGCGGGCGAGCGACTCTTTCAAAGCGCCCGTGCGGATCATGGCTTCGGTCAGTTGGATAGGCATACGCCAGCTCCTGAGTGCGGTCTGTTGACCATATATGAGACCTTCTATAGAGGATGATATCTTAGTCTCAAATTCGGCGCGTATTCCAGCTGGTTCACTAAATGCGTTGGGCCGAATTTCGCGCGAAAAACGGCCTATTGCATTAGCCCTCCCAGCGAAAGGGCCGCTCCCAGTGCCATCTCTTTTCATATCAGGCTGGTAAATACCGGGTAAGTTGGCGGTAGAGGAAGAAGAGTCCTTGTGTCACGAAACGAAAAAACGACACGAGGACTAGGTTTCCTCGTGTCGTCAAATGCTTTTTATGAGCCGTACAGGAATCGAACCTGTGACACAGGGATTAAAAGTCCCCTGCTCTACCAACTGAGCTAACGGCCCAACATTTGCATTCTACACCGGAATCGGGCGCATATAAAGTCGATTCCCCCTCAGGCCCGCAGGTGGGTGCGCAACAGTCGCGGCACATAAAAATACGGTAAGCCAGTAGAATGCACAGCGAGGAGCTCGACATATGACCCAGACAACCGGGAAGCCGTTGACGAAAGAGCGACTGCTGGCGCTGTACCGCACCATGCTGGTCATCCGGCGCACGGAAGAGCAACTGGCGCGCGCGCATCAGGCCGGGCTGATTCACGGCGCGTGCCACACCTACGTCGGCGAAGAGGCCGTCGCGACGGGCGTGTGCGCCAACTTGCGCGCCGACGACGCCGTGTTCAGCACCCACCGCGGCCACGGCCACGCGCTGGCGAAGGGGGTCAATCCCGCCGCGCTGATGGCCGAGTTATTCGGGCGCGCCACCGGCGTCTCGCGCGGGCGCGGCGGCAGCATGCACCTGTTCGCGCCGGAGGTGGGGCTGATGGGCACCAGCGGGATCGTCGGCCCGTGCATCCTGCAGGCGGCCGGCGCGGGCTACAGCTTCAAGCTGCTCAACACCGACCGCGTCGGCGTGGCCTTCTTCGGCGACGGCGCGGCGAACAACGGCGCGTTCCATGAGGGGCTGAACATGGCCTCGATCTGGAAGCTGCCGGCGCTGTTCGTGTGCGAGAACAACCTGTATGCCACCGAGGTGCCCTTCTCGCAGTCCGCCGGCAACCCCAACGTGGCTGAGCGCTCTGCTGCCTACGGCATGCCCGGCGTGCTGGTGGACGGCAACAATGTGGTGAAGGTGTACGAAGCCGCCCGCGAAGCGGTGCAGCGCGCGCGCAGCGGCGGCGGGCCGACGCTGATCGAGTGCCGCACCTATCGCACCCGCGCGCACTCCGAGGGCATGCGCGATGCGGGTTATCGCAGCGCGGACGAGGTCGAGGCGTGGAAGGCGCGCGACCCGCTCAAGCTGCTGGCGGCGCAACTGCCGGCGGATGACATCGCGGCTGTCGAATCCGAGGTGAAGGCGCAGGTCGACGCGGCCTACGACTTCGCGCGCAACAGCCCGTACCCCGACCCCGCCACCGCGACGACGCACGTGTTCAGTGAGTAAAAGACATTCACCGCAAAGATGCAAAGAACGCAAAGGGAAACAGGATGTCAGAAGTCAGAAGTCAGAGGTCAGAAGCAAGAGGCGAGAGGCAAGAGGTAAGAAACGCCGCGTTCCGTATCGCTGCAACTCCCCGGCTCCCTTGCTCCTCTTCTCCCCGTCACCTCTGCTCCCCTTTGCGTTCTTCGCGACCTTTGCGCTCTTCGCGACCTTTGCGGTGAATCCGATTCGTGTTAATTCGTGGATATCTCCCTGGAGGTTCGATGCGTGAACTGACATATACCGCTGCCGCCCGCGAGGCGCTGGCCGCAGCGATGGCGAAGGACCCCAGCATTTTCGTGGTGGGCGAGGGCATCGGCGCGCGCGGCGGCAACTTCAACACCACGGCCGGGTTGTATGACCTGTACGGCCCCATGCGGCTGCGCGACACGCCGATTGCCGAACGCGGCTTCATCGGGCTGTGCGCCGGCGCGGCCATGACCGGCGCGCGCCCCGTCGTCGATTTCATGTTCCTCGACTTCATCCTCGACGCGATGGGCGAGTTGATCAACCAGGTCGCCAAGATGCAGTATATGAGCGACGGGCGACTGAAGATGCCCATCGTCCTGCGCGGCTCCGTCGGCGTCGGCGGGTCGGCGGCCACCCACCACTCCGGCAACTATTACTCGATCTTCGCGCACATCCCCGGCTTCCGCGTCGTCCTGCCGTCCACCCCCTACGACGCCAAGGGGCTGTTCAACACCGCCCTGCGCGGCGACGACCCGGTGATGTTCCTGGAACACAAACTGCTGCTGAACACCAAAGGGCCGGTGCCGGAGGACGACTACGCCATCCCGTTCGGGCAGGCCAGCGTGGTGCGCGAGGGCGGGCGCGACTGCCGCGTCACCGTGGTTGCTCTGGCGGCCATGCTGCGCAAGACACTGGACGCCTGCGACCAACTGGCGAAGGACGGCATCAGCGTCGAGGTGATCGACCCGCGCACCGTGGCGCCGCTCGACATGGACACCATCCTGCAGTCGCTGCACAAGACCGGGCGGCTGCTGATTGTCGACGAGACATTCGCCCCTTGCGGGATCGGCGCGGAGATCGCGGCGCAGGCGGTCGACCGCGCGCTGGACGACCTGGATGCGCCGGTGAAGCGCCTGAACGGCGCGCATACGCCTACGCCGTACAGCCCGCCGCTCGAAGCCGCCGTCATCCCCAACGCGGCGACGATTGAACAGGCCATTCGGGATCTGCTGGCGGAGTAGATGGAGATTGGAGATTGGAAGACAGAGGTCAGAAGTCGGACGTCAGATGAAAGCTGTCGGAGTGGGCGAATCATCGCATCGATCAGAGTTCTCATATCTGACCTCTGACCTCTGACTTCTGACTTCTGACGTCTCACTTCTCTGGAGATTGACACATGGCCATAGAAATACTCGTGCCCCGGCTGGGCTGGACGATGGAAGAGGGCGTGTTCGTCGAGTGGCTGAAGCGCGACGGCGAGACGGTGCGCCAGGGCGATCTGATCTTCCGCCTGGAAGGCGACAAGGCGCTGACCGAGGTCGAGTCGATGGACGACGGCATCCTGCGCATCCCGCCTGATGCGCCCCAGCCCGGCGCGACCGTGCCGGTGGGTGCATTGCTGGGCTACCTGGTGGCGCCCGGCGAGCGCGCGCCGTTTGAGCCTTCGCTCCCCGTCACCCCCTCTCCCCCTCTCCCCACCTCCTCCGCTCCGGCCGCGCCCACTATCAGCCCGCGCGCGTTGCGGGTGGCGAAGGAACTGGGCGTGGACTGGGCCGCGCTGCGAGGCAGCGGGCGCACCGGGCGGATCGTCGAAGCGGACGTGCGCAAAGCCGCGGCTCAATCGACCGCACAGCCGCCGACGGCCAGGCGCGTGCCGGTCAGCCCCACGCGGCGCGTCATTGCCGAGCGAATGGCAGCCGGGTTGCACGTCGCCGCGCCGGTCACGCTCAGCAGCGAAGTCGATGCGACCGAACTGGTGCGCCTGCGCGAGCAATTAAAGCAGGATAAGAAAGCCACGGTCATCCCTTCATACAGCGACCTGCTGGCGAAGATCGCCGCGCACGCCCTGTTGGAACATCCCGCCCTCAACGCGCGCCTGGAAGAGGACGAAATCGTGACCGACTCCGCCGTTCACATGGGCATCGCGGTCGATACCGAGCGCGGCCTGCTGGCGCCGGTGGTGCGCGATGCGCAGGCCAAGTCGCTGCTGCAGATCGCAGCCGAGACGCGCGCCCTGATCGAACGCACTCGCACAGGGAAGGCGACAGCCGACGAACTGCGCGGCAGCACGTTCACCGTCTCCAACCTGGGCATGTACGAGATCGACGCCTTCTCGCCGGTCATCAACCTGCCCGAGTGCGCCATCCTGGGTCTGGGGCGCATCGTGGCGAAGCAGGTGGTTACGCTGCGCCCCGGCAGCATCGACGAGATTGAGCGCGTCAGCGTGCGCCGCATGATGACGCTCAGCCTGACCTTCGATCATCGCCTGGTAGACGGCGCGCCGGCGGCGGCCTTCCTGCAGCGCGTCAAGCACCTGGTCGAGCAGCCCTACCTGTGGCTGGTGACGTAAAGTACAACTCCTCGTTTACACCTCCGAGTTCTGGTAGAACTCGGAGGTGTTTAGGGCAGAGGTGTGACAGACCCCCAATAAGTTATAGTATGAGGAAGGAGCAATACATGCTGGGTATGTACCGCGCCATAATCAATGGCAATGAGATCACCTGGCTGGATAAGCCGCCCGCTCATCTCAATGGTGTGGAGGCCAGTATCACACTCGTGCAGGAGGAAACCAGCCTTTCGCAAGATGAGCGCAGACGGGCCTTGGCAGAGATACTGGCGCATCTCGCCGAATCCAATCCTTTCGGGGACATACAGGACCCCGTTGCATGGCAAGCCGCAATCCGCGAAGATAGAACGCTGCCCCAACGCAACTGATCATGCTGTTTGATAGCAACATCATCATCTACGCGACACAGCCAGGGCATGCCGAACTTCATCGGTTTATCGTCGCAAACGATCCTGCTGTATCGATTATCAGTTACATAGAAGTGCTGGGTTATCATCGCCTCAGCAATACAGACCGCCAATTACTGAAGACGCTGTTTGCATTGATGGATGTACTGCCGATAAACAAGGAGATCGCGGAAAAGCCGTCTCGCTAAGGCAACAGCGCAGCACTTCACTGGGCGATGCGATCATTGCCGCCACGGCGTTAATCACTCACCAGACTCTGGTGACCCACAACACAGCCGATTTCCGCTGGATCCCAGACCTTATCCTGCTGGACCCGCTAGCAGATTAGCGCACAACTCCGAGTTCGGGCCGAACTGCGTTCGGCTTGAGAACTCGGAGTTGTGAAAGATGTGGTACGCGTTACTGCCCCAGCATGTAGGGGATCGCCTCCAACAGGAGTTGCGGGTGAGACTTCAACACGATAGGGAGAATGTCGTCGAACGACATCGTCCGCACATCGAGCTTGGCCGCCTCGGCGATTATCTGGCTCAGGTCGGCCTCCGTCATCTTGAGAACGGCCTGGCGGATGCGGAATAAACGCCGGTAGAGCTTGCCGAACTCCGCATCCCACATCTGCTCATACTTCCGTAAAAACCTGGCGGAGGTGTCCCCTTGTTGGATGGCTTGCACCGCGACCTGGGCTGCGAACAGGCCGCCGTGCATGCCGTTGGTGATGCCGCCGGCGGTCAATGGGTCGCTCTGATGCGCGGCGTCGCCCACCGCCATGAATCCATCGGCGACCATCCTGGGCAGCACGTTGGTGATGGGGATTCCGCCGGCAACCTGCGCCAGCATCGAGCAGCCGGGAAACCGCGCGGCGATGAACTCGTTCAGATAGTCCAGCGCCGTCTTTGACCCGCCCGAATCTGCGCCGACGACCAGCCCGACATTGGCCTGGTCGTCGCCTTTTGGGAACACCCAGCAATAACCAGCGGGGGCAATCGACCAGCCGACATGATACTGGCAGATACGCGGGTTGAACTCGATCCCGGTCAACAGGTACTGCGCCGCAACATAGTAGTTCTTCATTTGAGGCGCCGACGCGAGCCCCGCCCAGCGCGCGCATTGCGACTCGGTCCCGTCGGCGCCCACGACGATCCTGGCCCGCACGGCTTTTGGCTCTCCCTGCACCACCATCCGCACAGTCATGCTGCCATCATGCGCATCCCGTTCGATGCCGGTTGCCCCCGCTTTTACCAGCACCTCCGCGCCGGACCTGGCAGCCGAATGGGCGAGTTCGCGGTCGAAGATTTTGCGTTCGAGGACGAGCGTCTTTTCCTGCGCAGGCAGGACAACGCAGTCGCCTTGCGGGTTTGAGATGCTGAAGGCGTCGATTTCAGCGCAGACCCATTGCGGGTTCAACGGGGTGAACTTCGCCAGGGTGTCGCGGCCAGCGGCCTCCGCACAGCGAACCGGCGCCCCAATCTCCTGCCGTTTCTCGATGAGCAGGGTCGACAACCCGGCCTGCGCTGTTGTGCGCGCCGCGATGGAGCCTGCAGGTCCGGCGCCAATGACGACGACATCGTACGCGGGTTTCATCGCGTCGGCTGGCTCGCCAGCGACAGCGCGCCTGTGGGGCAGGCCGGCAGGCAGCGCCGGCACAGCGTGCACTGCTCATGCGCGATGAGGAGCGTCGACTCGTGCAGCGTGGCGCAGTTTTGCGGGCAGACTGCCACGCACGATCCGCAATAAGAACACCGGTCGTAATCAACCCTGATGAAGTCTGAGGGCATTTTCGCGCCATGCCGGATTGCCTTCGGTTGCGTTAGTTGTACATCCAACATGCAGACCTCCAGTGCGCGTTCGGACCGCGCCATAAACTCCCGTCGGGCGAGTTAAACTCTCATTTCCCTAGAGTTCTTAAAGTATCGATCTTGTTGTAAATGAGTCAAGATTTCATTTCACCAGATGTGCCTGATGGATCAAAGCTTCGATTTCGCAATCAAGCTTGTGAAAGCAGTGGCCGAGTGGTGCAGTCAGTGCGGCGGATGGCATAGCCTGAGCCAGACCAGGCTGCAACACACGGGCATATATGCGTGTATAGAAAAGCGCAACACGCAGACCCTGG
>JAMCQN010000084.1 GCA_023382055.1 Chloroflexota bacterium
TTCGATCGAATGGTCTTGCGCGGCAAACTTAAAATGGTGGCACTGGTGGCTGCTGCTCGCAAGATTCTCATGTGGGCTTGGGCTATCTTCCGCACTCATACCTATTTTGACCCACGAAAATGTACCAAAGGGGCTTGACAAAACAGAGAGAATCTTCGACTACGGGCGGCCACTGTGGTGCGAACTATCAAATCGAAGACTTGGCCGCCCTACGCTCAGGATGAGCGGCGCTGGTAGCCAGTGAGAGCATCCTGAGCGGAACGGCGCACATGCTGGGTCAATGTTGACTCACGCGTCGCTGTGCGCCGTGTAGTCGAAGGATGCGGCGGTATCGGAGATGTGCATCCTTCGTCCTTCGTCCTTCGACTTCGCTCAGGATCGCTCAGGATCGCTCAGGATGGGCGACGCTTGTTGACAGTCGATCAGACAGAGGCGGATCGTATCGTGAAACTTGGTTAACTCTCACGTTATACTCTGTCTACAGCCTGGTTGCGCGACCCGCACCGGCTATTTGATGACCCTATGACATCAACACATAAGCCATCACCCGCCGAACGCGCAGCCATGCTGCGCGAGCAGATCAACTTCCACAATTACCGCTACAACGTCCTGGATGACCCGCTCATCAGCGATTCGGAATACGACATGCTGATGAACGAACTGCGCGAGATCGAAGCCGCCCAGCCGGAGCTGGTCACGCCGGATTCTCCGACGCAGCGGGTCGGGGGCCAGCCGGCTTCCGAGTTCGTCAAAGTGCGCCACCCGCAGCCGATCCTCAGCCTGGCCGCTGCCTTCGACGCGGCGGGCGTGCGCGCCTGGTACGAGCGCATCAGCAGGCTGATCCCCGCCGGCACACCGATGGCCTTCACCGTTGAACCGAAAATCGACGGATTAACGGTCGTGCTCACGTACGAAGATGGGCGGTTGGTTCAAGGCGCCACCCGCGGCGACGGCGTGATCGGCGAGGATATCACCGTGAACGCGCGCACGGTGAAGAGCATCCCGCTCGTGCTGAGATCGGATGCGCCGCATCCGCATCCGCATCGCATCGCGGTGCGCGGCGAGGCCTATATGCCGATCGACGAGTTCGAGAAGATGAATGCGCTGCAACTGAGCGCGGGCGAGCGCACTTACGCTAACCCGCGCAACTTCGCCGCCGGCAGTATGCGCCAGCTCGACCCGCGGCTCACAGCAAAGCGCCCGCTGCGCGTTTTGTGTTACGCCATTGTCGAATGGACAGACACGCAGGGCGCGACCCAACCGCCGGCGACGCAATGGGAGCTTTTACAGTACCTTAAGGCCCTCGGTTTCCCGGTCAGCGATATCTCGCGCCGCTTCGAGAGCCTGGATGAGGTCATTGCTTATTACGATTCGTACAACGACAAACGGGATTCGCTCAACTTCGAGATCGACGGAATGGTCATCAAGATTGACGACCTGCTGCTTTCGGAGCAACTCGGATATGTGGGGAATGGCCCGCGCGGCGCGCTGGCGGTGAAGTTCCCGGCGCGCGAGGCGACCACCATTTTGCGCGATGTGCAGGTGAAAGTGGGGCGCACCGGCGCCATCACCCCGAACGCGGTGCTCGAACCCGTGCAACTGGGCGGCATTACCATCAGCAAGGCCACGCTGCACAACTTTGACGACATCGCGCGCAAGGATATCCGCATCGGCGACCGCGTCATCGTCAAGCGCGCCGGCGATGTGATCCCTTATGTGGCAGGTCCCGTCGTGGCGGCGCGCACCGGCGCAGAGAGAGTGATTCAAATCCCGGACATCTGCCCTTATTGCGAAACCAGGCTGATCCGCCGCGAGGGCGAGGTGGCGGTGTACTGCCCGAATATCGATTGCCCCGGCCGGCTCGATCGCGCCATCGAGCACTTCGTGGGTCGCGGGGCGATGGATATCGATGGGCTGGGCACAAAGATCGTGGCGCAGCTAATCGATGCCGAGTTGATTAGTGATGTGGCCGATATGTACTCATTGACTAAGGAAGATTTGCTCGAACTGGATGGATTTGCAGAGAAGAAGGCCGATAAACTCCTCGACGCCATCGCCGCGTCGAAAGGTCAAACGCTCGATCGGCTGATTTTCGGACTGGGCATCCAGCATATCGGCGGCGTGGCGGCGCAAGCGCTGGCAGGCTACTATGGCAGCATCGATGCGCTCCTGGCCGCCACGGCAGAACAGTTGCAGAGCATCGACGGCGTCGGCCCGGTCATCGCTGAGAGCATACTGGCGTGGGCGGACCGTTCGAGTACGCGTGAACTGGTGCGCAAACTGCAGGCAGCCGGGGTGAACCCGACTCAGGAACCGCGCCGCGCGCCCGTCGTGACCGAGGGGCCGTTCAATGGCAAGACGTTTGTCATCACCGGCGCACTGTCGCTGCCGCGCGAGGAAATCGCCGCCTGGATTGAGCAACGGGGCGGGAAGGTGTCCGAAAGCGTCAGCAAGAAAACGAGCTATGTGGTCGTCGGCGAAGCGCCCGGCGCAAGCAAGGTGTCGAAGGCGACGGCGCTGAACATCCCGATGATTGGCGAGGACGAATTGAAACGCCTGGCCCGGTAGAAGTCTGACTTATGCCAGAAGTCAGACTTCTGAGAATCTGTGAGGGAAGTGACGTATGAATGTTGATAAGCTGGTGGAGCAGAAGATTCTGGATGCGCAGGCCGCCGGCGACTTTGACCGTTTGCCGAAGACAGGCCGGGTGGGCTTTGATGACGAAGACAGCGTGCCTGAGGACCTGCGTCTGGCGCATCACCTGCTCAAGACGCAGGGGTTTGCCCCAGACTGGATCGAACAGGACAAGACGCTGCGCGCCAGGCTGGTGGAGGCGCGTCTCGCGATCGCGCGCAGTTGGGCCTGGTACCGCAATACGCTGGCGCAGGCGCCCAGCGATGCGGATCGTGCAACCGCCGCCGCCGAATGGAAGCTGGCCTGCTTGAAGTTCGAGACAACCATCGCGACACTCAACAAGGAAGTGTTTAACTTCAACCTGCGCGTGCCTTCCGTGCAACTGCAACGCCTGCCATTGCGGGCGAGCGAGGAATACCTGGCGCTGGGGATACCGGAACGATCACAGTAACGTCAACCACCGGCTTCAGATCCATGCCGGTGGCTGGCGCGTACCGACAATCTGTCAGAAGTGTTCGAAGCGCTCGACGTTCAGAACAAAGGCTGTCGCGCCGCCGATTTCCACGTCGATGACCTGCGCGTTGAGCGCGCCCGGCATCTCGCGCGGCACGCTGATGTAAGACGTGCGGCGCCGTCCGGTGCGCTGCAAGACCTGAAGGACTTCGTTGATTTTCTCGTCTTCCACGCCCATCAATAACGTGACGTTTTCGCGCCGCAACCAGCCGCCTTCCGTAGCAATACGCGTGACGCGGTGACCTGACTCGATTAAAGCCTGCATGATCTTTGGCGCATCGTCCGCCTGGACGATTGCCAGTACCATCTTCATCGTTTACCTCCTGGTTTGGGCTGATTCAATTCATTGTCTCATTGGGAGTGTGGCTTGTTCCTATTTTACGCTGATTGCGGCAGCGCGCGGATAACTGCCCAGCACGCGCAGGATCGTGGTCTGTTCGCTTAAATGGTTGATCGCGCGCCGGCACACGTCGTCATGCGCATTGCCGCCGAAATCCAAATAGAACAGGTACTCCCACGGCGAGCCTTGCAGCGGGCGCGATTCGATCTTGGTCAGGTCGATGTCGCGCAGCGCGAATACGGCCATGGCGCGGAAAAGCGAACCCGGCACATTGCGCATGGCAAACACGATCGAGGTTTTGCACGCCGCGCCCGGCGCGATCTCGGCGGGCTGCCTGCTCAGTACGGCGAAGCGGGTGTAGTTGGTGGCGTCATCCTCTATGGCTTCGCGCAGGATGGACAGGTTGTATAACTCGGCGGCGCGTTTGCTGGCGATCGCCGCGGTGTCGCGACGGCCTTCTTCCGCCAGCATCTTCACACTCCCGGCGGTGTCATAGACCTGGATGCGTTCGACGCCGGGCAGCAGCCGGGTAAGCGATTGCTCGCACTGATCCAGCGCCTGCCAGTGCGAGTACACCCGATGGATATCCGGCGCCTGGACGCCCGGCAGCGCGATCAGGTTGTGGCTGATGCGCAGGATCACCTCGCCGACGATGTACAGATGATGGCGCATCAACAGGTCGTAATTGCGGTGGATGCTGCCGGCCAGCGAATTTTCGACCGGCACGACGCCATAATCGCTGGCGCCGTCCGTGACTGCGCCAAACACGGCGTCGAAAGTTGTGCACGGCTGCGGAATGGCATCGACGCCGAAGTGATCGAAGGCGGCTTGTTCGCTGAAGGCGCCTGGCTCTCCCTGGTAAGCGACAGTTGGCATAGCTCGTTTATATCATGGGTTGGCGGCGCGCCGGATCCGCGTCCTACGATCCCAGCAGCACGCTGGCGAAGTTGTACAGGAAATGCACCAGGATGCATACCGCCAGCGTGGTGCGTTTCCGCAGGACGCCCAGCACGAGGCCGATGATGAATATGAGCAGCGTGGCGATCGATATAAAGTACTGGGTGTGGAACGAGGCGAACAGGATCGCCGTCATTACGATGCCCATGCGATGCTGGTAAGCGCCGCGGAAGAATAATTCCTCGCCGATTGCCGCGGTGATGCCGATGGCAAATGCGCCCGACAAGCCGGTGAAGTTGCCGAGTAACGCCGACGATACGCCGCCTACCTGTTTCTGGCCTGCGGGATCGATTCTAGACCACAGCATGTCAGTCCCGAACGACAAACCCAAGAGCGCCACGGCGACGATGACTGCCAGTATTAACTGCGGCACAGTCGGGGTGGTCAATCCTAATCGTTCGACAATCTCCGGCCAGGTGCGGCGCGTAAGCCAGCCGACACCCAGCAGCGCCGCCAACAGCAAGATCAGCAGCGGGGATACGAAGATGTCCATGTAGGTTGCGCCGCCGGATTGCTGGGCCTGCTTCAACCCTTCCGGCGTCAGCAGATAGCTGGCGAAACTCATCTGGAACAGGTTGCTCGCGATCGCCGTGGCGGTCATCGACAGGGCTGTGGTATGCACAACCGAGTTCGGATCGAGTCCAAACGGCCGGCCAACCAACTGCCGCACAGGTGGGAGCAGCACGACCAGCGCAATAGTCCCGCCTGCCAGCAGCCACAATCCCGCGCCAACCCAATTCACAGACTTGAGGAGTGCCGGCATGCCGGGCACGTCGCCCTGGGTACTCAGCACCCCAACGGCCAAAAACGACAGACCGAACACGATCGCGACGCCATTCAGGCAGAACAGGTAAATGTAATGAAATACGCGCCATTTCGGATTGCGTTCGGCCAGGTTGGCGACCAAGATGGCCAGCAGGAAGGGCGAAACCAGCAGTAGTGTTAATAACGCATTGTCCATCGCTGTGATTATATCGTCCTGTATCCCGGCGCCCAACGGGGGCTGAAGGATTTCCTTGTTGTTGTATTGCCATTTTTCTGTTTTTCATATAGAATGCACTTAGAAAACGTGCTGGACAATACGAGATAAGACTTAAAATCTATCCCGATAGGCGTTTAGATGTCTAACTTCTCGCAGAAGTCAGACATCGCCCGGGATAAGCCCTTAGTGAGCGCATTGCAAGCGATGGTAAATTTCTTGCCATATAAGAACCTGGTAGAGATAGGCCACGGCGGGATGGCAACGATCTATCGCGCCACTGCGCCAAATGGCAATCTGGTCGTGTTGAAAGTGCTGGCTATGCACCTGGCAAATGATAAAACAGCGCTGGCGCGTTTCAAACAGGAGACCAACCTTGGCCTGATTCACCCGAATATCGTGCGCGTTATGGATGGTGGCGTCGAAAATGGCGCGCCATACATCGTTATGGATTATGTTGTCGGCGAGTCACTCGACCGCCGGCTCTTGCGTGTCGGTACTCTTAAACCACAGCAGTTAGCCCCGATTCTGAAGGATGTTGCCAACGCGTTGGAATATGCGAATACGAAGGAAATTGTCCATCGCGATGTGAAACCAAGTAACATACTGATACGCCCCACCGGCCAGGCGCTGCTGGTGGATTTCGGCGTGGCTAAAACGATGGGCGCCACGGCCTACACGGCTACCACGGCGCGGGTGGGTTCGGTGTTCTACATGTCGCCGGAGCAGGCCAATGGCGAACCCGTCATTACCCATGCGAGCGACATTTATTCGCTCGGCGTGACCGCCTACTTCGCCCTTACCGGCCGACATCCTTTCGAGGCGGAGAACGAAATTGCCATTGCTCGCATGCACATCGATGCGAAACCACGGCATGTCAGTGAGATCAACCCGGCAGTGCCGCGCATCGTGGGGAATGTTGTGATGCAGGCGCTGGAGAAAGATCCTCAGCATCGGCCCAGGACGGCGGGTGAATTTGCCGAGGCATTTGCGCAGGCTATCGCGAAGGCGGGACGGTCTCCTTCCAGACCCAATCGTGCGCGTGTTCTGCTGGTCGCCGCCGCCGGATTAGCCATGCTGGGGGTTACCGCCCTGGCGTTGTTCAGATCCCTGCCCGAGCAATCGGTCAGCGTCGATCTCACGTCGCTTCCGCCTGTTCAGCTTTCCGCCACACCCCAATCGGTGAGTGGACAGGCTCTCGTACCGGCCATACAGACGCCATCGGTAACGCCCAGCCCCACGGATACACCAACCGCAGTACCGACAGAGGCGGACACGGCTACGCCCACGCCGACGGATACGCCGGAAAGCACACAGACACCGGTGATCATCATTAGATATAAAACGAAGGTCGTGACGGCGGCGCCGACGCGCGCACAACCGCGTTGGACGCCGTCGCCGAAACCTATCAAGACCCCGACGCCGCCGGTCAGCGCGACTGACGAAGAGCCCACGGCCACCACCGAACCCAGCGCGACGTCGGCAACACCGGGCGTTACCGCCAGCGCGACGGCGCCGTCGCCCAGCGCCATGCCCAAAACGCCGGTTCCGACAACTGCTGTGCCGACTGCGCAGAAGTCAGCGACGCCGCAGCCGACGGCCTCTGCCACGCCAATGCCTACTGCCACGACGAAATCGGCGGCCGCAGGTTCGGCTCCGGCGGCGCCAACTCTATCGCCGACTCCAACACCCACCCCTACCATGACACCGGTCATTAAAGCCAGGTAGTCGCCCGCCATTTGGCGGCGCGTAACGTATCGATGGCGCGAACCCGATCACCCTGGTTGCCGTCCCGGTTGGCGACAGTTATTTTTTGTTGTGATTCTGGCTTTAACGGCTAAACTATACGGAATTGGCACAGACGCGCTTGCAAACCATGTAGTGAAGGCAAGTCCCAGGATGATGCAGATGTTAAGCAAGAGTCCAGGTCAGGAGAGCGCGGTAACCGCCGACCCGGCAACCGAGCAGGCTCAGCACAGGGTCACGATCAACGATATCGCCAGACAGGCTGGCGTATCGAAAACCGCCGTTTCGTTCGCGTTCAATATGCCGGGCCGTTTATCCTCCGAGACGACTGAGCGCATCCTTGATGTTGCGCGCCGACTGGGTTATGCGCCCAACCCGATCGCGCGCAGTCTGAATACCAGCCGCACCAACGCCATCGGCATCATCGTGCCGCAGGATATTGCCGATGCCTTCAGCAATCCGTTCTTCAGCCAACTGGTAGGCGGCATCGGGCAGGTCTGCAGTGATGAGGGCATGTCCCTGATGGTGATCCCGCCTATGCGCGGTTCGCTGCTCGACGCGACCTACGCCGCGCTGATCGATGGCTGTATTGTGACCGGTTTGGAGCCGCGCGATGAGGTGGTGCGTGTGCTGCGCCAGCGCAATCTGCCGTTCGTGATGATTGACGCGGACGCGCCGGAATATGTCGCCTGCGTGAATATCAACGACTTCGAGGGCGCGCGCCAATCGCTGCAGCATCTCCTGCGCCTGGGGCATCGCGATATCGCCATCGCGTCCTTCGAATCGTTCAGCGGCAAAGTCGAAACCTATACAGGCACGCTCAAGCATCGCTTCGATGGATACCGCGCCGCCCTGAAAGAGGCCGGGTTATCGCTGCAGAGTCGCGGTATTCACAATCTGGAGTGCAAGTGCAGCATCGCCGGCGGCATTGAGGTCTACAACCGCCTGATGCAGCTTGTCCCTCGCCCGACGGCGGTTGTTGCGCTCAGTGACGCCATCGCTATCGGTATCATCGAAACCGCCCATCAGCACGGCCTGAATGTCCCCGCACAATTGTCGGTGGTGGGCTTTGACGATCTTGAGGTCAGCAAAATGGTGCGCCCGCCGCTTACGACGGTGCGCCAGCCAATCAAGGATAAAGGACGGCGCGCCGCAGAGCTGTTGCTGGACTCGGTGCGCGGCCGGTTCAGCCTGTCGCGCCACATCGTGCTGCCGGTCGAGTTGGTCGTGCGAAAGTCTACACAGCGCCTGGGCGGGTGAGACGCTGCGCATAAAACTCGCGGTAATTGCGCAGGGGTGTTTCGCGCGTGCGGCAACCTGCGCTGACGCCCGTCTTGGCGCACACCAGGTCGACTACTTTTTCGGCCATCACCCGCGCCGTGACGGTTTTGCCGCCGGTAATCGTGATAAACCCCGGCCAGCCCTCCCCGGCGTGGTCGAAGCACTCGAATGTGCGGCTGAGCCCGCGCCCGTCGCCGAGCTTTGCCGACCCGATCAACGGCCGGGCGGCTGCCCAGATGCCGCGCGGCTTGAAAGACTTGATGATCGGCAGCATCTGCGAGGTGAGTTCGACCATGCGCTGCACATGATCAGCGGGGATGTCGATGGCGTCGGCATCGTTGACTTGCCACGCGGAAGTGCCCAGCAGGCTGGTCAAACGCTGCGGCACCACGATGTCGCCGTCGCCTGGCAGATTCATGCGGTTGATCACCATGCGGTTGAGGCGCTGCGGTATGCTGACCATCACACCGGCGGTGGGAATCACCGGCACATCGCAGCCGGCCAGCGCCGCCACCTTGCCGCTCCACGGCCCGGCGGCGTTGATGACGATATCGGCCGCGATGTGTTCCACTGTGCCATTGCGCACATCGCGCACCGCCACGCCGGCTATGGATTGCGGTCCCCGTTCAATCTGCACCACCTGGCGATAGGTTTTGATCGTCGCGCCATTGGCGCGAGCGGTGGCGAGGAAATACAGGCAGAAGCGGAATGGCTCAAAGACGCCGTCCGGCACGCGCACCGCGGCGCGAATTGCCGGGTTGAGATTATGCTCCAGTTCGCGCGCCTGCTGGACGGTCAATTCCTGCGCCGGGATTCCGGCCACGGCGCAGCCCTGCATGAAACCCGGCATGAAGGCTGCGTCGCGTTCGTCAACGGCGATCATCAGGCCGTCGTTGAGTTCCAGCCCATCGGCCATGATGCGCCGCAGCACCCGGTTCTCCTCGACGCATTCCCTCGCCGCAACCGGGTCGTTGACGGCATAACGCGCGCCGCTGTGCAGCAGACAGTGGTTGCGCCCTGTCGTGCCGCTGGCTGCCTCGCCGCGCTCGACGACGGTCACGCGAAAACCGCGCAGCGCTAGGTCATGCGCCGTCGCAGCGCCTGTCGACCCTGCCCCGATCACAACGACATGAATATCAGCGGCCCCTCTGCTCATTTTCGCCACCCCAGCGTGATCTCGCTGAGCAGGTCGGCTTCATCGATCGTCATATCCCAACCGATTGCGCCCGCGTTGGCCTCGGCCTGCGCCGCGTTTTTTGCGCCAGGTATCGGCAGCACGCCCGGCTGGCGCGCCAGCCAGTTCAAAGCGACCTGGGCGGGCGTCTTGCCGCCATGCGCTGCGCCGATCTGCGCCAGCGTCTGGATGACAGGCTGCATGCGCTCCAGAGCTGCTCTGCTGTACTGGGGCATCAGCCGGCGCAAGCCGGGCGGCGGCGAGTCGGGCTTGTACTTGCCGGTCAGCAGCCCCTTTGCCAGCGGGCTGTAAGCGATCAGGCTGATATTCAGCTCCTGGCAGGCCACCCAGACGCCGTTGACTTCCGGCGTGCGGTGCAGCAGGCTGTATTCAACCTGGTTGGAGACCAGCGGCAAGCCGCGTCCGGCCAGCGCCGCGTGCGCCCGGCGCATCTGTTCCTCGCTGTAGTTGCTCACGCCGATGTAGCGGATTTTGCCGAGTTCCACCGCATCAGCCAGGATGTCCATCAGCATCTCGATCGGGATGACGGGGAAAGGCCAGTGCACCTGGTAGAGATCGACGCGCGACAGGCCCAGGCGATTCAGGCTGTCGTTCAGGGCGCGCAGCACCATGCGCCGCCCGATCCGTGTGGGCAGTGGCGCAAACTTGGTTGCCACGATGACCGGCTTATCCGTGCGGCGGATGAATTCCCCCACCAGTCGTTCCGATGCGCCGCGCCCGTACGACTCGGCAGTGTCGATGAGCGTGAGACCCGCGTTCACGGAAGCGGTGAAAGCCGCTTCCGCGTCTGAACGGTCATATCCCCGCCCAAAACCCCACATCATCGTGTCGCCCCACTGCCATGCCCCAATGCCAAGAGGAGGCGTTTGTAAGTCGCTGTCGCCGATATGAACCCTGTTGTGCATGTGATCAATTCTATGTTAACCAGCGTGCTCGTGCTACACTAAGACGGCTATAACCTCGCCAGGCGAGCGAGCGAGTGAGAAGGAACCTGACACGATGGCACAAGAGAACATCGTCGTGCGTGGCGCGCGCGTCCACAACCTGAAGAATATAAACGTCGAGATCCCACGCGACCGGCTTGTGGTGATCACCGGCTTGAGCGGCAGCGGCAAATCGTCGCTGGCGTTCGACACCATTTTCGCCGAAGGTCAGCGCCGTTACGTCGAAAGCCTCTCCGCGTATGCGCGGCAATTCCTCGGCCAGATGGAAAAGCCGGACGTCGACCACATCGACGGCCTGTCCCCGGCCGTATCGATCGATCAGAAAGGGTCGAGCCACAACCCGCGTTCGACCGTGGGGACGGTGACCGAAATATATGACTACCTGCGCCTGATGTTTGCGCGCATCGGCATCCAGTACAGCCCGGTCACCGGGTTGCCGCTGGTGTCGCAATCGGCGGAAAGCATCGTCGATGCGATTGCCGGCCTGCCGCCGTCTACGCGCGTGCAGATCCTGTCCCCGCTTATCCGCGACAAGAAAGGCCATCACCAGGGCGTGTTTGAGGACATTCGCAAAGAGGGATTTGTGCGCGTCCGCGTGGATGGGCAGGTGCGCGATGTCAACGAGGACATCGAACTGGATCGTTACAAGATCCACAACATCGAGGCGGTCGTCGACCGTCTGGTTGTGCCGGCGCGGCAGAATGAGATTGGAGATCAGAGATTAGAGAGTCGCATAACCCAATCTCTGGTCTCCAATCTCCAATCTCCAATCTCCAATCGCCCATCTCCAGATGAACAGGCGCAGTTCATGACGCGCCTGACCGATTCGGTCGAGACGGCGTTGAAGCTGGGCGACGGATTCTGCATCGCGATGGTGCAACTGCCCGACTCAGAACAGGATACCGAAGCGCCGCCGGACTCCGCGCCCGGCCATTCCCGGTGGAAGGATCTGCTGTACAGCGAGAAGCGCGTGGACCCGGCGACGGGGATCAGTTACCCGGATCCTGAACCGAAGTTGTTTTCATTCAATTCGCCCAACGGCGCGTGCCCGGATTGCCAGGGCCTGGGCAGCAAAATGGAGATCGACCCGGCGCTTGTCGTGCCGAACACCGAACTCAGCGTGGACGAAGGCGCTATTGCGGCGCTGGAGTGGTCGAGTGACGATGCCGGCTACTACAGCCAGATGCTGTCGGCGGTGTGCCACCACTACAACATCCCGATGGAGAAGCCGTGGGGCAAACTGGCCGAGGCTCAGAAGCAACTGATCCTGTTTGGCACAAACGGCGACCGCGTGCGGATCGAATACCACAATCGCATGGGCGACCGGCGCGCATTCGATACGGCCTTTGAAGGCGTGATCCCTAACCTGATGCGGCGCTATCGCGACAGCTCATCCGAATGGATCCGCGAGAAGATCGAGGAGTACATGACCTACCGTGTTTGCCCCACCTGTCAGGGCAAGCGCCTGAAGCCCGAAGTGCTGGCGGTGCGGATCGGCGAATGCAACATCGCGCAGGTCGCCGATATGAGCATCGGCAGGGCGCTATTGTGGGTAAAGGCGCTGGCGGCGGGCAGAGGGGGAGAAGAAGGGAAGAGGGGTAAGGATCGTCCAGTCTCCAATCTCCAATCTCCGATCTCAACTGCGCAGCCATTATCCGACCGTGATTATCTAATCGCCGGCGTGATCCTGAAGGAAATCCGCGCCCGCCTGCAATTCATGGTGGACGTCGGCCTGGATTACCTCACGCTCAGCCGCGCAGCCATGACGTTGAGCGGCGGCGAGGCGCAGCGCATCCGGCTGGCTACACAGGTCGGCTCGCAGTTGATGGGCGTTCTGTACGTGCTGGATGAGCCAAGTATCGGCCTGCATTCGCGCGATCAGGCCCGACTGATCAAGACGCTGCAGCGCATGCGCGACCTGGGCAACACGGTGCTGGTCGTCGAGCACGATGACGACACCATGCGCGCGGCGGACTGGATCATCGATATGGGACTCGGTGCGGGCGTGAACGGCGGCAATGTCATCGCAACCGGCACGGTGAACGACATCATGAAGCATAAGACGTCGCTGACCGGGGCATACCTGAGCGGCCGCATGCGTGTGCCCGTGCCGAACAAACGGCGCAGCGGCAATGGGATGTCCATCGTGATGCGCAACGCGCGCGAAAACAACCTGAAGAATGTGGATGTCGAAATTCCACTCGGCAAGTTCGTGTGCGTGACCGGCGTGAGCGGCAGCGGCAAGAGTTCGCTGATCGTGGAGTGCCTGTATAAAAAGTGCGTGAATGTGCTCAACGGGGCGCTGGAACGTCCCGGCGCGATGGACGCGATCGAAGGACTGGAGCATCTCGATAAGGTCATCAACATCGATCAACAGCCGATCGGCCGCACGCCGCGCTCCAACCCGGCCACCTATACCGGCCTGTGGACTCCCCTGCGCGACTTGTTCGCCAGCACCCCGGAAAGCAAGTTGCGCGGCTACAAGAGCGGCCGCTTCAGCTTCAACGTCAAGGGTGGGCGATGCGAAGCCTGTGAGGGTCAGGGTGTGATCCAGATTCAGATGCAGTTCATGCCGGACATCTATGTGACCTGCGACGTGTGCAACGGATCGCGCTTCAACCGCGAGACGCTGCAGGTGCGTTATAAGGGCAGGAACATCGCGGAAGTGCTGGACATGAGCATCAGCGAGGCGCAGTCGTTCTTCAAAGACCTGCCCGCTATCGCGCGCAAGCTGGATACGCTCAACCAGGTCGGCCTGAGCTACGTCAAGCTGGGGCAGCCGGCTACGACGCTCAGCGGCGGCGAGGCGCAGCGCATCAAACTGTCGCGCGAGTTGAGCAAGCGCGCCACCGGCCGCACGCTCTATGTGCTCGATGAGCCGTCGGTGGGATTGCACGCGGACGACGTACACAAGTTGATCCATGTGCTCAACCAGTTGGCTGACGATGGCAACACCGTCGTGGTGATCGAACACAACCTGGACATCATCAAGGTGGCCGATTGGATCATCGATATGGGGCCGGAGGGCGGCGACGGCGGCGGGTTGGTGGTGGCGCAGGGCACGCCTGAACAGATTGTTGCGGCGCCAGGCACCTATACCGGCGATTACCTGAAGCCCGTTCTGGAGCGTGCCGCGCAATGGGAGAAGCAGCAGATGCGCAAGCGCGCGACGAAAAAAGCGAAGAAGCCATAGGGTGCGTACTCAATGGTCACAGCACTCACTCATAGTGCCTGATCAAAGGCCATAGCCTCACGAGGTACGGGTCCGCTGATGACGATGATCACGGCACAGGCCAGCGCCGGATAATGGGGATGGCCAGGAGGCTGTCGCCGACAATGGCACGCCGGCGAGGGTCACCGGCAGCGCGCCTCTCAACCGATTCTGTCCGTCCCATCCTTCAATCCTTTTTTGATCACTTCCATCCACATCCCCTGGTTGGCCGGGGCTTCGTACTGCACCTTGGCTGCTGCCTGGACGGTCTGCCAGGCTCGCAGGTTTGGCAGGCGGTCGTGAGCGAACGAGCGGTAACGGGCGAGGTAGACGGAGGTAAAGGCAAGCAGGTATATCTCAGCCAGTTTTTTCATCCATACGTTGGGAAATCCTTCCGTTGGCCTGCCCAGCGCCACGGTCAAGGAGGTGCGCGCCACATCAGCGCAGGGGTTCCCCAACGAGGCGCTTTCCCAATCGATGATGACCGGGCCGCCCAGCCCCATCAGCACATTCAGGGGATGAAAGTCATTGTGACACAGGATGTTGCCGTCCGGCAGGCGGTCAAGCAGGTATAAGACCGAATTCCTTACCTCTAGAGGCAGCACTTCCGCCGCTTGTACCTGGCGAGCCAGGATAGCCTTCTGGCGGGGCAGCCCGGCGACGGTATGCATGTGGAGTGCAGCGTGCAGCCTGGCAAGCAGTTCGGCGTACCTGCGCATACCAAACGGGTGCTGCTCGATGAGTCCAGTCAGCGCCGGCCCGTCGATGCGCTCGTACAGGATTCCGGGCCGCCCGTTGACCTCGATCAAGCCGCCGATTTTGGGCGCAGCGATGCCCGCCTGAACGATGGCGCTGGTAATGCGCTCTTCCTGTTCGATCAGGAGGTGTGGGAATCCCGGACGGAGCAGTTTCAGGATGCATCCATCGTCCCAGGCATAGATTTCAGCCGTTCTTCCCAGGGCGATTGGTTTACTTGAGAGCTCCATATTGATAGATATTGCGGTTCGCATCCCTGTAAGGGCGTCACCTGATTCGCTGGAACCGTTTAAGCCAGATCTGTTAGTGTTGTGCAGCCCCTGCGCCGCCCACGCTGCGCGCCAGCGAAGTCAAACCGCTCAACCCGCCCAATCCCATCGTTTCAACCGCCGACGAAGGGACGATCACCATTGCGCCGCGCTCCTTCAGCCCCTCAAACAGCATGTTCATCGCCCGCAGGTGCAGTGCGGTCATGTTCGTGCCATATACATCCGCCGCGGCGCGGAATGACTCCGCGATCTGCCTTTCGGCGTCGCCCAGGATCACGCGAGCCTGCCGCTCGCGTTCGGCCTGCGCCTGTCGACTCATCGCATCCTCCAGCGCGGACGGGATCACGATATCGCGTATCTCTACCGACTGCACCGACACGCCCCACGGTGTGGTGCGCTGATCGATGACCTTCTGCAGTTCCGTGTCGATCATCTCGCGCCCCACCAAGATATCGGCCAGCACCATCTTGCCGATGATGTCACGCAGCGCCGTCTGGGCCGACCACGCGATTGCGTTGCGATAGTTCTCCACCTCCAGCGCCGCCTTCTGCGCATCCCACACCACCCAGAACAACACCGCATCGACGTTGATCGGCACCGTGTCTTTGGTCAGGGTTTTCTCCGCGCTGAAGGACGTCACCATGACGCGTTGATCGATCCATATCGGTACGGTTTCGACCACCGGCACGATCCAGAAGGCGCCTGGCCCCGCCAGGCGGACGAACTTGCCCATGCGAAGGGTGACCGCCTTCTCCCATGGGCTAGCGATCTTCAACGCGAACAATACATACAGCGCCGGAATAAACGATAGCAACATCCAGGTGGCTGTCGCACCGTTCTCGAATTGGCCGGTCATCCGGCTGGCCTGGAAGCCAATGAACACGATGATGATGAAAAGTGCCAGTGCGACGGGGTTGGATTGCTTCGGGTCCATCGCCGGCTTCGAGCGTTTCAGTTGATCGGTTAGATTCGTCATGATTGTCTCCTCATATGATCAGCAGCGGTCTCCTTCGATCGCCGCCATATCCAGATTAAGCGTGCGGCAGCTTCGTCCAATGCGCTAACTGCGCTTCGAATGCCTCGCGCACTTCCTGAGCGCTATAGCCCATACTCAGCGCCTTGCCCACGATGCCATCCATCATGGCAAGCAGCTGCTCCTGGCGCGAGCGCAGCAATTGTTCCTGGTCCGGCTGTTCACGCACGTAGGTGCCGCGCCCCTGCTGGGTCGTGATGACGCGATCCGTGTCCAGCATGTCGTAGGCGCGGGCAATCGTGTTCGGGTTGACGCGCAATTCCGTCGCCAACTGTCGTACCGTGGGCAACTGTTGCCCGGGCGCCAACAGCCCGGCCGCCACTTGGTGCTTGATCGCATTGACGACTTGCAGGTAAATCGGCATCGCGCTGTCAGGGTCAATACGGATGTTCAATACCACCTCTCAAATTGTACTAATTCAATTAGTACAATTCTAGCGAGCGGGGTTGCATCTGTCAAGAGGGTTGTGCGGAACTTCAGGTCAAGGGCTGTTGCGCAATGTGCGTCGTGCAGACTACCTGGTCACGCTATCGCAGTAGTAAATTTGCGCACAGGAGCGGCTGTGCGCGTTATGAGCCAGTACTTCCATCCCATTTCATCCCGATCAGTCGCGCCTTCGACCTGCCCAGCAGGACATCAATCCGTTTGACCACGCTGCCGGCGCGGAACAGGCGCGCCAGTGGAGCGGGCAACGTATTGGGGTTATCAATCAGACGGAACCCGAACCGGGCGTAGTAACGTTCCAGTTCATCCTCGCAGAAAAGGTAAATCGGCGGGCGCTGCTCCGCCATCAGCGCGTTCACGATCTGCCTGCCGATGCCGTAGCCCCGAAATTCAGGTGCGACCGCCAGCGACGCCAGCTCGCGGCTGCCGTCCGAGTGCGGGCGTAACTGCCCGATGCCCACGATGCAGCCGTCTTGTACCGCGACCCTGAAGTTCTCCCAGCGCACATTGAAGGGGTTCAGTTGTGCGGCGCGCACCATCTTCCCGATCTCAGCCTGTTCCATCGGCGTGGCGGGACGAATCTGCACCGCTTTCCCCCGGGGACTGTTCAGTGTTCGCCGCTCATTTGCGCGCGGCACAGGCGCGCGTAGTAGCCGTCCGGGAGGTTGACCAGCGATTCATGGTTCCCCGTCTCGACGATGCGGCCATCCTTCAGCACGACGATCTGGTCGGCCTTGCGGATAGTTGACAGGCGGTGCGCAATGACGATGGCTGTGCGCCCCTTCATCAGCCGCTCCAGCGCTTCCTGGATCAGCATTTCCGTCTGCGTATCGACCGCCGATGTCGCCTCGTCCAGCACCAGGATGGGCGTATCGGCCAGGATGGCGCGCGCAATCGAGATGAGCTGGCGTTGCCCGCCTGAGAACTGCGAACCGCGTTCGTGCGCCACCGTGTCATAGCCGTACGGCAGCTTCGCGAGGAACTCGTGACAGTTAGCCATCCTGGCGGCTCTGATGACTTCCGGCAGCGTCGCGCCCGGGCGGCCGTAGCGGATGTTGTTGAGGAGCGTATCCGTGAAAATGAACGGCTCCTGCAGCACAACGGCAATCTGCGAGTGCAGCGAGGTCTGCTTCATGTGGCGTATATCGATATCGTCGATCAGGATGCGCCCGCCGGTGACGTCATAAAAGCGGTTGATCAGGCTGGCAATGGTGGTTTTCCCGGAGCCGGTCTGCCCCACCAGAGCCACCAGTTGTCCCGGCTCGATATGCAGGTTGATATCGTGCAGCACATTGCTCGCGCCGTCGTAAGTGAAGTTCACGTGCTCCAGCGTGATACCGCCCTGCACCCGCCCGACATCCACCGCATCCGGCGCATCCATCACCTTGGGCTGGGTGTCCAGGAGCTCGAAGATTTTCTCCGCCGACGCCATGGTGGCCTGCAGAACGAGGTAGACATTGGTGAAGGTGCTGATCGGGCCCCACAGGGCGTTGATATAGGATGTGAACGCCACCAGCGTGCCCACCGTCAGCGACTGGCTCAAACCGATCTGATACGAGGCGACGTACAGGACGGCGGCCAGGCCGGCGGCGCGCGTGATTTCCACGATGGGTCCCAGCCGCGCCGAAAGGTTGGTCACATCCAGCCATGACTTTACCAGCGTGCTGTTTGACTGCTGGAACTGGTTGAAGTTTGTGTTCTCTCGGACGAAAGCCTGGATGACGCGCATGCCGGAGATGTTCTCCGACAGGAATATGTTGAAGCGCGTGTTGTACTCGCGCACGATCTCCCAACCCTCGTGGATGCGCGGGCGCAGAATGGCCGCCGCGATAAACAGCACCGGCAAGGTGATCAGGGCGACCAGCGCCATGCCCGGGTTTATCGCGAACATCAGGATGATGATGATGACCGCCGATGTCGCATCGTTGAAGAGTGCTGCGATCTGGTTGGTGAGAAAGTCGTTCAGCGTCGATACATCGCTGAGGAACCGGCTCATCGTTTTCCCGACAGGCCAGGCCTCATGGAAGTTGAAAGAAAGGTGTGCGATGTGATAGAACAACTGGCTGCGCAGATCAAACAGCAGGTCCTGGCTGATGGTGGTGATGGACAGGGAACGCGCCATAAAGCCGCTGTAGTTCAGGATGTGCAGTGCCACCGCCAGGATGACCATCACAAAGAAACCCTGGTCAAGGACTTTGGCGGTGATGTAGTTGTCGATCAGGATGCGGTCGATGTACGGATAGAACTGCGATATGGTGACGCAGATCATGTAAATGGCCACCGTCAGCATCATGCGGCGCCGGTAGGGTTTCAGGTAGGAGAACAGCCGCAGCATAACCTCGCGCGGGGGCATCGACGGCAGTTCGTCTTTGCTGAGCCCGGCAGGCCGCGGAGACCGTTTGGAAATCGTTTTTAACATTATTGAGTAAGGAGATTCGTTTACCGCCTATGACTGGCTGTAGGCGGTAAAGGGCTGGATAGGATCGGGCGCGCGATTCAGCACGTCCGCCATAGATTCGGCCGCCGTCATACGCTGCAGTTCCAGGACGTTCTGGTAATATCCGCCGCTGCGCATCAGGGCTTCATGGGCGCCCTCTTCGACGATTTCTCCATCGCGCAGCACGATGATATTGTCGGCTTTCTGCACGGTGGACATGCGGTGCGCGATCAGGATGGTGGTGCGGCCGCGCATGACCGACCCGATGGCATCCTGCAGCAGGCGCTCGGTTTCGGCGTCCACCGCCGACATGGAGTCGTCCATGATCAGGATTCTGGGGTTGAGCAATATGGCGCGCGCGATGGCGACGCGCTGGCGCTGCCCGCCGGACAGGCCGACGCCGCGTTCGCCGATCATCGTGCTGTATCCTTCGGGCAATTTCGATATGAACTCGTGCGCCTGCGCCATGCGCGCGGCATGCTCGATATCCTCCTGTGTTGCGTCCGGGCGGCCCAGAGCGATATTGTCGCCGATGGTTGCCGAGAACAACAGGCCATCCTGCGCGACGATGCCAATCTGGCGGCGCAATTCAGTGAGGTCGAGCGTGCGCACGTCGTGGCCATCGACCATGACGCTGCCCGTCGTGGGGTCGTAGAACCGCCCGATCAGGTGAACCAGAGTGGTCTTGCCGGAGCCGGTCGCCCCTACCAGCGCCAGCGAAGTCCCGGCCGGCACGTGCAGGTTGATATCCTTAAGCGCAGGCGCTTTGGCGGTCGCGTATTTGAAGTTCACCTTGTCGAAGCGCACGTCGCCGCGTATCTCCCCCGATTTGACCGGGCGCTCGGGCGACTTGATGCGCACCGGCTCGTCCAGCATCTCGAAGATGCGCACGGCCGCTGTGGATGTCTGCCCCAACGCTGTTAATTGCGTGCCCAGCGCGTTTGCCGCGCCCAGCATCAGGCCGGTGAAGCTGATGGACGCCACCAGCGTGCCCAGAGTGATTGAGCCATTGATAATCTGGTAGCCGCCCACGACGATCAACGTCAGTTGCATCAGGCGCGGCACGGCTGCGATAAACGGATAGCGCGTGTACCAGCGGTGGTTGGCCAGTACGTTCAGGCGGCGCTGCTCTTTGGCCGCCGTCTCGTATTTGTCCTGCTCCTGTGGCTCCTGCGCAAAAGACTTGACCACTTTGATGCCCGACAGGCTATCCTGAAGCACGCCGGATGCGACGGCGTTCTGCTCCTGTATCTGGCGGTTGATCGAGCGCCAGCGTTGATAGAACACGTACAGCGTGATGCCGGAGATCACGGTTGGCACGATGGCGATCATCGCCATCGTCGTATCCAGCTTGATCAGCGATATCAGCATGACCACGATCACCGTTACCTGCAGCGCAGAGTCGATCAGGATAAAGGCCAGGAAGACGCGCGTGCTTTCCACGTCGCTGGTGATGCGCGACATGATCCGCCCGGTCTGCTCGTTGTCGTAGAAGCCGTAGGAAAGCGCGAGTAGTTTTTTGTACAGCGCAGTGCGGATGTCGGTGATGACCACCTGCCCGAGACGCTCGCGGTCGCGGCCATAGAAATACTGCGCCGTTGCGCGGAACAGCGAGACGCTGATCAGTATCGCGATATATCCCGGCAGAAGACTGAGTTCTTTACTGGTGATGACGTTGTCTACGATGGCTTTGATGATAATAGGGGCGATCGTCATAAAGCCGGCCAGTGCGAGATTCAAGACCGCGAGCCACAACACCAACCGCCAATGTGGCTTTAAGAAGCCCAATAACCTTCTCATTTATCACATTGTGCCACATGCCGCAAAAAGGTAAAGGGTGGACATAATCACCCTCCACGCTTGAAAACGGACACGCGTTTTTCCGTGCCGGACAGCAATCTGATGATGTTGGGTCGCAGTGCGATGACGACCAGCACAACGATGCTCCATCCAAATGTGGCGTAAGTGAGCGGCACCTGATGGCTGGTCAGGCCAAACCAGGTGAATACCACCGCGACGGCCAGCGCCGAGAGAATGGTAGCCAGCGACGCATAGCCGATCACAAAAAGGGTGAACAGACCGATGACCAGCGAGGGCAGCCCGCCCAGCGGCCACAGGGCCAGAGCCGTGCCTACCGACGTGGCGCCGCCGGCGCCGCCCCTGAAGTTGAGGAAGACCGAAGCGTTGTGACCCAGAACGACGCCGATACCAGCCAGCGCCTCGGCCCAACCTTGCGAATCCGGAAGGTAGCGCCGGATGATCAGCACGGTGACCGCCCCTTTGCCGACGTCCAGCAGCGCTGTGAAAAGACCGGCCGGAAAACCAGCCACGCGAAATACGTTGGTGCCGCCCGTCCGGCCGCTGCCCTGATTGCGGATATCGATACCCTTGACCAGGTAAACGATGATATAACCGAACGGGATGGAGCCGATCATGTAGCCTGCCACACCGCAGGCGATTGAGATGAGCACTGTATTCATCCTGGCTGAGCTTCTTCATCTATGCTAACACCGCGCCGCCGAAAGGGTTGCCCCGCTGACTTGTGTACAATGATTTTTATGGTCTCCGATGTCTGACTTCTCGCAGAAGTCAGACATCTTTCGGAGTGGCGCATAAAGCACTGTAACCGTGAATAAGTCAAAAACCGCCGTCGTCTCGTTCAGTATCAGCGTTGCCCTCGCCGTGTTGAAGATCGCTCTGGCAATCGTCAGCGGTTCGGTGAGCATGTTCGCGGAGGCGATCAATAATACGAGCGATGTGTTGACGTCGCTGGTTACACTCGCAGCCGTGAAAATCAGCGACAAACCGGCTGATGAGAATTACCCATACGGGCACGGCAAGATTGAAAGCCTCAGCGCGTTGATTACCACCGGCTTTCTGTTTGCCATCTATCTATCGGTCATCCGCGAGGCTATCGCGCGGTTGATCGCGCCGCTGCCGATTGAGAATGGTCTGTTGGCCATGGCCGCGATCGTGGTGGGAATCGCCTTCAACATTGGCCGGGTGGCCATGCTGACGCGGGCTGCCAGGGTACATCGCAGCCAGGCGCTGGCCGCCGAAGCGCTGAACTTTCGCACAGATATCCTTTCCTCGTCTATCGTTCTTATCGCCATTGCGCTGGAATTACTGAGCAATGGCAACCCGATCCTGCAACGCGCCGATGCCGTCGGGGCGATCCTGGTAGCCGGCGTTGTGCTGTTGTTCGCGGTGCGGTTGGGGAGACAGGCCATCAATACGTTGCTGGATCGCGCATCGGAGCAATTGACGCGCCGAATACGCAATGCTGCGCGCCAGGTGAGCGGCGTCATCGCTGTGGACACGATCCGCGCCCGCGAAGTGGGCGCGCAAATCTTCGTTGACTTGACGGCTTCCGTGCCCAGGTCGATGTCGCTGGAGGGGTCGCACGACGTCGCCACGCAGATCGAGGAGCGCATACGCGACAACACAGGCAACTCCTCCGGCGATGCGGACATTATCGTGCGCATCAACCCCGTCGCGCAGGAAAATGAATCCCTGGTGGATGATATCCATGCCGCGGCGGTTCGCGATGGAAAGGCGGTGCATAACATCAGCGTGCGCGAGGTCGGGGCGGACAAATATGTGCATCTTGACCTTGAGCTGAACGGCCGCCTGGATTTGCAGGCAGCGCATGATATTGCCACTGAATTAGAGCGCAGCCTCAAGGAGCAATTTCACCTGTTGCATGTATCCGTGCACATCGAGCCCACCAGCGAGCCGATCAAGGCGCGCGTTGTGAGCCAGCAGCAGGCGACGATCAAAGAAATCAAACGCATTGCCGGCAGCGAACCTCGCATTCAGTCCGTTGATAACATCGTTCTGGACCGCGTGGGCAGCCACATCAACATCTCGTTGGATTGCCAGTTCAACGCCAATATGTCATTGGCCGATGCTCACCTGGCGGCGGAACATCTGGAGCAATCCTTGCGCAGGCATCTGCCGCACCTGGGGCAGGTGTTGATCCATACCGAGCCGGAAGGAGCCGTGGACGTCCCATAAGATCGTCAAGCGGCGGTGTCAGGCTTACCGGTGAAACACGGCCGCTTACGTCTGAAATGGCAGACTCCGGCAGACGCGCTGGGGTGTATTTCAGATTAGTGGCACGCGGCTTGCCATAACTGATCGAACTGCTTACTCATACTGGCGGCGCGTAACGGCATGAGGTTGATAGCGCCCAGACGTGACCAGCGCATGCCAGCGGCAGCGA
>JAMCQN010000161.1:0-2445 GCA_023382055.1 Chloroflexota bacterium
AAGTCTTACAGAGGTACACCATGCACGAGTTTGAACAGAAAACAAGCGACCTGATCCGAAACGGTGAACTGGAACGCGCATGGGAACGCCATTGCGGTTTTCTCGATTTGACGACAGACGAATTCATGCAGATACAGTGGCGACTCCTGCAGGAGCAATTCGTCTTCGCGAATCAGGGCCGTTTATGGCAGACGTTATTTCCGGCCGCGGCGAAGGTCGATCACATTACCCACTTCCGTCAGGCGACGCCGCTGACCACCTACGCCACTTATGCCGAACTATTGGAGGGTAAACCCGAGGATGTCCTGGGGCGCCCTATCGTCGTATGGGCGCGCACATCCGGACGCGGCGGGCAGCCGAAATGGGCGCCGTACACCCGCGAAGCCTATCTCCAACTGGGTGTGTCCTCCGTCGCCAGCCACATCCTGTCGGCGGCGCGCAGTCGTGGCGACATCAATGTGCGCCCGAACGACGTCGTCGCGCTCAACCTGCCGGCGCGCCCGTTCCTCAGCGGCATCGCAATCTGGGCTACAGCAGAGCTGTTCGATTTCCGCTTCATGCCTCCGCTCGATGTCAGCGAGAGGCTGGGGTTCCAGGAGCGCATCTCACGGGTGTTCCAGCAGGCCATGACGGATGGCATGGACATTCTGGGATCGATGACCATCGTGCTGGTGAAAATGGGCGAGCAGTTCGAGAAAGGCGCCAACCAGAAGCGCAAATTCTCTCTCAGCATGCTCGATCCGCGCGTGCTGTTCCGCTACGCCCGCGCGATGGGCAGAGCCCGCCGCGATGGGCGCGCTCACATCCTGCCTCGCGACCTGTGGAGTCCCAGGGGGTTGATGTGCGGCGGCACCGACACCTCGCAATATCGCGAGCAGATTAAAACGTACTGGGGTATCTACCCGCACGAGACCTACGCCTGTACCGAGACGGGTTTCGTGGCGACGCAGGCCTGGGATCACCGCGAGATGGTATTCATCCCATCATCGGCATTCTATGAATTCATTCCCGAGGAGGACTGGGCAGCGGAACGGCTGCACGGCACGATTCCCGACAGAACGCTCCTGCTGAACGAACTGGAAGTGGGTAAACGGTACGAGGTGGTTGTGAGCAGCTTCTATGGCGGCCCATTCCTGCGCTACCGCCTGCATGACCTGATCGAGATTTCATCGCTGACGAATCCCAGCCTGGGCATCAATCTCCCTCAATTCCACTTCGTGGGCCGCTCGGGCGACTTTATCGATCTGTCCGGTTTTGCGGGGTTGATTGACGAAAAGCAGATACTGCAGTCGCTGGCGGCATCACAGGTCGAGTATGTAGACTGGGTGGTGTGCAAGGAGTTACGGAAAAACGAACCGGCACTGCATCTGTATATCGAGCAGGTTGCGGGCGATGGCTCAAAACCCGCCCTGAGCGAGACGCAGATTGCCGATAGCGTGCACAGCCATCTCAAACAAATCAATCCCGATTATGGCAATATCGAAAACATGCTGGGATTTATCCCGCTGCGGGTGACTGTACTGCCAGCCGGTTCGTTCGACCGTTACACGAAGTACCAGGTGGCTCACGGCGCAGACCTGGCGCACATGAAACCCGCTCACATACAGCCAACACCCCAGGCGCTGGCATTGCTTCTCGCCAACAACTGACACAACAACAATGGTTCCCATTGAAGTACTCTGGATAGCGATTCCGGGCGCCTCGGCGGTGCTTTACACACTGCTTTTCTTCGTGCGCCGTCACGACCTGGGGTCTCTGGAGAACTGGTTTGCCTACTTCCTGGCGGCTGGAGTCGTCTGGAGTGTCGGTTCGGCGTTGCTGCACGCTAACCCGGGGTTCATCAGCCCTATCTGGTTTGTGCGCTTGGAGGCACTCGGCACGATTACGATGCCGTGGGCGCTGTTCTGGTTCACCACCAACTTCCTGTCACTGCCCATGCGCCGCCAGAAACTCTGGCTGATTGGCAGCACGCTGGCCTATGCCTTGGTGTTGATCGTCAACCTGACGAGTGCCGTCGTGTCCGATACGCAAGTCGTGCGGGGGCTGGTCAGCAATCAGTACGAATGGGGCGTGGGACTGGTGGCGCTGTTCTGGTTCGGACATTTTCTACCTGCGGCCTTTCTGCTGATACGCGAGGAGCGGCGCACACAGGACCGCATGTTTCGCAATCGCGTGAGATACCTTCTGCTGGTGATGGCGCTTCTGCTGGTAGGGAATGTGACTAATGCGACGTCGCTGGGTGTCTATCCCGTTGACCTGTTCATGGCCAGCATCGCGGCGCTGCTCATTTCGTTGAGCGTGTCGCGCTACCAGGTTCTGGAGATGGGCCATGTGCTGCGCCGACTGGTTGCGCTCATCCTGGTCATCAGCGTCTATGTGATTGTGGTATCGGCAACGCTGTATGTGCTGGCCAGTCTGACCAGTGAGTGGCTGCTCCCCGCCGAA
>JAMCQN010000161.1:2455-4951 GCA_023382055.1 Chloroflexota bacterium
TGAGATGGCTGTGCACGCCATTATGGTAGCGGCGCTGGCAACGGCCGGCCTGCTGATGCTGTACGCCCCATTCCGCACATGGGTAGACAGCTTTATCGAGCGCGTCTTCCTGCCGGAACGCTACAGCCTGCAAGCCTTGATCTACTCAATCAGCCAGGCCGGCAATCGCCTGCGCCTGCCCGGTGAACTGGGTGACGACCTGTTGCGCGAGTTGATGAACGCCCTGCAGGTCACGCAGGCGCATTTATTTATTAAGCATGAGTCGGGACCGACATATCACCGCATCGCCGGCAGCGCGGCTGAGCGCAGCATCGCGGATATCACCTTCCAGATCGACAGCCCGTTGATGCGGGAACTGGCGCAGTATCGACTGGCCATGCACGCCGACCGCCTGCAGGAATTACCGCGCCTGCGCGCTCTGTGGATCGGCGAATGGGACGCGTTGCAAAACCTGCAGGCCGAAGTTCTGGTGCCAATACTGGTTGCCGACAACCTGATTGGCTTTCTCATCCTGGGAAAGAAAACCGGCAACGAACCCTACACCCGCCAGGAGTTGCAGCAGACGCTGCCGCTGCTGGCAAACCAGATTTCCATCGCGCTGTCTAACAGCCAGTTGTACGCGCAGGAGCAGCGCCGCGCGAACCAACTGGCGCAAACGAACATAACCCTGCGCCAGGCGCAGGCAGATTTGAATGAGAGCGCGGAAAGCATCCGGCGCGAGGCTGCGCGCGCCGGGGCGCTGGCGCGCATCGCCGACCGCTTGAACGCGCAACTCGACCTCGCCACTGTGCTGGCTGCAGTATGCGAGGAACCCGCCCGCGCGCTCTACGTGCCGGCTGCCTGTGTCACGTTATACCCGGCAAAAGCCGACGCGCTGGAATATGCCGCCGGCTACGGGCTGCCGCAGGCCGAACTCGCCCGCCAGTGCGCCATGCCGCGCGCCTTGTTCGATCGCTACGTGCGTGGCAACGGCGCTATGGTGATCAACGCCGGCACGCCGGCCGCACGCGAACTACTGGATGCCAACCTGATTGTCGAACTGAACGTGCAGACCTGCGTCGCCACGAGCATGATGCGTGAGGGCCAACTGGTGGGCAGCCTCAATATTTACGCGCTGGGCAGTCAGCGTCATTTCAGCGACGACGAGCTTGATCTCTTGAAAGGCGTCGCAGCCCAGGCAGCCCAGGCTATCGTCAACGCGCGGCTGTATGACGATGCGCAACGGCGCCTGCGCAATGTTGAGGCCCTGCGCCATGTGGATGCGTCCATCACCGGCAGCGTCGATCTATACCAGACGCTGCGTGTGATTCTAGACACGGTAAAAAGCCAACTGGGGATCGATGCAGCCGACGTGATGCTGCTGGACGAGCCCGATCACGTGCTGGAATATGCGGAAGGCTGCGGTTTTCGCCAACCGCCGCTGCGCCGGCTGGTAGTTGAGGATGATCGAGAGTGCGCTGCCGAAGTCGTGCGGACGCGCCAGATGGTAGCCGTTCCCGACCTGGCCGAAAACCCGATCTTGGAGTGCCGCACCCCTTTTCCAGGCGAGAATTTCAGGGCGTATGTGGGCATGCCGCTGGTCATCAAAGATGAACTGAAAGGCGTGCTGGAGATTTTCCAGCGCGGCACGCTGGATATGGGCAGCGAGTGGCTGTCTTTCCTCAATGCGCTGTGCGCTCAAGCCGCGATAGCAATAGACAACAGCGACCTGTTCGCCAATCTGCAGTACTCCAACCAGGAGTTGAGCCAGGCCTATGAGTCCACCCTGGAAGGATGGGCGCGCGCGCTGGAATTGCGCGACCATGAAACGCAAGGACACACGCGTCGCGTCGCGTCCATGTCGGCGCGCCTGGCCCGCGCTATCGGCGTTGCCGAGGAGGATATCGTGCATATCCGACGCGGCGCGATCCTGCACGACATCGGAAAGATGGCCATCCCTGACAGCATCCTCCTGAAACCCGGCCCTCTCTCAGAAGAGGAGTGGCGCATCATGCGCTTGCACCCGGTGCATGCGTATCGCATGCTGTCGTCGATCACATTCCTGCGGCGCGCCCTGGATATTCCATATTCCCATCACGAAAAGTGGGACGGTACCGGTTACCCGCTGGGTTTGAAAGGCGACGATATACCGCTGTGGGCGCGTATCTTCGCCATTGTGGATGTCTGGGACGCCCTGTTGTCGGACCGGCCCTATCACCGCGCATGGAGCGAGCCGGACGTGCGCGCCTATCTGAGCGAGCAATCCGGCCGGCACTTTGACCCGCATATCGTCAAGACGTTCCTGGCTATCCTGGATGGCGAACGAACGCCGGTGATGTGACGGCAAGCCCGCGATTGATTCGATGGTTAGGCATGGCAGACTTCTTTGAAATGATGGCAAGACGATTGCAACGCCCAGCAGCTTCCATCGCGGTCTATGCTCTTATCGCGCTGTGACGAAACCGGAAATCCGTAGTGCCCGACACCACCGGGCGTGACAGCCGCAATGCCAGGTCG
>JAMCQN010000122.1 GCA_023382055.1 Chloroflexota bacterium
CCGACCCACTGGATGCGCTGGGACAGCCGCAGGTGATCACTTTCGGCAACGAGGCGAATCTCATTTGGACAAGATTCTTACATGAGGCACTACGTTTTTTCAAGAGACTGGTCTGTACACTGAAGCACGGTGTGGGGAGCATTGATTAATGACTGTACAACCGATTCCTGCTGAGCCGCGTGTTCCGCTGGGTGGCAATTACTGGATGGGCGACCCGCAAGCGCCATTGTGGGGTTTTGCGGACTTGCACGCCCATTTGATGACGCACCTGGCATTTGGAGGTAACGCATTCTGGGGCAAGCCCTACAGCCCCAACAGCCCTCCTGACCAGGCAATGCCGGACGCACTGGCTTCCTGCGAGCCCATTCACGGCGGTTTGATCGACATCAACCCGGAGTTCGGCCATCCCGCCGGCGGCGGCTGGCCGGACTTCGATATCTGGCCGCGCTTCACCACGCTGGTGCACCAGCAGGGCTATATCGACTGGCTGTACCGCGCCTATCAGGGCGGTCTGCGCCTGATCAGCGCACTGGCTGTCAATAACGAATTGCTGGCTACCAACAGCACGCCCGAACTCCAGTATGACGATCGCAGCGCCATCCAGATACAGGTCAGCGCGATGAAAGCGATGGTGGAGTGGATCGAACAGCAGGCCGGCGGGACAGGGCAAGGCTGGATGCAGATTGCCTATTCACCCGAAGAGGCGCGCTCGATCATCTCTGCCAACAAGCTGGCCATCGTGCTGGGTGTGGAAGTGGATTCGCTGGGCAACTGGCGCCGCTCCGACGACCTGCAACAACTGAGCCAGGGCAGCGACGAACAGGCGCGCCAGCTCATCTCGCACGAGTTGGACTGGTTGTACGGGCTGGGCATACGCCAGATTACGCCCGTTCACCTGTCGGATAATGCTTTCGGCGGTACGGCCATCTATATGCGCTTCCTGGAAGTGTCAAATCGCTTTCTTACCGGTCAAGGCTACGATGTCGAAGATGCCTGGGAGTCCGGCGTGCGTTACCGCCTCGATCAAGACGGCACAGACGCAAAGGATTCCGCAGAGCGCAGGGCCGCCGAATCTACCGCCAAACCGCTGGTGCGCAACCGCAACATGAACCACGGCACGTTGGTGGATCATGTGCCCGGAGTGAGCGCATCCCTTTCCGACCGCGAATCGTTTGATAAACACGCCGGTCACGCCAACCAGCGCACCTTGAGCAAGTATGGTCGGATGCTGCTGGATGAGATGATGAAACGCGGGATGTTGATCGACATTGATCATATGTCGCAGAAGACACTGGATGCGGCGCTTGATCTGGCCGAAAGTCGCCAGTATCCGGTGCTATCCAGCCACGCCTGGTTCCGCGACCTGGCTTACTCGGCTGATATGGTGTTCGACCATGACACCATCGAACCGTTCGGCACCGCCAATGTGCACAAGGTCGCCCATGAACTGGGCAAACGACTCGATCAGATCAAACGCATCTCCGACCTCGGCGGCATCATAGCGCCCATTTTGAATCAGGGCGATGTGGCCGGCCTGGTGCGAGCCGCTCCCGAACTCGCGTCCAAAGTACCCAGGCCATGCGCCGGCTCCAGCACGTCCTGGGCACAGGCATATCTGTATGTGGCCAAGCACATGGGCGGTCGAGGTGTGGCAATGGGCAGCGACTTGAATGGCGCGGCCGCACTGCCCGGCCCGCGCTTCGGCACGCTTGCGGCTTATGGCGCCAGCGATGACCATCTGCGAGCGACACAGCGCCGCGCCGAAATAGACAGCCAGACCAATGGCGTCTCGTATGACCGGCCGCTCAAAGACTACCGCTGGTTCCGCTTCCTCGAAAGCGGCCCGGGCGGCTATACCGACCGCGAGCGGGAAATCTGGCAGGCCGTGGCAGCCTACAAAGCCGGCTTCGACCCGTGGGAGGTGGAGCACCCGGACGATGATGCGCCCAGCGGCAGCCTGCGCAAGGCGCTCGAAGCCGACCAGTGGCCGTGGGTGCGCGAGCACGTGGATAACATGACGAAAGGACTCGTCGCAGCCGATCAACCTGGCGGCTGGCCAGAAGACGAGCTGCGCCGCTGGCCCGATGAGATGCGCGCGGCCTATATGGCGCGCCTGGGTGTGGTTGAACCCGGCGATGGTCCGGGCGAGGGCGCCAGCGATGAGCTGATGGACTTCGTCGGCGAAGTGTTCGGCGTACTGAAGAAGTGGGATACGATGGATGGCGACAACGCGCCACTCATGCGGTATACCGCCGGTCCGCGCCGCGACTTCGACATCAATCTGGATGGCTTGGCTCACATCGGGCTGCTTCCGGATTTCCTGCAGGACATCTGTAATTGCGGACTCACTACCGACGATCTGGCGCCCCTGTTCCGCTCAGCGTACGACTATGTCGAGATGTGGGCTGCGTGTTCTCAGCGCGCCGAAAGGGTGTGATGGTCTGACAATTCGACCCCTCAGATCACGCTGTACTTAAGCCCGCCGTCGAGTAGACGCTGTCGCACGCCGGCATCGGCGATATCCACGCCGATAGCCTGCAGCGCCAGCGCGGCCGCGCCTATCACCGTGCACTTCAACGGCGGCAGCACTTCCGCGCGCGGGGCATATGCCTGGATGCCCTGCCGCAGCGGCTCGATAATAACTGCGCCAGCGCGGAAGCATCCGCCGTACAGTTGCACCAGCACGGCTTCGCCCTGCATCTCCAGCATGCGGATGACGGCGTTGGCCTGGAATGCCAGTTCGTCGGCCGCGCCCTTGAACAACTCGATGGCAAACGGCTCGCCCGCATTGGCGAGCGCCGCCACGTGCGGGGCGACCGCCGCGATCTCGTCGCGTGTCATGGGGCGGACGCCGCGCCCATATACGCGATCGATCAGCGTGCGCAGGTTGGGAATATCCAGCGCGCGTGTCAGTTCCTGCGCAAAGCGCTCGAACGGGCGGCGCCCGTCGTAACACTCCACCAGCCGGCGCAACGCGCGCACGCCGACCCAGTAGGCGCTGCCTTCGTCGCCCACGATCGATCCCGCGCCGCCCACGCCGCGTTGTTTGCCGTCGCGCCCCCAGCCTGCCACCAGCGAGCCGGTACCGCTGACGACTACAAGATCCGGGACGCGCCGGTGCGCTATCTCGCTGGCTGACCGCGCCGGCAGGGCCTCGCCGACCCACTGGATGTGCGCCGGGTCGAGGGCGTAGGTTTGCGCGATGGCGCGCATGCTGGCGCCGTCGCAACTCATCGAGCCGACCGCCCAGGCCAGTTCGCGCACCTGCGGAGCGGCGTCCAGCGCGCCTTGCACGGCGTCGCGCACGGAACGCTCGAAGCCTTCCTCGCTGATGAAATTGCGGTTCACACCGCCGCCGCGCGCGCGGCCCACGACTGCCCCGTCTTCGCCGGCCACTACACACTCCGTCTTCGAACCGCCGCCGTCAAGACCCAGTACGTAGCGCATCTGTAAAAGAGATTAGAGAGTGGTGATTGGAGATTGGAGATTGGGAATCAAACGTCAAACTTCAAAGGACATCAACTACATGTCGAACGCCAGGCAACAAACATCATTCGTCAAACGTCATTTGTCGTTCGTCAGAGAACGGAAGTCTGGCTTTCGTCGCCAACTGCCGGAGATCAACGCCACGGACACGACGCAACGTGTCTGCCGCGGGATTCTGACGTTTGACGTTTGATTCTTGATGCCTAACGCCAATCTCCAATCTCTAATCTCCAATCTCTAATCTCCAATCTCCAATCTCCAATCTCTAATATCCCTTCTCGATATACTCCTGCTCGACCGCTTTCATGGAATCGACGCCGCCAGGCAGGTTGACGCTGCGGAAGACGGTGGGCGGCATGCCGGCGGCCAGCATGCGTTCCATGATGCCGGCTGCGACCGACCACAGCATCACCGCGCCCAGGATGCCCGACGACGGGATAACGGGATATTCCAACCCCGGCACCGTCAGCATGGCGTCGCCATACTCGGTGGGGTGATCCAGCACCAGGTCGGTGGCTTCGAACAGGCGCTTGCCGGTGGGGTGCTCGGACGTCAACTGCGACGAGTGCGCCACCGCCGTCAGCGCGATCGTGGTGACGCCCATCTCGCGCGCCTGCAGCGCCAGTTCTACCTGCGGCGCAGTGCGCCCGCTCACCGACCCGATGATGATCACATCGCCGGGCCGCACATTGCTGGCGCGCAGCGCATACGGCATAAAGCCCAGTTGCGGCCCGTTGGGGTTGGGCTGCGCGGCGCGGTACTTATTGAGATTGTCGATGTTCATGCTCAGGTTCAGGCGCGAGAACGCCAGGAACCCGCCGGCGCGATTCACCAGTTCGGCCGACACCATGTGCCCGGTGTCGTGGATGTGCACCACGCCCTTCTTCATCAGGCTCCTAGCGCACACGTCGGCGGCCTGCTCGATCTGCGCCATGCGCGTGGCCTGCAGCTTGGCGATGCGCGCCTGGATTTCGTTGAGATACGTGTCAATAAGTGTCATAGTTACTCCGGTTTTTTTCGCGAATCATCGCGAATCATCACTAATAATACATACGGGCCCTTCGACCTATGCGTCAGCCCGAGCACGATTTTTTAACGTACGGGCTGACCTATGTGTCAGCCCTCTGACCTGCACACAGGCGCGCCCGTACGTGACTTACAAGCGGACGGGCCCTTCGACCTATGCGTCAGCCCGAACACGATTTTTTAACGTACGGGCTGACCTCTGTGTCAGCCCTCTGACCGGCGCACAGGGCGCGCACACAGGCGCGCCCGTACGTGACTTACAAGCGGACGGGTCTTCGACCCATGCGTCAGCCCGAACACGATTTTTTAACGTACGGGCTGACCTATGTATCAGCCCTCTGACCTGCGCACAGGGGCGCCCCGATGTGATGGACACGCAGA
>JAMCQN010000080.1 GCA_023382055.1 Chloroflexota bacterium
GCTGCCGGAAGGGGTGGAGATGGTGATGCCGGGCGACAACGTGAACATGACGGTGAAGCTGATCGCGCCGGTGGCGTTGGAGCAGGGCTCGCGCTTCGCGATACGCGAGGGCGGCCTGACCGTCGGCGCCGGCACCATTACCCGCGTCGGTTTATAGGCAACAGGTGATGTGCAGTTGATGACCGGCTGACCGGTTATGAACTAACGAACTATTAACATGGCAAAGCAAAAACTACGTATTCGGTTGAAGGCTTACGATCATCGTGCGCTGGATCAGTCTGCGCAACGCATCGTGGAAACCGCTGAACGGACAGGCGCAACCGTCGTCGGACCGGTGCCTCTGCCGACGCATATCGAACGGTATACCGTCCGGCGCTCTCCTTTCATTGACAAGGACTCGCACGAGCATTTTGAGATCAGAACGCATAAGCGTCTGATCGACGTGCTGGATCCAGACTCAAAGACGATTGACACGTTGATGCGTTTGAATTTACCCGCAGGTGTGGATATTGAGATCAAGTTGTAATCGGTGATCGGTAGTCAATAACCAGGTTTCTGACTACTGACTACTGCTTATCGAATACCGGTGGTTGAGCTATGAAGAAGCTAATTGGACGGAAAGTTGGGATGACGCAGATCTTCGATGAGAAGGGCAACGTCACTGGGGTAACGGTCATTGAGGCCGGTCCCAACTATGTAACACAGGTCAAGACGGTCGAGAAGGAAGGTTACAGCGCCGTCCAACTCGGCTTCGGCGCGGTTAAAGCCAAAAAACTTACGCGCGGTGAACTCGGTCATCTCGGCCAATTGAGCGCGAACGAGAAACATCCGAAGCGTCGCGCAGTGAGCGGCCTCGCTCCAGTGGAACACCTGGAAGAGGTTCGCAGCAAGGAAATTACCCAGAAGGAAGGCGATATCCTGAAGGCGGATGTGTTCAGCATCGGCGAGTACGTCGATGTCGGCGGCTATTCCAAGGGTCGCGGTTTCGCGGGCGGCATCAAACGGCATGGTTTCCACCGCCAGAAGAAGACGCACGGTGCATCTGACCGCGAGCGCGCCCCAGGCTCTATCGGCGCCGGCACCTCGCCCGGGCACGTGGAGAAAGGAACGCTGATGGCGGGTCATTACGGCGCGGCGCATATCACAGCCAGCCATTTGAAGGTCATGCTGGTAGATGCTGAGCGCAACTTGATTGCGGTGTCTGGCGCGGTCCCAGGCCCGAATGGCGGCATTGTCGTCATCACAGAGGCGCGCAAGTAGGAAGGACGAGTACCATGAAACTACCAGTCAAGAATCTCAAAGGCGAACAGGTTGGCGAAGTGGAGTTGCCGGCCGATATTTTCGAGGCGCCGGTCAGCCACCCGTTGATGCATCAGGCGCTGATGCGCCAGAACGCCAACGCTCACCTGGGGACGCACAAAGTGCTGACGCGCGCCGAGGTCAATCGCACAACCAAGAAGCTGTTCCGCCAGAAAGGAACCGGTCGCGCGCGCCAGGGCAGCATGAAGGCCCCGCATTGGAGAGGCGGCGGCGTCGCATTCGGCCCGCAACCGCGCAGCTACACGCAGGATATGCCGGTGAAGATGCGCCGCGCCGCGGTGCGTTCCGCGCTGTCCCAGAAACTGACCGATCAGGAAATCATCGTCGTCGATAAGTTCGAGATGGCGGCGCCGAAGACAAAGGAATTGCTCGCAGCGTTGAAGTCGCTGGGCGTCACCAAAGGGTTGCTGGTGCTGCCCGGTCACGACGACGCAGTTGAGCGGTCGGCGCGCAACATGGAGAATGTGAAGACATTGTTTGCCACCTATCTGAATATTCGTGACATTTTCACGTACGACCAGTTGGTGGTGTCGCTTGACGCGTTGAACAAGATCCAGGAATGGCTTGGTTAGGAGATAGGACATGCATCCATACGAAGTCTTGTTGCGTCCGATCATCACTGAGAAATCGCAGTGGCAGGTGGGCTACGAAGCTCCCCAGTATGCGTTTGAAGTGGATACGCGGGCGAATAAATCGCAGATCAAAGAAGCCGTCGAGGTTGCTTTCGACGTCACGGTTACGCGGGTGAATGTCATCGTCATGGCGCCCAAGCGCCGGCGCAATCCTCGCAGCCGCATCACAGGTTCGGGAGCGGCGCAGGTTATTCGCTCGCCGAAGTGGAAGAAGGCTATCGTGCAGGTGAAGGTCGGCGACCGCATCCCGCTCTTTGAAGGAGTAGCATAAGCCATGCCAGTGAAAGCATATAAGCCCACGACGCCGAGCCGCCGCGGCATGACCGTCAGTGATTTCAGCGATATCACTTCGACGACGCCCGAGAAATCGCTGATGACCGGCCTGCACAAGAGCGGCGGGCGGAATCACCGCGGTAAGGTGACCGTGCGCCACAATGGCGGCGGCGTCAAGCGCGCTTATCGCATCATAGATTTCAAGCGCGACAAAACCGGCATTCCGGCGCGGGTGGCGACCATCGAGTACGACCCGAACCGCTCCGCCCGCATTGCGCTGCTGCATTATCAGGATGGCGAGAAGCGCTATATTCTGGCGCCCGTCGGCGTGCGCGTGGGCGACACGCTGATGAGCGGCCCGGATGCTGAAGCGCGCGCCGGTAACGCGCTGCCAATTGCCAATATTCCGGTCGGCACGCAGATTCACAATATCGAACTGCGGCCTGGCCGCGGCGGACAGATTGTGCGCTCGGCGGGTGTCTCGGCGCAGTTGCTTGCGAAAGAGGGCGAGTATGCTACAGTTCGCCTCCCGAGCGGTGAAATGCGCATGATCCTGCAGGCGTGCATCGCAACCATCGGCCAGGTTGGCAATGTGGACTTCGCGAATATCAAGCTGGGGAAAGCCGGTCGCAAGCGCCATCTAGGCGTTCGGCCAACGGTACGCGGTTCAGCGATGAGCCCGCGCGACCATCCACATGGCGGCGGCGAAGGTCGTTCATCCATCGGTATGCCCGGTCCGCGCACACCCTGGGGTAAGCCTGCCCTGGGTCATAAGACGCGTCGGAATAAGCGGTCGAATAAGTTTATCGTGCGCCGCCGTGAGAAGAAGCGATAACACAATCATGGTTTTGGGTTTGCGACAGCATCTGAGCCGGATCGTAAGCCGAAAATCGGAAAACGATAATTGATATGTCAAGATCACTGAAAAAAGGTCCATATGTAGAGGCCAAGCTGTTGAAGCGGATCGAAGCCATGAATACGCGCGGCGAGAAGAAAGTAGTGCGCACATGGTCGCGCGCATCGACCATCTTCCCGCAGATGGTGGGCCATACCATTGCGGTACACGACGGGCGCCGCCACATACCGATTTACATCACGGAGAATATGGTAGGACACAAACTCGGCGAATTTGCGCCCACACGCACATTCCGCGGGCATGTCACCAAGGAAAAGGCGGAGGCCGGGGGTACTGAATAAAGATGGCTGTGAAACTAGCAGGTAAACTGGCCAGCAATCAGGCTTATGCCGTCGGCAAGCACCTGGGCATTTCGGCGCAGAAGGCCCGCCTGGTGGCTGATCTGGTGCGCGGCAAGAAGGCTACTGAAGCGTTGACGTTGTTGCGCTTCACGCCGAAAGTGGCTGCCGAGCCGATCGGCAAGGTGATTGCGTCTGCCATAGCCAACGCGACTGAGAATAAGCAACTCAACCTGAACGACCTGGTCGTTTCGGATATCTGGGTGGATGGCGGTCCCATTCGCCAGTGGCGCCGGTTTGCCGCGCGCGGGCGCTTCCGCCCGTTGCAGCGCAAATCCTGCCATGTCAACGTTATCGTGAGCGAGGAAGAGTAACAGGAGACTACAGAGGAGCAGGACAAGCGAACAGTTTGCCCTGCAGACGAGAATCAACTTATGGGACGAAAAGTGCATCCTTACGGATTCCGACTGGGTATCATCCGCGACTGGAAAAGCCGCTGGTTTGCGCCAAAGCATGAATATACCCATCTTGTACTCGAAGATAATAAACTGCGGTCTTATCTGAAACAGCAGATGGAAAAGGCCGGCGTGGGCGACGTCATTATCGAGCGCTTCCCGCCGAATCAACTGCATGTCACTGTCCATACCGCCCGCCCGGGAGTGGTCATTGGACGCAAAGGCGCGGCGGTGAAAGGGATCCGCGAGGGCATCGAACGTCTCACCGGCAAGCGCGTCAAGCTCGACATTGAGGAAATCAGCAAACCGGAGATGGTTGCGCAACTGGTGGCGGAAAATATCGCGCAGCAGATTGTGCGCCGCATTCCATACAACCGGGCGATGAAAAAGGCCGCGCAGGCCACCATGCAGAAAGGCGCGCTGGGATGCCGCATTGAAGTCGCCGGCCGCCTGAACGGGTCGGATATGAAACGCACCGACAAGATCATGGAAGGCCGGATTCCGCGCCAGACGCTGCGCGCAGATATCGACTTTGCGCAGACTGAAGCGCCGACGACATACGGCCAGATCGGCGTGAAGGTGTGGATCTATAAGGGCGACGTACTGCCCGAATTGCAGACCGAAGAGCAGGCGGCGCCGCGCCAGTCCCGCCAGTCGCGTGAGGCGCGCGAAGCTCGTGAGGCTCGTTTACAGCAGGAGTAGATTGCAGGGATTCGTTCCCACCTCGTTTCTTTCCAGCGGGAGAGAACCGAGGCGGGGATGGGTCTTGAACAGAGGTTGAATCAACATGTTAATGCCGAAACGGGTTAAGTTCCGCAAACAACAACGCGGGCGACGGACGGGCATCGCAACGCGGGGCGTTGCAGTAGAGTCCGGAGAGTTTGGATTACAGGCGCTGGAAGCGGCGTGGATCACCGCCCGCCAGATTGAAGCTGCTCGTCGCGTCATCGTGCGCGAAATGAAGCGCCGCGGCAAGTTCTGGTGCCGCATATTCCCAGATAAACCCGTCACGGCAAAACCGGCCGAGACGCGCATGGGCAAAGGCAAAGGGTCCGTCGATCACTGGGTGGCGGTCGTAAAGCCCGGCCGTATCATGTTCGAGGTGTCCGGCGTGCCCGACGACATCGCTAAGCTGGCGTTGTCGCAGGCGGCTTACAAGCTGCCCATTCCGACGCAGGTTGTCTCTCGATCTGAGGGTTAAGAGGCAAAAGGATCGACAAATGCAGGCAAACGAATTGATCACACTGCCCACGCCGGAGCTGGAGAAGAGACTCGACGATGCACATCGCGAGCTTTTCAATCTGCGCTTCCAGCGTGCGCAGAATCAACTGAAAGACGTCAACACAATGAAGCGCGTCCGTCGCGATATCGCGCGCATCAAGACGGTGCTTCGCCAGCGCGTGCTGGCACAATCACTGCAAGCGCGAGGTGAATCATGAGTATGGAAAAGCGACGCCGCCTGACCGGCGTGGTCGTCAGCGACAAAATGGCGAAGACCATTGTCGTGCGTGTAGATCGCAGCATCCGCCATCCCCTGTATCAGAAAGTGGTGCGGCGCGGCAAGAACTTCAAGGCGCATGACGAGACAAACAGCGCGCACGAAGGCGATATGGTGCAGATTGTCGAGTCGCGTCCGCTGAGCGCCACCAAGCGCTGGGCGCTCGAGCAGATTCTGCATAAGGCGGGGGCGTAGCCATGATTCAACAGGAAACCCGTCTGCAGGTTGCAGACAACACGGGGGCGAAAGAGCTCCTGTGTATACAGGTGCGCGGCGGCAGCAACCGGCGCTATGGCGGCATCGGCGATGTGATTGTGGCCACCGTCAAATCCGCGACGCCCACCGCTGACGTCAAGAAGAGCAGCGTTGTCAAGGCGGTGATCGTCAGAGTCGCCAAAGAGTACCGCCGTCCCGACGGTTCGTACATCAAGTTTGACGATAACGCCGCCGTGATTCTGGCGGAGGATGGGGTCAACCCGCGTGGTTCACGCATCTTCGGCCCGGTTGCGCGCGAATTGCGCGACAAGGGTTTTATGAAGATCATTTCTCTCGCCCCTGAGGTGCTGTGATGAAAGTGAAGAAGGGAGACACGGTCCAGATCCTGACCGGCAACGATCGCGGCAAGCGCGGCGAGATCATCAAGGTGCTTCCGAAAGCCAATCAGGTGATCGTGCGCGGCATGAATATTGCCAAGAAACATGCCAAGGCGAATCAAGGCCAGAACCTGCGCGCCACTCAGACCGGCCTGATCGACGTGGAAATGCCGATCGACGCGTCCAACGTGGCCCTGGTGACGCCATCGGGCAAGCCGACTCGTGTCAGCTTTATCGACGAGAGCGGAGAGCGCAAGCGCTACTCGAATAAATACGACGAAGTGCTGGACTAGGGTGGGAAGAGGCGGATAAGCAATGGCAGATATCAAAAAGAAGTATATGGACGAAGTCCGTCCAGCGCTGAAGAAAGAGTTCAGCTACAAGAACGTGATGGAGATTCCCAAGATCGAGAAGATCGTGGTGAACGTCGGCGTCGGGCGCGAGTCGGCAGACAATCCCAAGGTGCTCGATTTTGCGGTGACGGACATCACGGCGATCACGGGGCAGAAGCCTGTCATCACGAAGGCCAAGAAGTCCATCGCGAACTTCAAGTTGCGCGAGGATCGCCCGATCGGCGTGCGGGTCACGCTGCGCGGTCCGAGAATGTATGACTTTCTCGACCGGTTGATCAACCTGGCGCTACCGCGCGTGCGCGACTTCCGCGGCGTGCCCGCCGATGCGTTTGACGGACGCGGCAATTACACGCTGGGCCTGCGCGAGCAGTTGATCTTCCCCGAGATCGAATACGATAAGATTGACAAGCTGCGCGGGCTGGAAGTGACCATCGTCACGACAGCCAAGACCGATGATGAAGGCCGGGCTTTGCTGAGACTTTTCGGCATGCCGTTCGTAAAACCGGGTGCACAGCAATAAAGTGAAGCGCGGGAGAGTCCTCCTGCGCAACAAGAAGAGGAATTAAAAGCATGGCGAAAAAGTGCATGGCATATCGTGAGGCTCGACGCAAGTACAAGACGCGTGTGCGAAATCGGTGTGCGATTACGGGCCGGCCGCGCGGGTACATGCGGAAGTTTGGTTTGTCCCGCATCACGTTTCGCGAGTTAGCGCTGCGGGGCGAAATCCCGGGTGTGCGCAAAGCATCCTGGTAGGGAGCTATCGAGATATGAACAATGATTCAATAAGCGACATGCTGACACGCATCCGCAACGGGGCCGCAGTAGGCCACCAGACTGTCGCCGTCCCGGCCACCCGGCTGACTGAACGGGTCGCAGCGATTCTGAAAGAAGAGGGTTACCTCGATGAGTATGCCATCCTGGATGCGGGCCCGTATCCGACGCTCAGCCTGACATTGCGCTACTCCGGCCAGCGCCGCGAGCGCAAGCCGGTGATTACAGGTCTGCAACGTATCAGCAAGCCCGGCAGGCGCGTCTATTGCGGCAAGGACGAAATTCCCCGCGTGCTGAGCGGGATGGGTATTGCGGTTCTCTCCACACCGAAAGGCGTCATGACCGGTAACCAGGCTCGCCGCCTGGGCGTCGGCGGCGAAGTGCTGTGTTACATCTATTAACTGCGACAGGAAGTTGAAATGTCAAGAATTGGCAAGAAACCCATTGATCTACCCAAGGGCGTCGACGTGAAAGTCGAGGGCTCGATGGTTACCGTCAAAGGGCCGAAAGGTGAGTTGAAGCGCAGCGTCGATTCGCGCCTGACCATTGCCCACGAAAACGCGCAACTGGTCGTCAAGCGCGGCAACGACGAGCGCGAGCAGAGAGCCATACATGGCCTGACGCGCGCTCTGCTGGCCAATATGGTCACCGGCGTCGCGACTGGTTTCAGCAAGGTGCTGGAAATCAGCGTGGAGAGCGTGGGCTACCGCGCAGAGCTATCCGGCAAAAACCTGATGCTCTATCTCGGTTACTCGCACCCGATCGATTACCCGCCGCCGGATGGGATCACCTTTGCGACTGACCCGAAGACGCGCACGATTACCATCAGCGGCATCGACAAGGAACTTGTCGGTGAAATCGCGGCGCGTGTGCGACGGCTGCGCCCGCCTGAACCTTATAAGGGCAAGGGTATACGTTATCAGGGCGAGGTAGTCAAGCTTAAGCCTGGTAAGGCCGGCAAGACAGGCAAAGGCGCTAAATAGCTTAGGCGCGAAGCAGCGATAGTGAAGCGCCAGGCCGCCAGTACCAGTGAATGGTCGATTGCAGATAGCAATCCCCGTCGCGCTCAATTGTGGAGTTCGACTTATGGCAACCAGATGCCCCAAAGCCGAACGGTACATGGAACAATCTGGAATACGGAGCAAAAACAATGGCAATAACGAACAGAGACCGACGCGAACGTCGTCGGCGTCGGGTGCGCGCCAAGGTATTTGGCGTAGCAAGTCGGCCGCGACTGAACGTCTTTCGCAGCATGAAGCACATCTACGCCCAGTTGATTGACGATGACGCCGGACATACACTGGCGGCTGCCTCAAGCCTTGATGCAGATATTCGCAGCCAGGCCGGGTTGAAGAAAGTGGATGAGGCTATGGCCGTCGGCAAGTTGCTGGCGCAACGTGCGCAGCAGAAACAGATCAAACAGGTTGTGTATGATCGCGCAGGCTATCGTTATCACGGACGTGTGAAAGCTGTAGCGGATGGCGCACGCGAAGGTGGACTGGAGTTTTAACCCATGGAACGAACTGAACGGACTGACCGCAGGCGACGTGACACACGGCAAAGCAACAGGCCGCGCGATGACAAGCAGGAAGAGCTGGATCAGCGCGTCGTGGATGTGACCCGCGTAGCCAAAGTGATCAAGGGCGGTCGGCGCTTCGCCTTTCGCGCGTTGATCGTCGTCGGCAACAATAACGGCAAGGTGGGCATCGGCACCGGGAAGGCGCGCGGCGTGCAGGACGCCATTCGCAAGGCAACTGAGCGCGCCCGCAACAACATGAAAGATGTGAACATCGTCGCGGGAACTATCCCTCATCAGATTGTTACCAAGCATGGCGGCGCGGTGGTATTGCTCAAGCCTGCGTCTCCGGGAACCGGCATCAAGGCCGGCGGCGGCGTGCGCGCCGTGCTGGAAGTCGTGGGCGTTCGCGATGTGTTGACGAAGTCGCTGGGTTCGTCGAGCAAGTTGAATGCCACTTTTGCCACCTTCAATGGCCTGATGGATTTGAAGAACGTCGACGAAGAGGCGAAGCGCCGCAATAAGCCGGTCAACGATATCCAACCTTTCTGGAGGCGCTCTAATGCAAGCGATAGCGACACCCACTGAGACCAGTCAGACTCCTGCACGGCGACTGTCAATTCGCTGGGTAAAGAGCGCAATCGGTTATGGCGTTCGGCAGAAGCGTACATTGAAGGCGCTCGGTTTTACCAAGCTGGGACAGGTTGTCGAACATGATGACACTCCTCAGATGAGGGGCATGCTGAACGCCGTCATCCATCTGGTTAAAGTCGAGGAAAAGTAGGGCAGGCCAGGCTGTGCCTGGTTAGTCTGTCCTGGAAGTGGAGCAACCATGAAATTACATGACATAAAGCCGGCGCCCGGCTCGCATAGGCCGAAGAAGCGCAAGGGTATCGGCATCGCAGCAGGCCAGGGAAAGACCTCTGGGCGAGGCACCAAGGGCCAGGCTTCGCGCAGCGGCGGCGTGAAAAAGGCTTATTTCGAAGGCGGTCAGCTTCCTGCTGTGCGCAAGCTTCCATTCGCGCGCGGCGTGGGATTCTTTAACCCGTATCGAATCGAATATGCACCCGTCAACGTCAGCGTTCTGGCGGAGAAGTTTGCGGCTGGCGCCGAGGTGAACCCGGATGCGCTCATTACTGCGGGCATTACGCACACGAGCGACAAGTACATTGCGATTCTCGGCGCCGGCGATATCGCAGTGCCGCTGAAAGTCACGGCACACAAATTCTCCGAGACTGCCAAAGAGAAAATCGTGCAGGCCGGGGGAAGCATCCAGGAAATCGAGATCGTGCGCGGCCATCGTCGTACACGATGAGATAACGTTATGCTACAAGCTCTACGAAACGCTCTGGTATTGCCGGAACTGCGGAACAGGATTCTGTTCACGATATTTATCCTGGCGATCTATCGGCTGGTATCGCATATCCCCGTGCCAGGCGTAAATGTCGCGGTGCTTCGGCAGATCCAGGATAGCGTCAATGGCGGCACGGCCGGCGGATTGGGTAATCTGGTCGGCCTGTTGAGTCTGTTGTCCGGTGGAGCTGTCGCGAACTTTTCCGTTCTCTCCATGGGGGTTTACCCCTATGTTACGGCGCAACTGATCCTGCAATTGCTGATTCCCATCATCCCCAGGCTGGATGAGATATCCAAGGAGGGTGAGTCGGGGCGTCGCAAGATCAATCGATTGACTTACATCGCGACGGTTCCGATGGCGATGCTCAACTCCATCGGGCAGGTCAGCATATTCGAGCAGATCGGCGCCCGCGCCACGTCGGGTCTGGGGCGCGTACTGCCGTCATGGGGATTTGTGCCGGCCGATAATATCCTGCCGACTCTGGTAACGATCATCACCATGACCGCCGGAACGATGTTTGCGATCTGGCTGGGCGAGTTGATTACCGAGCAGGGCGTGGGTCAGGGGCTGTCGATCATCATCTTCGGCGGCATCGTATCCCGCATGCCATTCAACATCGTCGCCCTGGCGCAATCCGGCACCGACACGATGACGAACATCCTCTCACTCGCCGCCTTCGCGCTGATCCTGATCGGCATGGTGGTTGCCATCGTAATCATCCAGGAGGGAGAACGCAGGATACCGGTGCAATATGGCCGCAGGGTGCGCGGACGCAGAATGATGGGCGGCGCCGGCACTCATATACCGTTGAAGGTTAACTCGACCGGCATGATCCCACTGATCTTCGCACAGGCGCTGTTGGTATTCCCGGCGGTCATTGCCGGCTTCTTTGTGAACAGCACCGACGCGACGGTGCAGAATTTTGCCAATGGTGTCGTGCAATTGTTCACCGGCAGCAGTGCAAGCGGTATTGTTTCTGGCAACGAAGTTATCTATGCTCTGCTGTATTTTCTGATGGTGGTGGGTTTCACCTACTTCTATACCGATGTCGTCATGCAGCAGCAGAATCTGCCGGAAAACCTGCAGAAGCAAGGCGGGTTTATTCCCGGTATCCGCCCCGGCAAAACCACTGAAGTGTACATCACGCGCATCATGCGCCGGCTGACACTGGTGGGCGCCCTTTTCCTGGGATTCCTGGCAATCGTGCCTTACATCATCTCCATATTATCTACCATCAACGGGATGCAGTTCCTGGCGCCGTTGGGTGGCAATAAGCAACTGATTTCTGGCGCAGGTCTCTTAATTGTCGTGGGCGTTGTACTCGATACGATGCGCCAGCTTGAAGCGCAATTAATGATGCGGCGCTATGAGGGCTTTATAAGATAACATGAACAGCCAATGGTATGGCATCGTACTTCTGGGTGGACCCGGCTCCGGCAAGGGGACTCAGGCAGTACTACTGGCGTCTGCATTGAACATACCACACATTTCCACCGGCGACTTGTTTCGATATAACTTGAAACAAGGCACTCCGCTGGGGATTCTGGCGAAGAGTTATATGGATCGGGGTGAACTGGTTCCCGATGAGGTCACGGTCGCCATGGTGCGCGATCGGTTGAGCCAACCCGATTGCGCATTGGGTTTCATCCTGGATGGGTTCCCGCGCAACGTAGCCCAGGCAGAAGCGCTGGACGCGGTATTGGCAGAATTCGGCAGGGTTATCACCAGCGCGCCTTATCTGCATGTTAATGATGCGGTGCTGCTGGAGCGCCTGTCGAACCGCTGGACATGCCGTTCATGCGGGGCTGTTTTTAATAAGGTGACTCCACCGCCGCGCGAGGGATGTAAGAAAGAGCATTGCGACGGCGAGCTGTACCGGCGGCCGGACGATGAACCCGAGACGCAGAAGAACCGCATCCGCGTGTATGAGAAGCAGACCGCGCCGTTGATTATCTTCTACGCCAAGCGCGGTTTGATATCAGAGATCAGCGGCGAGCAGGATGTAGAGCACGTGCAACTGGATATGCTGCGCGCAGTCAATCTGGGGATGTCTGGCAGTAGCAGTCAGGGGGCGATGAAGCCCTCCGCTGCCGATGAAGAGTGTTAATGGTCGTACTAAAGTCAGCAGCCGAAATTGAGATCATGCGACAGGCCGGCAGGATTGTCGCCGTGGTCCTGGCGGATCTGCGCGAGCGGGTCAAGCCGGGCGTTACGCTGCTCGAACTGGATCAGGCCGCAGAGAAGATTATCGTGCAGCATGGCGCGACGCCGTCGTTTAAGGGTATACCCAGCGGGGATCCAGAAGCTCCGCCATTTCCAGCGTCGATCTGCGCTTCCGTCAATGAGGAGATCGTACACGGCATTCCGTCACAGCGGCGGCTGAAGGAAGGGGATATTATCTCGCTCGATGTAGGCGCTTATTACAAGGGATACCACGGGGATTCCGCGATCACGGTGCCGGTAGGGCATGTGTCACAGGAAGCTCAAGACCTGATGCGCGTCACACAGGAGTGCCTGGTTGCAGCAATAGCGGCGGCCAAAAACGGCAATCGCACGGGCGATATCGGCGCGGCAATTCAACGCACTGCGGAACCGCAGGGATTCAGCGTGGTGCGCGAATATACGAGCCATGGGGTGGGTCGCGAGCTGCACGAGGGATTCACCCTGTTGAATTACGGCCAGGCCGGCCATGGGATGGCGCTGCGGCCGGGGCTGACGTTCGCCGTTGAACCGATGATCAATGCGGGCAAATACGGCACGAAAGTCAAGAAAGACAAGTGGACAGTTGTCACAATTGATGGTAAACTATCTGCCCATTTCGAGCATACCATAGCGACCACCGAAGGTGACGCGGAGGTTTTGACGAAACTGGATTAACAGTTGCCGGTGACATCCGGCCTGCACGAATGCGGGTCGGATTTTGCATGTCTGAATAGGATGGATTTTCTACATTGAAGCGACTGGCTTTGATGCGTCCAGAGCAGAACTCGACTGGGAGAGTAAGATGAAAGTTACATCGTCGGTAAAGAAGCGCTGCCCGAAATGCAAGATCGTCAAGCGGCATGGCAACGTTTATGTTATTTGTGAGAACCCGAAGCATAAGCAGAGGCAAGGCTAAGCGGCAGGTTGCCGAAGATATATTCAAGGAGCAGGCATGGCGAGAATAGCAGGCGTTGACTTGCCACGGAACAAGCGTGTAGACATTGGTTTGTCTTACATCTATGGCATTGGACGGCCGCTGGCGGCGACAATCCTTGCGCAAACAGCGGTCAGCCCGGCCACGCGCATCAAGGATCTGACGGATGCGGAAGTGGGATCGCTGCGCGACGTTATCGAGAAAGGGTATGAAGTCGAGGGCGATCTGCGGCGCGAAGTGCAACTGAATATCAAGCGCATGATTGAAATCGGTTGTTATCGCGGGCTGCGCCATAAGCGCAACCTGCCTGTCCGCGGGCAGCGCACCCGGACGAATGCGCGCACGCGCAAAGGGATCAAGAAGACGGTGGCGGGTCGCGGTCGGCGCCGTGGGGCCAAGAAGAAGTAGTCACGATTGGGGTGAGGCAGTGCGCCCACCCTACGGAGAAGAAGGGAAACACATATGGGACGAGCAGCAGGTGGACGCGGTCCGCGTCGTCAAACCAATCCGCGCAGAGCGCGCAAGAATGTGGCCTCCGGTCAGTTGCATATTTTAGCTACATTCAACAACACGATCGTAACCGTAACCGACAAGGCTGGAGCGACTATCTGCTGGGCGACGGCAGGTTCGGCCGGTTTCAAGGGCAACCGCAAGAGCACGCCCTTCGCCGCCCGTATCGCCATGCAGAACGCGGTTCGCACTGCGATCGATAACGGTATGCAGGAAGTGGATGTATTTGTGAATGGACCTGGCCCTGGCCGTGAAGCAGCCATACGCGCCCTGCAGGGCGGCGGCGTGCGGGTGCGCTCGATCATCGATGTGACCCCTGTTCCTCATAATGGCTGTCGCCCACCGAAGAAGCGGCGCGTCTGACAACTGGGATTTAGGATTTGTAATTGGTAATGAGCAACGAGATCGAGTATTGCTGACTTTTTACCAATTACCAGTTACCAATTACAAGAAAACTATGGCAAGACATACTGGACCGGTTTGCCGTCTGTGCCGGCGCGAAGGCGACAAACTATTTCTGAAAGGGGCGCGCTGCCTCAGCCCAAAGTGCCCTGTGGAGAAGCGCGGTTATATACCCGGTCAGCACGGACCCAACAGCAAGGCGAAGCGCGCCAAGAACAGCGACTATTCGCTGCAGTTGCGCGAAAAGCAGAAAGTGCGCCGTTTCTATGGCATTCTGGAAGCGCAGTTCCGGCGCTACTTCCGCGAGGCGCTGAAGAAGCGCGGCGTCACCGGCGCGCAACTTTTGATTCTTCTGGAGCGGCGTCTGGACAATGTGATCTACCGCTCTGGTTATGCGGCATCACGCGCGAACGCGCGGCAGTTGGTTGCGCATGCCCATTTCACAGTAAATGGCCATCCGGTCGATATCCCCTCCTACCTGGTGAAGGCCGGCGACAAGATCGCAGTGCGCGATACAAGCCGCCCGTTGCCATACTGGAAGGTTGTTCTTGAGGAGAAGGACGCGCCGGGAATCCCTCAGTGGATCAGCACGGATCGTTCCAGCCTGTCAGTGCTTGTGCAGTCCCTGCCTACGCGCGAGCAGATCGAAGTTCCCGTTAAAGAGCAGTTAGTCGTGGAGTATTACTCGCGCTAATCGGTTTTGGTTTTTGATCGAGGTTCGTCGATCCCGCGCGTGCTGGCACTGGCTGGATCGTGTCTTTGATCAGGAACCCCAGGTCGAATATTGGAGGGAAGGGTGTTATCAGCACCGGTATTTCCAAAAGTTGAAAGCGACGTCCTGACGCGCGATTACGGCCGGTTTATTATCGGCGCGATGGAGCAGGGTTATGGCGTTACCGTCGGCAACGCGCTGCGGCGCGTGCTGTTCAGTTCGCTGCCCGGCGCGGCTATCACGTCCATGCGCCTGACGGATGTACATCACGAGTTCTCCGACATCCCCTTTGTGAAGGAAGATGTCATGCAGTTGATGCTCAACGTCAAACAGATCCGCCTGCGGATGCGCGGGGAAGGTCCCATGCGCATGCGGCTTGAGGTGCGCGGGGAAGGCGTCGTCACGGCGGGCGATATCATCGCGCCGCCCGAAATCGATATTACCAATCCTGACCTTTATCTGTTGACTACTGATTCCAGCAAAGCCAAGCTGGACGTCGAGTTTCAGGTCGAGGCAGGCCGCGGGTATTCGCCCGCCGAGCAACGCGGCAAGCTCCCTATCGGGGAACTGCCGGTTGACGCGATCTACAGCCCGATCAAACGGGTGAATTTCGAAGTGGAAGCCGCGCGCGTCGGGCAGATGACCAACTACGACCGCCTGATCCTGGAAGTGTGGACAGACGGCACCATGCGTCCGCAGGATGCGCTGCGCCAGTCGGCCATGATCCTGGTCCAGCACCTGCAGTTGATCTCCGGCGTCTCGCTGGAAGAGATGCTGCCTGAAGGCGCTGCGGAAAGCAAGGGCATCCCAACCGAATTGAGCGGCAAACCCATCGAGGAGCTGGAGTTGAGCGTGCGCGTGTACAACGCGCTGAAGCGCACCGGCATCTCCACGATCGGCGATCTTCTGGATATGATCGAGAAGAACGGCGGCACCCTGACGAACCTGCGCAACTTCGGCGATAAATCGATGTTGGAATTGAAGGATAAGCTGCGCGGGCGCGGCCTGTGGCCGGCTGAGCCGGAGAATGAGGCGCCGTTGACAATAGGTGATGAAGAGGCGTAACACATCATGAGGCATAAGGTTGCAGGTTATAAACTCGGCCGTACTACGGCGCAGCGCCAGGGACTACGGCGCAGTCTGGTCACAGAGCTGATCGATCACGGCCGCATACAGACGACGGAAACGAAGTGCAAGGCGATTCGCGACCAGGCAGAGAAGCTGGTCACGATGGCTAAAGGCGGCCTGGATGGCGATGTCTCTAAGCAGGTGGCGGCGCGCCGGCTTGTGGCAAGACAGGTAGACGGCGGCGTTGAAGTCGTCCGCAAGCTTTTCACGGATATCGCGCCGCGTTATCGCGAGCGCAGCGGCGGTTACACCCGCATCTACAAGCTGGGGCCGCGCAAAGGCGACAACGCGCAGATGGCGTTGATTGAGTGGGTATAAGCGTTGAGATTGCGCGCAACGGTTGCGTACGACGGAACTAACTTTCACGGTTTTCAACGTCAAGCCAACGCGCGCAGTGTGCAGGGTGAGTTGGAGGAGGCGCTTGACAGAACTTGTGGTGAAACGATCAGCGTGATCGGCGCCGGCAGAACCGATGCCGGTGTGCACGCCAGCGGACAGGTGATTGCGTTTAATACAACCTGGCAGCATGGATTGGCGGATCTGCAGAACGCGCTGAATGTCCGTTTGCCGCAGGATGTAGCCATTGTGAATCTGGCCGAATGCGCGGAGGAATTTCACCCGCGCTACAGCGCGCACAGCCGGACGTATCAGTATACGGTGGCGATCGGGCGCAGCCGGCAACCTCTTCTGAGGCTATATGCCTGGCAGCTTGAGTACGATCTGGACGTGGTTCAGATGAATCGCGCGGCTGAGGTACTGATCGGTGAGCACGATTTCGCCGCATTCGGGGCGGCGCCACAGGGCGATAGCACGGTGCGCGAGGTCAAGCAAGCCAGTTGGAGCCGATTGCCGGCGACCGACGAGTTGGCGGCGGCGATATACAGGTTCACCATTGAGGCCAATGCCTTTCTATTTCGCATGGTGCGGCGTGTCGTGATGACGATGATACAGGCAGGCCGCCGCCGGTTGAGCGTAGAGGATATCAGAGACATTCTGGCAAGCAGAGATTCGCAACGCATCAAGGGTATCGCCCCGGCATGCGGGCTGTGTTTGGTAAAGGTGACATATTAGTGAAAGAGACTTGGAGGAACCTGGTGTCGGCAGCGGAATGCTCCGAACGGCCATCCGGCTGGCGAGACCAGGTTCCTGCAGCAGGTTTCTTGAGGATGATAGACGATGATTGCAAAGAAAACCTACGTAGCAAAACCTGAAGAGGCGCAGGCTGGCAAGGTCTGGTATGTCCTGGACGCGGAGGGCAAGACGCTGGGACGCGTAGCTACGCAAATCGCACGGCTGATTATTGGCAAGCACAAACCAATATACACGCCGCACGTGGACTGCGGGGATTACGTGATCGTTATCAACGCATCAAAAATCAAGGTGACGGGCAACCGGCTGCAGGAGAAAATGTATTATCGGCATTCCATGTATGCCGGGGCCGGGCTGAAGCAGGTTCCTCTGAAGGAAGTGCTGGGAGCAAGGCCCGAGCGCGCCATCCGCGAAGCCGTCTGGGGCATGATCCCGCACGGCAGCCTGGGTCGCGATATGATAACCAAACTCAAAGTATATGGCGGGGCTGAGCATCCGCATGCTGCGCAGCAACCCAAGGTATTTGAGCTATAGCAGTTGGATAAGCCTGGCGCTATATCCCTGGCGGGAGATGAATAACGAATGACAGAGACACAGCAATATTATGAAGGCGTTGGCCGTCGCAAAGAAGCGACTGCGCGCGCGCGCCTGTACACGGGCGGCAGCGGCAAAGTCTTGATCAACGACCGCGAACTGGAAGTTTACTTCGGACGGGATATGGATCGCGTTGCGATCAAGTCGCCGCTGGCGCTGACCGGCGCGGAGGCGCGCTATAACGTGAGCGTGCACATCAACGGCGGCGGAAGCACCGGCCAGGCCATCGCCGCGCGCATGGCAGTCGCCCGCGCATTGTTGAAGGTGGACCCCGAATATCGCGCCGCGTTGAAAGCGGCCGGATTCCTGTCGCGCGACGCCCGCGAGAAGGAACGCAAGAAGCCAGGTCTGAAGCGCGCCCGCAAGGCTCCTACATATACCAAGCGCTAAAGCAATACCGGAGGTTAGTGACATGAATCTTGTTGAATCGCTCGAAAAGAGCTTGCAACCTAATGCGAAAATTCCGGTATTACAGCCAGGTGACACCGTTCGCGTGCACCAGCGCATCGTCGAAGGCGATCGCGAACGCGTACAGGTGTTCCAGGGTACAGTGATCCGCATCCGCAAGGGCAGCGTGAATGCCAGTTTCACCGTCAGGCGCATCGCGTCCAACAACATCGGCGTGGAACGCACTTACCTGCTGATGTCGCCCCGGATCGAGAAGGTTGAGGTTTTGCGCCATTCAAAGGTGCGTCGCGCGCAACTCTATTACTTCCGCAAGCTGAAGGGCAAGTCGGCGCGCTTGAAGGAGCGCCTGGCTCAACGCCCCGTTGAAGCCAAAGCAGCAGCCGTTGAGGCGCAGCCTGATGCCGGCGAAGCCGCCGGCGCATAACGGCTGCACTCAGCCGCTGATCGGAATTCCCGCCAGGTCGATCAAGGCGCAGGTTTCTACAACCCGCGCTTTTTTTGTCTTTGCTGGTTCTGGTTGGTTCTCATGGCTTTAATGTTACGGCTAACTGCTCTGGCAGCAGAATCGAACCATACATCTGGCGGGCCGGCGGGCTGGCGAACGTCGGCGGACGCGTCTGGCTGATTGGATCGTATAAACCAACGAAAACCGGGTATCGACCCGGATTGGCATCCGTGGGAATGACCAGCGGATGGACGTCAGCAACAATCTGGTTGGGCTGCCAGCAGGTGGTGGGATACAGCCAGTCTACCGGGCTGGCATCGTGGGCGGTGAGGCGCGCCTGGTCGTTTTCGTCGTCGGCGACGTGGATAAACACCTTGTATGCCGTTTCGATTGGTTGCGCGCTCTTGTCCTGCCAGTACAGCGTCATCGTGGCGTAATCTCCGGGTTTGACTTCCGGCAGCGTGTAGCCTAACAGGGCAATCTGGCCGGATGCGCCAAACCGCGTGTCGATCAGGTGTGTATCTGCAGGCACGGTGACGGGCGGCATAGCCTGCGGTGTGTAACCATAGTCATTCATCACGCGCAGCACGCCCGCCATGACGACGAGTTGCATCGCCAGAAACCCGACGATGACGGTCTGCTCGCTGCTGCGTCGCGCGCTGATCAGGATCGCCGCTGCGCCCACCGCTACCGGCGTGAAAAACAACCAGACTCGGCCGGTCTCGCCGCGCGCTATATGGATGACTGAAAGCGTAAAGAGGGTGAGCACAAACGCAGCCGTGAGCGGCGTGGCTTTTTTCCATCCCAGAACAACAACCAGCGCGACGATGGGCAGCCCGATGAAGGTGATGATGTCCCAGGGATGCCATACCACAAAGGGCCAATAGGGAAAATCGATGCTCAGGTGGCTGTCAAAAATCACGCGGAACAGATCAACTGGATTCAGGCCAAACGCAAAATACGCAATCGCCCAGACGACAGACACGCCCAGCAAAACCAGCAGCGCCTGGATAATGCGTGGGCGCCAGGCGGAAAACTTGCGCAACTCTGCCGCCGGCTGAGTCTGATAGATGCGCACGAGTGCGTATACCGCTCCAAGCATGGCGATTGGCACGGTGCCCACACTGGCAAATGTGGCGAAGGATAGGACGAGGCCGGCGAGGAATGCGTTTCGATAGCTGTTCTTCGTCACAATATCCTCACACAGGTAGAGCACGCTTGCGGATGCCAGCGCAAAACCGCGGTCGAACTGCGCCACCCACATGCCGTAGCCTGGCGTCAGAGGGTACAACAACACAGCCCATACGGCGGCCTTTGTTCCAGCCAGGCGCTTGACAAGCGCATATAGCGGAACGACCGGCAGCATGGCCAGCAATATCTCGATCACGATGCCCAGTGCGCCGGAGGCCATCTGGTTGGCGGGGACCATCGTTGACACATCGCTCAGGCAACTATAGGGGCGCAGCCAGCTTGCCACGGTGGTTGCGACCTGGGGGATCAGCTTGAAAATCTGCGCCCCCGCCCAGAAAATAAGGGACAATCCCGGTGGATGGCGTATTTCATGTACGGGGTATTCCGTCGCGTCTTTCGGGTAGTCGCCGATGAACTTGGCGACATCCTGCACTTGCGCGCCGACGCTCCAGTAGCCGCCCGACTTGATCGCGTAGGTTCGCCACGCGATGCCGACCAGCGGATCAGGCTCTGTCACCCGCGTCACAGCGAACTGGATTGCCAGGCCGCCGACCACGGCAAGACCAATCAAGCTGGCGCGCTGCGGGCGCGTGAGCGGCTTATCCGCTTGCACGCCCCGCGCCAGCCACAAACACGCCAGGCCGTATATCACCAGGCACAGGATGAGCGGCAGAATCGCCTCGAGCGGGACATTGAACTCGCGGTGCCACAGGATCAACAAATCGCGTTCAGGGTAAAACAGGAGCGAGAGAACGTAGATGCTGGTTGGTACGATGGGTACGAGCAGAAATAAGAGCGACGATTTACGCATCGTTTGGCAGTATACCATCCGCATTTGCCTGGGCTAGAATCTGGATCATGGAACTAACAACGATAAAGATCGACAAACCTGAAAACATTAACTTTATCCTTGGACAGACTCATTTCATCAAGACCGTCGAGGACGTGCACGAGGCGCTCGTCTCGGCCGTCCCGGGCATTAAATTCGGCCTGGCGTTCTGCGAAGCATCCGGTAAGTGCCTGGTGCGATGGAGCGGCACCGATATGGCGATGACCGAGTTGGCGAAGAAGAATGCTTATGCTCTTTCGGCAGGGCACAGCTTCATCATCTTTCTCGCCGAAGGCTTCTATCCCCTCAACGTGCTCAACACGATCAAGATGGCGCCGGAGGTGTGCGGGATATTTTGCGCGACAGCCAACCCGACGGAAGTGATCGTTGCCGACAACGGCGCTGGTCGCGGCATTCTGGGCGTGATCGATGGAGAACGCTCGAAAGGCCTGGAAGGCGAGGAAGATATCGCCTGGCGTAAAGGCTTTCTCCGCCAGATCGGATATAAAGCCTGAACATGGAGATCATCCCGCGCGCAGGGAAGTTGCGCTCGGCGCCCGCATTATCTGCCCAGGGCATGGATCGGTTGTGATGGATGCAACAGATAAAATCACGTTGTAAAACTTGGGAACATGGAGATATCGTATGCATATCATTCACGTGCACGCGCAAGTTAAGCCGGAATTCATCGAAGCGTTTCAAAGGGCAACCATAGAGAATGCCGGCAACAGCATTCATGAAAGCGGTGTAGCCCGTTTTGACGTGCTCCAGCAGTCAAACGAACCGTCACACTTCGTGCTGGTTGAGGTGTACCGCACCGCCGAAGACCAGATCAAGCACCGCGAAACGGCGCATTATCTGAAGTGGCGCGATACGGTGGCTGAGATGATGGCTGAACCCCGCACTGCGCTGCGCTACAACAATGTGTTTCCGGATGACAAGGGGTGGGGGTAGATGATGCAGTTCGAATTCGCTACAGCTAATCGCATCCTGTTTGGCCCGGGCGCCCTGCAACAGGTCGGGAGTATTGCCGCCGGAATGGGCCGGCGCGCACTCGTACTCACAGGATGGACAATAGACCGCAGCCGTATCGTCACCGACATACTGGCTGCACACGATGTGACGGCGATCATGCAGCAGGTCAGCGGAGAGCCGACGATTGATTTTGTGAAAGCCATGACGGACCTGGCGCGCAGCGAACGCTGCGACCTGGTCGTCGGCTTCGGCGGCGGCAGCGCGATCGACAGCGCCAAGGCAACCGCCGCGCTGTTGACAAATGGGGGCGAGCCGTTGGACTACCTGGAGGTCATCGGAAAGGGAAAGGAGATCACACAGCCGTCGGCGCCCTGGATTGCGATACCGACAACCGCCGGAACCGGGGCCGAGGTGACGCGCAACGCCGTACTGGCTTCTCCGGAGCATCATGTCAAAGTCAGCTTGCGCAGCCCGTATATGCTGCCGCGCGTGGCGCTGGTCGATCCACAGTTGACGCACAGCCTGCCGCCGGCGGTGACGGCAAGCACGGGTATGGACGCGCTGGCTCAGCTCATCGAGCCATTTGTGTCGATCAGAGCCAATCCCATCGCCGACGCGTTTTGCCGTGAAGGTATGGTGCGCGCCGCGCGTTCCCTGCGCGCTGCCTACGAACACGGCGACGACGCAGTGGCGCGCGAGGACATGGCGATGGCGAGCCTGCTGGGAGGTTTGGCGCTCGCCAATGCGGGACTAGGCGCCGTGCATGGGTTTGCCGGCCCGGTCGGTGGTATGTTCCCTGCGCCGCACGGGGCGGTCTGCGCGCGCCTGCTGCCGCCGGTGATGTCGATCAATGTGACGGCGTTGCGCGAGCGCGAGCCTGAGAATGTCGCGCTGCGTCGCTATGATGAAGTGGCGCGGATACTGACCGCCAATCCTGCCGCATCGGCGCAGGATGGCGTCATCTGGGTGCAGGAGTTATACGAATTTCTCAAGATTCCGCCCCTTAGTTCTTACGGCATCACGGAACAGCATCTTGATGACCTCGTTGAGAAGTCGGCTGTGGCGAGCAGCATGAAAGCAAATCCGATTAAACTAACCAGGGATGAGATGCGCGAGATGCTCGAACTCGCCCTGTGATGCGCACCGATCATCGTAGATCAATGGAGGAGACATTATGTGTCATGTCTCACGACATCGTGTCCCATTTTCCGACAATGTTAATTTGACATATGTCTCACAACATCGTGTCCATTTTCCGTCGGTATGAGGTTCTGCGAAAGCGGTCGGCCAGTGGAACGACCGAC
>JAMCQN010000100.1 GCA_023382055.1 Chloroflexota bacterium
CGACGCTGGGCGAGGGCGCGGGGCAGAAGTACGGGCTGGCGCTGGGCGACATCGCCATCTCCGAGCAGATCGTGCCGTGCTGGAATTGCCGTTACTGCAAACGCGGCCAGTACTGGATGTGCCAGAACGGCTCGGTGTACGGCTTCCGCCAGAACGCTTTCGGCGCGATGGCCGAATACATGCTGTTCCCCGCCAACGCGCTGAACTACAAGGTGCCGGCCAGCATCCCGCTGCACCACGCCGCGTATATCGAGCCGCTGGCCTGCGGCATCCACGCCGTCGAGCGCGGCAATATCCAGTTCGAGGATGTGGTGGTGATCGCCGGGGCCGGCCCGCTGGGGCTGGGCATGATCGCCGCCGCGCATCTGAAGCACCCGCGTGCGCTGGTGGTGCTGGATATGGACGACAAGCGCTTGCAGGTGGCGCAGGCCTGCGGGGCCGACGTGACGCTTAATCCCCGCAAGGCCGATGTGGTGGACGAAATCCTGAAGATGACCGAGGGTTACGGCTGCGACGTGTACATCGAGGCGACCGGCCACCCCGCGGCGGTGGAGCAGGGTCTGCGCATGATCCGCAAGCTGGGCACCTTCGTCGAATTCAGCGTGATGCGCGAGCCGGTCACCACGGACTGGACCGTGATCGGTGACACCAAAGAGCTGAACATCCTCGGGGCGCATCTCGGCCCGTACTGCTACCCGATCGCGATCGACATGCTGGCGAAGGGGCTGCTGCCGATGGATCAGATCGTCACGCATCAGTTGCCGCTGGCCGATTTCCAGCGCGGCATCGATCTGGTCGAGGCCGGCAACCGCTCGATTAAAGTTACGCTGACGCCGTGAGCAGACGCAGCGAATGAATTCGCCGCTGACACGCAAGCGAAACGCGCCGAGGCGCGTTGACACACACCAACCGGCCTTGGCCGGTTTTGCTTTTGCCAGCCGCCGGATTCATCCGGTGGCATGTCGGTGGTTCGAAACCATAGGCTAGCGCCTGCGGCGAAACGCGCGTCAAACGCGTTATCCCTGTAGCAGCCGGCGTCTGGAGCAGCCAACGCCAGACGCCGGATTCATCCGGTGGCTGACTATGAGTGCTCGACTGCGACGCGGGCCGTGTTCTGCGGGTCGAAGCGCACATGAATCACTGCGCCGGGCTGATATTTCTGCACCGACTGGCGCGGGATTCAGCGCCAGACAGGCATCTAAACCCATATCGCCGTCCCGATTCGCTCGCCTGCCGGCCAGCTCTCTGCCAGATATCGCGCGGATCGATCTGCTCTGTTTCATATCGAACTATCAGGCGCATCCTCCTGGCGTATCATTCATGGGTCGTATTCGATAGTCGAAAAGTGTAACGTGAGTGGTTACTGTTAATAGGAGGTATGCCGTGAGCACGCAGCTTAGAACGCAGAGTGTTATCGGTTTAGTGGGACTGATCGTAGTAACCATGGCCTGCGGGTTTCCATTGGCAACGCTGGGCCCAACTGCTCAACCAAACAGCGCCGCGCAGATAACGCCGACCGCCACTGCTCAACCGGATAATGCCACGCCAATGACTCTGGCCGCGACCGTCACACCGGCGCCTGGCCAGTCAGCAGGCGGCAGCGCAGGCGGCACGGGCAGTGGCAATGGAGGCGATGGTGGTAGCGGCAGCAAGGGCGGCAACAACGGCGGCACGGATGGCAGCACCGATGTCACGGCCACGCCCACCCAACTCCCAGACATCCACTATGGACCTTACCTGGTCAAGCAAATTGAAACATTGGGCGGAGAAAGCATTTCGGGATTCGTATGCAGCTTGACCCAGCCGTTCACCGTGCTCTCTACCACGCCGAAAGTCACGTTTACGTTTGTTTTTGTACCGCAAGATGCGCAGCGAGGAAAGGTTACCTACACCTATTCGATCCCGAAAGCAGGCGAGTCGCATAATGCCGCCGGCACTTACACGCTGGCGCTGTTAGACAAGGTTGGCACGCAGCAGTTGTCGCTGACCGTGTCCGACCATGTGGTGTTCAAAGGCTTCGACGGGAACATTCCGCTCCACTACAGATTCAACCTGGTGCCATCTACCAATGCATCCTGCCCGCATGCGTGAAGCGCCATCCGGGAGCTTTTACCCTTGCGAAGGCTGCCACAGCCTTCGCAAGGGTACACGTCCCCCTCTATGAGTGCTCGACCGCGACGCGGGCCGTGTTCTGCGGGTCGAAGCGCACCGCGATAACCGCGCCGGGCTGATAGCGCTGCACCGATTGCGCCGCGATGACCGCCTGGGTCTGCGCCACGAACGGCGGGCGACCGGTCGGCGTCACCTGCAGATTCAACGACACGTACGGGTTGCTGCCATTCACCGTGATACCGGTGGGTGTGACCGCCAGCACGGTGGCGCTGGCCGCCTCGCCGGTGGCGACGATCTGCTGGTTGATCGCGTCCTGCTGCTGCAGCGTGGCCTGCAACTGCGCCGTGGCCGCCGGCGATGCCGCCCCCTGCATCATGCCGCCGCCCATACCGCCGGCGATGATGGCCGAGATCACCACCTTCTTGGTGTCGTTCGGGTCGTACTTCACTTCCAGCATCTGGCCCGGCTGGTACTGCGCCGTCTGCACGCGCGACACCACCTGCTTGATCTCCACCTGGAACGCCGGGCGATTGGCCGGGCGCACTTCGAGCAGCATCCCGATGCGCGGGTTGTCGTTGATGCTGACACCCGTATCCCACATATTGAGAATCGTGGCCTGGGCGGTCTCGCCCGTCGCCATCAACGCGCGGTTGGCGCCGGTGTTGCCGGACAACCGTCTCACCACAAAAATGATGATAACGATCGAAACGATTGTGATTAAGAGAATCGGAACGAGTGTCGTCAGCAAAGCCTGACCGATCAACGCATTGACATCGGGCATTTTCTGTACCTCCTGGGAAATGAACCAATTACCACTGGCATCATTTAACCGCGCGGCACGCTAAACGGCTATATCCGCCGGGGATACAAAAAGGGGGATAAATGCGGGTAAATAGGGGAACGTCACGAGTTCTTATGACACTCCTGTCTATAACCACTGCGATTCATGGATTGTGGACTGCAGCTTGTCTGGCGGAGTAAACGGCAACATCTCTGGCTTTGATCCTAAACCTGGACCACTGGCGAATTGCACTGGTTCTACACTGACCTGCCATTGGCGGGAAGCCCGGTAATTAATAGGGTGCAGAAATAAACAGACCAGACAATCATTTAGCATATTGTGATTGATAGTGTATCTGGTCGGGCTTTTGGGTTGTGCTGCCCGAGCATACTTATATGTTAGCTGTCCGCCTTGTTCGATTTCAATCGAACTAGTTCAGCATTTAGTTCCCTAAGCCGATGTGACATGGTTTCCACCATGCGGAATGCAAGCGAGGGGTCTTCGTGTATTCTACGAAGCAGGTTTTCGCGCTCCACAGTCAGTACGCGAACCTCACCCCGGGCGCGTACAGTGGCAGAGCGAACATCGCGCTCGAAGATGGCCATTTCACCAAAAAAATCATCTTTCTTGCGCGTGGCCATCACCACTTCCTTGCCGGCGCGTTCCCCAATGATCTCCACCTGTCCTTCCTGAATCACGTACATGCAGTGCCCCACCTCACCTTGGCGAACGATCACCTCACCGTCTTTGAAAATCCGGCCTAATGCACCGGGCTTGTCTTTGGCACGCTCCATGCGCTGTTCCTTTTGATGCAGTAAACGCAGCGGATTGACTATATGCCACGCAAGACGAACCAGGAACGCCGGGTGTATAGCGCGCATCAGAATATCCTGGTATGGGGCGCTGCCAGTGAATAGATCCCACAGGATCGTGCTCATGCGGCGGACGGCGCCTGGCCTGTTCCCTTGCTCACCCGATGCCATGTTCAGAATTGCGCGGCGCGCCAGCCGTACCTTTTGCGCCTGGCGCGCGAAGGCGAATATGATCTTGCCTATCGCATTATCCGAACCAATGCTGCGACAAATCGGCAAGTAGTGCCGACGAAAATCCTCCGCCGAGACCCCATGAAGAACCGCCGTAGAGGCAGCCGTTTTCGCGGTGCGGTAGGCAGCGCCGATGCCATCTTTATACAAGCGGGTTACCCCACAATCGCCAATAAACACAATGCGGTCTGCAAAGGGTTGGGGAGTTCCTTGTACATTGATGCGAGGCGAGCATTGGCACGCCATTTGGTCGAAGCTCCATCCCGGAGGCATGCAACTCTGTACTTCAGACGACGCCAGGAAGGCTTGAATGAGTGGTGCATCAATATCCTCGCCCAGTAAGCACACAGTGACATACTCCCCTTTGGGAATGATTGCCGCGAATTCGAGGCGGGGGATGTTCAACAAAAAGACATGCATCGAACTGCCGAGGTATTCGTTGATCGTATCCACGCCGATGTAGTAGTCGCGTATGAAGGTCTTTGTTGTTTCAGGAGGCTGGTACTCAGGCAATAGCGCCTGGAAGAGTTTGAGCGCCGAAGTGTTTACCCCGGTGGCCACACCCAACAGATCATAGGATTTGAGCCCATCCTCCCGCACGCTCACGGACGGTCTTCCATCCTGCCAGCTAACATCGTTCACGCGTTTGTGGATCACGCGCGCGCCCTTACCGATCGCCAATTCCAGTAGATAACCGTCGAAGCTGCCCCACTTGACCTGCTTGATATCACGCGGACCAGAGCCGCGATGTACGGCAGCGATGCGTTTTTCCATCAATGGCGTTTCTATGCGCACATTGCCGATATCCATATGCAGGCAATAAGAATCGATCCCGCGCTGCACAATCGTCGGTGGAAGATTTATGCCTTCTGTGGCAAGGTTCTGGACTAGTGATTCGGAAATGATGCCCCCACACATATTACAGCCGCCCGGACCGGGCATGGAAAATTCGCGTGGTTCGTAAATATCCACCTGAATATCCACGCCGGCTCTCTCAGCCATGTCCAGTAGAAAGATTGTGAAGAATGTGCCAGCCGGTCCACCACCGATCACGGCCACTCGCGAACCATGATCCAGTTTGAGCGCCATTGGACTGGATTTTGAATCAGATGCCGGTTGATTCTCAAGCATTTATCCCTCACTGGTCTCAGATGCAATAATCCGTTCCACTGTCATGTCGTGTCCCTGCGCCCACGCCAGGTCAAATTGATCCTCACCGAGTTGGGTGCGCGCCTCGGTATATGCACGCATATATTGAGCCTGCTCCGGGGACGGGAGTGGCGCGCCGACTGCTTCGCGCACAGCTGCGGCTGCGGACATTAGCTGTACCGCATGCTGTGCTTTGCCCACTTTCACGTTTATTCCTGCAATTTTCTCGAGACATCGTGCGATTTCGGGCTTGTAACCTATTTCAAACCACATTGACAGACTTTGCAGGCACAGGTGATGCGCCTCCATGAAATCACTTTGTCCGTAGGCAACCAATCCAAGCCCACACAACGCAGCGGCTATTGCTGGTTTGTGTTGTGCTCGCTGGCCTGCTTCCAGTCCCTGCTGGAAATGCCGTTGCGCCGCCAGGCAATCGTTACGGTCAAAGGCAATAATCCCCAAGTTTTTCAGCGCTTCTGCACATCCACCCTCATCACCGATCTCGCGACATAACGCGAGGCTTTCCCGGCAGAATTGCTCTGCCTTTTCATAATCACCCTCGTAACGCGCCAGCATGCCGATACTATTCAGTATCTCGGCACGTCCCCATCTGTTGCCACTGTCTTGCAGTAGTTTCCAGCCTTCCTCCAGGTAGGTATGTGCTGCAGGGTAATCTTGCTGGGTGATCGCCAGACCTCCCAAAACGTTCAACGACCATTCGACTCCTGCTAAGTCACCCAGTTCGCGACCGATAACAATGCCTTCTTCGTAATATGCGCGTGCGTTTGTGAAATCGCACTGGCTCCAAGCTATATTTCCAAGGTTGCTAAGTGATATTCCGATGCCTGCCCGGTCCTTTATCTCACGACGTATAGCCAGGCTACTTTCATAAAATACGCGAGCCTCCGCTGGATCACCGCCGGTCCAAGCCACGTTGCCCAAGCCATTTAGCGCCATTGCAATGGACGCCTTATCTTTGAACCTGCGTGCAAGGGCCAGGCCTTCCCTGAAAAGCGCAAGTGCTTGCGGCAGGTCTGACTGACGATAGGCAAGATAGCCGGCGCCATTGAGCGCCTTAATCCGCACAGGTACCAGATCTGCCCGATCGCGGGTCAGCTCCAGCGTTTTTGTCAACCATGCACGCCCTTCGCTGAAGTAGCAGTGCATTCGCCAGAATTGCGCGAGCTCACTACTCAGGCGCAGTGCCAATTCGTTGTGGGTGTGGTCAACGCACCATGTCAGTGCAGCCCTCAAATTGTCGTGCTCCTGCTCAAGGCGCGCCAACCATTCGGTCTGGTTGGCTCCATCCAGATGTGTCTCGGCTTCTTGTGCCAACGCTTCAAAGTATTCAGCGTGACGTTTTTGCAGAACCCCGGCAGCGTGCGTCGCATTCATCCGTTCGATGGCATACTCCCTTATCGTTTCCAGCATGCCAAAGCGCGTCCCGCCAGCTTCGATATCCAGTATCCGCAACAGGCTCTTGGTGGCGAGTGATTCCAACGCATTTTGGATATCCAGCGATAATCCTTCACAGCACACTGCTTCGCAGGCATCACAGGAAAAACCTCCTGTGAAAATGGACAGGCGCTCAAAAAGCGTTCGCTCCGCTGGATCAAGAAGATCGTAGCTCCACGCGATAGCGTTGCGTAAAGTATGATGCCGACTCGGTAGATCACGCGGACCGCTGGTCAATAGCGCCAGCCGGTTGGTCAGTCGCGCCAGAATGACTTGGGGTGACAGAAATTTGCATCGTGCTGCAGCCAGTTCGATGGCGAGCGGTAATCCATCCAGGCGTGAAACGATCGCGGCGACTGCCGGCGCATTCTCGCGCGTCAGTACAAAGTCGGGCTTGACCGCCTGCGCGCGTTGCGCGAACAAAGCCACTGCTGCGCCCGGGTCGCGCCCGGCTTCATACGCCTCATAGGGGCGGAGCAACGCCAAGGGCGGTACCGGGAACTCGCGCTCTCCGCGCGTATGCAACGGTTCGCGACTGGTCACCAGGATTTTCAGCGCAGGGCTGCAAGCTGCCAACAGTTCTGCCACCTGCACTGCTGCAGAGATCACCTGTTCGAAGTTGTCGAGTACCAGTAGCTGTTTGACATCGCGAAGATGGTCTATCAGGCTTTTCAGAAGCGTCTGTCCGCCGCGTTCTTTCACCCCCAGCGCCTGGGCGATTGTGGCGATTATGAGATCGCTGTTGGTGATTGGGGCAAGGTTGACAAAAAAAGCGCCGTCCTCAAACTGATCGCATAGGTCAGCAGCAATCTGTAGTCCCAGGCGGGTTTTGCCGATGCCACCAGGACCGGTGAGTGTCATCATACGTACATCATTCCGAAGCAGCAGATCGCGGGCTGCCGCCAACTCATGTTCGCGCCCAATCAGGGGTGTGGGTTGCACAGGAAGGTTGTTTGGGTGTGAATCGAGCGTGATCAGCGGAAGGAAGTCAGCGGGCAGGTCCGGCACCGTAAGCTGGTAGATATGTTCAGGCTGGATCAGGTCTTTCAGACGATGGATGCCCATATCGCGCAGAATGGCTCCGGGAGGGAGGTTCTCAAAAACCAGTTCTCGCGTGCTGCCAGAGAGCAGTGTCTGCTGGCCGTGCGCAGTGGACAAAAGGCGCGCAGCACGGTTCACCGCCGGACCGAAATAGTCTGCGTCCCGTTCTTCGACGGCACCGGTATGCAGGCTGATTCGTGCGCACAATTCTCCGATTTCACCCCATTCCTCGGCATGCAACGCACGCTGAATCGCCAAGGCAGCATCGACCGCATCAAGGGCACTGCCGAACGCAGCGTGAATCCCATCGCCGCGCATTTTGACCACATATCCGCGGTGATTTAGAACCGCTTTGCGAAGAATGTCATCATGACACGCCAGCGCGTTTCGCATAAGCGTTGGATATTGCTCCCACAGCCTGGTGCTACCCTCGATATCGCTAAATAGGGAAGTGACTGTCCCCGTAGGTTGAGTGGCCATTATGTCGCATGCACTCTGGTCTATAGTGGTCGTAGATTACGCTCTATTGCGCCGAATGTTGGTTGCCAACATTGTGCGCACACCTCCTGATGTCAAGCCCTCCTTTAGCCGGACTTTGGCCATTCTCTGTGCTCAAAGTCACTGGTTTTCAGGCTCTTTTCGGTGCTCAGATGAGTTATTGGCGTGTCGACATCTTGATCGACATGCCGGAACTCCACTTGGAATTTCGAAAATGCCCTGTTTTCCGGTGTTTTTGCACCGAGCGCATAAAACGAATGGCCAAAGTCCAGCAGAGACTGCATCGAAAATGGCGCATCGCAGACTAAGTTCAGTCTACACTGCGCGCACAAACCCGGCTGCGTCGCCAACCATATCAAATCGGTCGCCGGTGAAATTGCGGGCAAGCCCACATGGGAAACGATCCTTTCAGGGCAGCTAAGTTGATTATACAGAAGAAATCTGCTGATATGACACGTCACCTGTGAACATGCTCGCAACGCTCGTGTGTGAATTCGCATCGCCGGATGAAATTCGGGCGGGCAACTCCGAGTTCTGATCGCGCATAGACTCCCGGAATCTCGGAGATTCCGGGAGTCTGGATTCTCGTAACTAATTTCACCGGCGTGAGAACTCGGTGTTGTGAGGAACCTCAATCGATGTAGAATTTGCTTATGCTTTTGAAAATACGGGGATGGGCGTCGCAGCACCCCAAGTTAGCTGCGTGGATTGCGCTGGCGATCGGCATGGTCATCGTGCTGGTCATCGCCGCGCGCGATGTGGGTCTGCTATGGAACCAGTGGCTGTTCCTCATCCTCGCCACCATTGGCCTGGCCGGGTTGTGCGTGTGGATCATCGGGTGGGAGTCGAACGGGGACGAAGAGGAAGCCGAGGGGGCTGAGAAGAAAGATGCCGCCAAGCCGAAGGCAAACGGATAGAACGACTTCAGCGCGAAATATACGACCTCATATCCACCTCCAGCGTTTACGATCCCATCTCCCGGCAGACTGACTGCTGAGTAACGGGTCGATAAAAAGCCGCACGGATCATCTCATCTCGAACACGCTCATGCGGAATGATCGTTTGCAGGTCCACGTCACGGGTGGTACGGGGACGCACATCCAGTGAGTTTTCAAGGCGCAGTTGCAAGGCATATCCACCCTTGAGTACCCACTTGTCCGGCTGATGGATGACCAAACGTGCCAGGAGGCGGTCAAACGCGACAGCCTTGCGCAAGCGAACGAGCATCAGACCAGTGTCACGGCTTTGAGTCAACAATCGAGCTTCGAGGGCATTGCGGAACGCAGAGGCTGTTTTGTATTTCATGCGCGTTGCGCTTGTTTTACCAGTTTCGTCAATAGGTCGCGCACTGGGCGCGGATGTCGTTGCGCCTGCACGAGCAGCGAATCCGGCAGCATTCTTCCCCGTGCCATCGCTTCCTGTATGGCTTGCCGCACGATCCACTCCTGTACGCCGCGCGCGGCAATGTCGGCAATAGTTCGCTCCACTGTGGTAACGGGCAGACCCTGCCAGTGAGTGACTTCGTCGGGCAGCAGTCCGCCGGTGTGCAGCCTGATGCCTGGCCGGCGCAGTGATGAACCGCGCGGTACGGTGATGTGAACCTCAGTGGGCATGGCGTCCGAGAGGTCGTAGAGATCCAGCGCACTGTCGTGCGAGATGACAGCGTTTGGTCCACAGCGCAGCCAGGCGATGTAGAGTTCCTCGCGCGGCGAATGGGGGAAGCGGGTCAGCCGGTAGATGCCATGTCGGACGCGCTTGATATTGCCGGCCTGGGTATGGTGGCTGAGCAACTGGCGGGAGTAGCCGGCGGCTCTTGCCTGCTTGGTCGTAAAGTAGCCGGCTTGTGCCTCGGCAATCTCATAGAGCCATAGCTCGTCAGGTATGACCGACATATTGGTATGCAAATTGTAAATCTAAATATGACATTTTGCATACCAAATAGCTATCTGGCTGATGATGGTCGACCTCCTGCCCCTAAAACGCGAAAATCGCTGCCTTAACCGAACCGCAACCCAAAATTCTGCTAGAGGCGCATCGATGACTTCGCCGTATACGCGCGTACGGTGCTGGATGACCCTCGCCACATCCCAATCTCTAATCACCAATCTCCAATCTCTACTCTCCCTCGCACTTGCCAGCCCAGAACCCCGCGCACACCGGCGACGGCTCCGGCCAGTCGCTCAGGTGCTTGCGCAGGCGGCACAGCGGCAGGCCGATCACGTTGAGCGGGCAGCCCTCGATTGAGGCGACCGGCTGGAAAACCGCGTGCTGCACGGCGTAAGAGCCGGCTTTGTCGAACGGGTCGCCCGTGGCGATGTACGCGGCGATCTCGTCGTCGCTGTACTGGCGCATCGTCACCAGCGATGAGACGATCTCCATCACCTCGCGCCCGTCCTGTTTGATTACCACGCACGATTGCACCTCGTGGGTGCGCCCACGCAGCCGGCGCAGCATCGCCCACGCCTCGGCGGCGTCGGCGGGTTTGTTCAGCATGTCGCCGTCCAGCAGGACGGTGGTGTCGACGGCGATGACGATCTGCCCGGGCGCGGCCGGCGCGGCGCGCGCCTTCTCCAGCGTGATGCGGTGCTGCGTCTGCAGGGGCGTCTCGCCCGGCAATGGGCTTTCGTCCACGTCCGGGCTGAATGGCTGGTAGGGCACGCCCAGCCGTGTGAGCAGCTCGCGGCGGCGCGGCGATGATGAGGCCAGGATCACTACATGAATTCCGTGCGTTTGAGGACCTCGATATTCTCCAGCGCGCGGCCGGTGCCCAGCGCGACGCAGGCCATCGGCGCGTCGGAGACATAGGCGGGGATGCCCACCTCGCGCGAGAGGTACTCGTCCAGCTTGCGCAGCAGCGCCGTGCCGCCCGTCATGGCCATGCCGCGGTCGATGATATCGGACGCCAGTTCAGGCGGCGTCTTCTCCAGCACGGAGCGCACGCACGCCGCGATCTGAACCAACGGCTCCGAAAGCGCCTCGGTGACCTCGGTGGAGCTGATCTCGATGGTGCGCGGCAGCCCGGAGACCTGGTCGCGCCCCTGCACCTGCATCACCAGTTCGTGATCCAGCGCCAGCGCGCTGCCGATGCGGATCTTGATATCCTCGGCGGTCGGCTCGCCGATGGCCAGGTTGTATTTGCGGCGCACGAAATTCTGGATGGATTCATCCAGCTTCACGCCGCCCACGCGCACCGAGTTGGCCACCACGATGCCGTTCATCGAGACGACCGCCGCCTCGGCGGTTCCGCCGCCCAGGTCCAGCACCAGGTTGCCGGTCGCCGTATCCACCGGCAGGCCTGCGCCCAGCGCCGCAGCCAGCGGCTCGCGCAGCAGGTGCACTTCGCCGGCGCCGGCTTCCATGGCGGCTTCGCGCACGGCGCGCCGTTCCACGCTGGTGACGCCATACGGCACGCCGATGACGATGCGAGGGGGCAAAATTTTCCAGCGCTTCACGCGATCCACGAAATAGCGCAGCATGGTCTGGGTGACCTGGTAGTCGGCGATGACGCCGTCGCGCACCGGGCGGGTGACTTCGATTTCATCCGGCGTGCGCCCGTACATCTGGCGGGCCGCCTCGCCCACTTCCACGATGCGCTGCTCGTTCGACAGAATGGCTACGACAGAGGGCTCCTGGATGATGACGCCCTTGCCGCGCAGATAAATGACGATATTGACCGAGCCAAGGTCAATGCCAATTTCAGCTCTAAACAAACTCATGTGTCACGACCGGCGCCAGCGAACCATGAAGATGCCCGGCCAGCGCAATTGCCGCAGGTTCCGGCGCATAATGCATCACGGCGTTGCGCGTCTACTCCTGTTCTCGCTGCCCGTTTGCGCCGCGCCGCTTCGCGACGCGCAGACGGACGATGCTCTTGCGCATGGAATTTTCCAGCCTGAGCAATTCTTCCTTATTCGGCGGCGGGTTTTTCAACATCTCCTGGGCGCGCATGCGTGCCGCCTCGGCGCGCGCCAGGTCGATCTCGTCGGCGCGCTCGGCGCTGTCGGCCAGGATGATCACGCGGTTGTTGTGGATATCCACAAAGCCGCCGCCGATGGCAAACTCCATCGTCTGGCCGCCGCGCTTCACGCGCAACTCGCCCGCTTTCAACGTGGACAGCACCGGCGCGTGGTGGGGCAGGATGCCCATGTCACCGCCGCCGCCGGGCACGGTGACCATATCCACCTGGCCTTCAAAGACGGTGCGGTCGCTGGTGACGATCTCCAGATAGAGTGGCATGATACCTACTTGCGCGCGGCGCGATCCTTCTCGTACGCCTCGATCACGTCGCTCAGCGGGCCTTTGTTGAAGAAATAGAGTTCCGGCACTTCGTCCATCTCGCCCTGCAGAATGCGGCGGAAGCCGTCCACCGTATCCTTGATCTTCACGTAGCGCCCGTCGATGCCGGTGAAGCGCTTGGCGACGAACATGGGCTGGCCCAGGAAACGCTCGATCTTGCGGGCGCGCGTAACGAGCACCTTATCCTCTTCGCTCAGTTCGTCCACGCCCAGGATGGCGATGATATCCTGCAGGTCTTTGTAGCGCTGCAGCGTGCGCTGCACCTCGCGCGCCACCTGATAATGGTCGGCGCCGACGACGTTGGGGTCGAGGATGCGGCTGGTGCTGGCCAGCGGGTCCACCGACGGATAGATGCCTTTCTCATTGATGGAGCGCTCCAGGTTGATGGTCGAGTCCAGGTGGGCGAAGGTCGCCACGGGCGCCGGGTCCGAATAGTCGTCCGCCGGGACGTACACCGCCTGCATCGAGGTGATCGAGCCGCGCTGGGTGCTGGTGATGCGTTCCTGCAACGCGCCCATGTCGGTGCTGAGCGTGGGCTGGTAGCCCACCGCGCTGGGCATGCGCCCCAGCAGCGCCGAGACTTCGGAACCGCTCATAATGAAACGGAAGATGTTGTCGATGAACAGCAGCACGTCGCGGCCTTCGTCGCGGAAATACTCGGCCATCGTCACCCCGGTCAGCGCCGCGCGCAGGCGCACGCCGGCCGGCTCGTTCATCTGGCCGAACACCATGACCAGGTTGTCCATCACGCCGGCCTCGTTCATTTCGAGGTAGAGCTGCGTGCCTTCGCGCGTGCGCTCGCCGACGCCGGAGAACACCGAGTACCCGTTGTGGAACTTGGCAATGGAGTTGATCAGTTCCTGGATGGTGACCGTCTTGCCCACGCCGGCGCCGCCGAAGATGCCGGTCTTGCCGCCCCTGGTCAGCGGGGCGATCAGGTCGATCACCTTCATGCCGGTCTCCAGGATTTCGACGCTGGCCTTCTGCTCCTCAAACGTCGGCGCCGGGCGATGGATCTGATACCTGATGCCGATCCTGGGCTGCGGCTTGCCGTCGATGGCGTCGCCCAGGACGTTAAAGATGCGCCCCAGCGTCGCGGGGCCGACGGGCACGGTGATGGGCGCGCCGGTCGGCAGCACGGTCACGCCGCGCCGCAGGCCGTCGGTGGTATCCATGGCGATGGCGCGCACGCGATTGCCGCCCAGGTGCGACTGCACTTCCAGAACCAGCCGGCTCAGCCCGGGACGCTCAATCTCCAGCGCATCATAGATGCCCGGCAGGTGTTCGTTCTTGAATTCAACGTCGACTACCGCGCCTTTTACCGCAACAACGACCCCTGTGTTCCCCGCGCCATTACCGCTTGCCATCAGCTTCTCCTTCGATTTTCCTTTGTTGTTCCTTGACCGTTCTTGTACATCATCTGGCCTGCAGCACGACGTAGACCGGCAGACCGCTGCGCTCGTGCGCGATGAACGTCTCCGTCACCTGCAGACCCATTTCACCGGCTATCTGTGTAAATGCTTTGCGTCGATTATAAACGGCAAAACGATCCCACAGCACGATGTATTGCCGCGATGGGTCGCGCAGCAGTTCGCGGGCGCGCTGTTCGAACAGCGCGCCGGGCTCCGGCGTAAAACCGAATATTTCCTCCGGGCGGACGCGGTCATCCGTCAGCACCCGCACGTTCTTCTCGATGCCCCAGTCCAGGGCGATCGGCTGTGCGATGTGTTGCGTATCCAGGTACGCGGCCAGCTTGTAGATCGCGTCTGAAAAACGGCCCGACCCGCCGGTCTGAGCAAGTTTAGCATGCTGCTGCCAACTGACCCACAGATCGCGCGATACGGGCAGAGCCAGTACGACGACGACAGAGAGAATCGAGATTAGAGATTGGAGATTGGGGATTAGAGATTCCGGATGCGATGGCCTCCGCATGGATTGTCCTATGCGCGCCGCCAGGCCGCCTAACCAGCGCGCCAGCCATACCGCCGCGACGGCGACAACCATCTGCGGCAGCGGGACGATGATAAACAGGTGCGTGGCCCACAGGCCGGACACCGTAAAGGCGCTGATGAACACCGTCGCGGCGATGGCCGCCAGCAGCGCCAGCCATTTGCGCCATTCGGAGCGCCGCAACGCCAGGATGCTCCCGGCGACGGCGCTGATGACAAACGCGGGCACGGCGTACACGTTGCTGAACGGCACGCCGTTGTACCAGAAATAGCTGCCGTCGATAAAGACGTTGAAATCGGCAATGGCCTTGTTCAAGTTAGCCAGCAGGTTCAGATTGTTGACGCCGTAGTCGGTCGTCCGGCCCAGCGACTTGAACACCAGTCCCAGGGTATAGGCGTTGGATAGATCGAACGGTTGGCGCAGCAGGTCGGCCAGGTTGTAATAGATCAGCGGCGCGGCCCCGATCGCGCAGCCGCCCAGCAGCCAGGGCAGCGCCCGCACCATCACGCGCAGCCGGTCCGCCGTCCGCGCGGAGCGTCCGAAGGCGAGCCACACCAGCGCGAGTACGCCCAGCACGACGATCCACCACAAAAAGAGCAGCTTGGCCCATAACCCCAGCCCGATCAATACACCCGCCAGCAGCAAAGAGAGATTGGACGCAAAGCGTGGAGATTGGAGATTGGAGAATCGAGATTGGAGATTGGAGATTGGAGATTGCAGAATGGAGATTGCAGAATGGAGATTGGAGATTCCGCCGCTCACCAATCTCCAATCTCCAATCTCTAATCTCTTTCCTCTGCCTTCTGACTTCTGACTTCTTGTCTCTGGATTCTTGCCTCTGGTTTCTTGCCTCTTGCTTCTGACCTCTGACCTCTGACCTCTGACCTCCAATCTCCAATCTCTAATCTCTAATCTCTTTCCTCTCCACCGTTCGATCAGCAGCAGGCTGCCGAGTGAGAAGACGGTCATCACCGATGTGACGCTGATGCCCTGGCGGCTGAACCAGATAAACGAGGGGTTGATCGCCAGCAGCAGCGCAGTCAGGATGGCCGCGCCCCGCCCGAACCAGGCGCGCGCCAGCGCATACGCCAGCACGATGGTCAGCGCGGAGAACAGGATCGGCTCGAGCCGCGCGGCCACCACGCCGGGGCCCAGAAGCAGCATGAAAGGGATGTTGAGGTAGCCGTTCAGGCTGCCCATGTAATCCAGCAGCATGACGGGGAAGCTCGTTTGGCCGATAGAGATGCCGATGCCGCGCAGCAGGTTCACCGGTTCGCCGTGGATGAGCTGAAGCATGGGCGCGAGGTCCAGCGCTTCATCATAATAGAAGCCCGGCAGCGTCAACTGATGCAGGCTGATCGCCAGGAAAATGGTTACGGCGAGCGCCAGCGCCGCACAGGCGCCAAAGTTGGCTGCCGGAAATGTCCCTGCGGCCTTTGAACCGCTCTTAGCCCCCGTTACCGGATGCGGCATCGTCGGGCATCCCGGAGGACGGAGACGTGTATCGTATGCTAAACGGTGTACCAATGCTATAGGTGACCAACTTAGTTGAGGGGCGGCGGTCCGTGAAGTTCGTCGACCCGAATCCACCTTCCCTCTCGTCTCGACCATTCCGCGGCCGCTACCTGGCGCCAGTGATCTGGGCCAGCGCCTCGGCGCCGCCGGATATATCCAGCAATTCGTTGGTGATGCCCTGCTGACGGGCCTTGTTGTAGGACAGCGTGTAACCGGTGATCAGGTCCGACGCGCTGTCGGTGGCGTTGCGCATGGCGGCCATGCGGGCGGAATGCTCGCTGGCCAGCGATTCCAGCACGGCCTGATACACCTGCAACTCGGTCAGGCGCGGCAGCAGCGTGTCCAGGATTTCCTGCGGGCCAGGTTCAAAGTCATAGACCGGCTGCGGGGCGTCATTAGTCGGTTCCGGGATCAGATTGGTGGTCACCAGAGGCAGCAGCGGCGTAATCACCGGTTTCTGCATCGCCCGGCTGAGGAACTCGGTATAGGCCAGCAGCACCTCGTCCACCTTGCCCTCCAGAAAGTCATCGATGAGGGCGCGGGTCGCTGCGGTGGTGTCGAGCAGCGCGGGATGTGGCGGCAGGCCGGAAAAATCCGCCAGCACATGGCCGCCGCGCCGGTAGATGAAATCGCGCCCCTTCTTGCCGATCGTGATATACGAGGCGGGCTTCTTGACCTGGGCGGCGTATTCCATCGCGGCGCGCGCCACATTGGTGTTGAAAGCGCCCGCCAGGCCGCGATCCGACGAGATGACCAGGATATAGATGCTGTTCACCTGCTCGCGATTGGTCAGCAGGGGATGGTTTGCCTCTCCGCCCGCCAGCGATGCCACGCTGGCCAGCAACTCGCGCGCCTTGGTCGCATATGGGCGGGTGGAAGTGACCTGCTCCTGCGCGCGGCGCACTTTGCTGGCGCTGACTGCTTCCAGCGCGCGCGTGATCTGGCGGATATTACGAACACTGCGAATGCGCCGGCGAATTTCTCGTGCTGTTGCCATAGAGAATAACGCTCGCTAGTTGTTCCAGGTGCGATTGAAGCTGTCGATTGCCGTCTTCAGTTTTGCGGATGTGTCGTCGCTGATGCGTTTTTCGGCGCCGATAGCGCTGATGATATCCGGCTGCGCCGAATCCATGTACGCATTAAACGCCGTTTCCCATACGTCGACGCGGTTCACCGGCACGCTATCGAGATAGCCGTTGGTGGCGGCGAAAATCGCGGCCACCTCTGCGGCCAGCGAGCGCGGCTCGTACTGCCTCTGCTTGAGCAATTCCGTCAGGCGGCGGCCGCGTTCCAACTGCGCCAGGGTGGCCTTGTCAAGGTCGCTGCCGAAGCTGGCGAATGCCTGCAACTCGCGGAACTGCGCCAGTTCCAGCTTCATGCGCCCCGCCACCTGTTTCATCGCGCGCGTCTGGGCGTCGCCGCCCACGCGGCTCACACTGAGGCCGACGCTGATGGCCGGGCGGATGCCCGCGTTGAACAGGTCCGTCTCCATGAACAACTGGCCGTCGGTGATCGAGATAACGTTGGTGGGCACATAGGCGGAAATGTCGCCCAACTGCGTTTCGATGATGGGCAGCGCCGTCACCGACCCGCCCGTATTGGGGTTGCGCACCAGCTTATACCCCTGGCCCAGCTGCTTCAAATCGTGCTTGGCGTTCTCTTCGCCCAGCGCGCCGCTGTAGAGCTTGCCGCCCACGCCGCTGCCGTCGCCCCACTCGCCGGACTCGTCGATCTTACGGATGACGAAATGCGGGGCCAGGCGCGCCGCGCGCTCCAGAAGGCGCGAATGCAGGTAGAAGATATCGCCCGGGTACGCCTCGCGCCCTGGCGGGCGGCGCAATAGCAGCGAGACCTGGCGATAGGAATAGGCGTGTTTGGTAAGGTCGTCGTACACGCACAGCGCATCGATGAAGCGCTCGGTATAGCCCGGCACGGCGACGCCATTTTCCATGATCTCTTCGCTCATCGCTGCGCCCGCATACGGGGCGATGTACTGCAAAGCGGCCGAATCGGACGCGCCCGCTACGACGACGATCGTGTAGTCCATCGCGCCGAAGCGCTCCAGTACGGCCACGACACGCGCCACTTGCGCCAGCTTCTGGCCGATGGCGACGTAGATGCACACCATGCCCTTGCCTTTCTGGTTGATGATCGTGTCGATGGTGACGGCGCTCTTGCCGGTGCCGCGGTCACCGATGATCAACTGGCGCTGGCCGCGCCCGATTGGGAAAGCCGCGTCGATCACTTTGATGCCGGTCTGCACCGGCGTATCGACGTTGGCGCGGTCGATCACGCCCGGGGCGATGCGCTCCAGCGGGCGAAACGACGCGGCTTTGATCGGGCCTTTGCCGTCGAGCGGGCGGCCCAGCGGGTCGACCACGCGGCCGATCAGCGCCTCGCCCACTGGCACCGAGATGACGCGCCCGGTGGAGCGCACGGTGTCGCCCTCTTCGATATTCTGGTAATCGCCCAGGATAATGACGCCGACTTCGTTTTCATCCAGGTTGAGCGCCATGCCCAGCGTGCCGGTCTTGGTAAATTCCACCAGTTCGCTCGACTGGACATTGGGGAGTCCGCTGCAGCGGGCGATGCCATCTCCGACCTCGACCACGGTGCCGACATCGACCGCTTGCAATATTGGCGCAAATTGATCGATCCGCGAGCGCAACAAATCGGCGAGGTCGGTCAGGTTGATCTCAGGCGCTGTCAATTGCGCGTCCGAGCTTGTGACTGTCATGCAATAGCCTCCCAAAACAACTTCAATCCGGATGTTTCAATTCGGTCAACGGATATGGCAATCATACCTGAGTGGCAGCGCCTTTGGCGCCGCGCATGTTGCGCCTGCCTCCCGCCTGCTACTGGGTAGATGACGGCGCGCTCTGGCTGCCGCCGGCCAACTGGCTCTGGAACTGGGTGATGCGGTTCTTCAGATCGGTTGGAACAATGGTCAGCGGGTCAACCAGGCGCTGCACCTTGTTCGTGTCCGCTTTCTGCGCCGCCAGCCAGTCGGTATACGCCTTGCTCTGCTCCTGGCTGAGATCGGCGGCGTCGAGCGGGCGAACCGCCTTCTCGAGCGGCATGACGACATAAAATTCGCCGCTCAACGCCGATGTGATCACGCCGCTGGGCTTATTCAGCGCGCCGCCGGTCAGCGCCGCCAGCACTTCATTGCCAAACTGGCTTTCGACTGCGACGTTGCTCGTCCAGCCCTGCACGGCGCCGGAGCCGATCGGCTCGGGACGGGTGATCGTGTTGGCCTGGCTGATGGCGGCTTCAAAGGTGATGCTGTTGGCAGCCAGTTGGTCCGCATACAGCGTCGCCGACTGCACGTTGTTCAGGCGCAGGTAATCGAAGCGATACTGTTCGGTCATCGTGGGCGCTTCGCTGGCCATGGCATCCTGCACTTTCTTGGTCAGCAGGTTGGTCTCGTACGTGGTCTGGAACTCGGATGCCGGGTAACCCAGCGACGTGTAAAACTGCACACCGCGATCCTTGCCCTGTTGGAGTTCCGCCAGGGTGATGGAGGTGGGCTGCAGGCGCGGCGTGGCGGTTGGCTTCGGCGTCGCCGTAGCCGTGGGCGTCAGCGCGGCTGTTCGTGACAAAGGAGCGGTTCCGGTCAACTGGACGCTCGTCGTGAGCGGCGTCGCGGTTGCGGCTGCAGTGGATTCGGGCGTCGCCGGGGTATAGGTCGGAAACGGCGTCAGCGTCACGCGGTAATAGCCGATTGACTTCTCGATCTCCTGCTGGATCTCGTCCTGGCTCACCGTGAGGCCGCGCCGCCTGGCTTCCTGGCGCACCAGATCGTCGGTGATCAGCGCGTCCAGGGCCTTGCTGCTGATCTGTTCGGCGCTGCCCTGGCTGGCCATCTGCTGCAACTGCTGCTGGTAGAACTGCAGGAGAAATGACTGGTTGGGATCGTTGCCCTGCTTGATCTGTTGTACCGACGAGGCCAGTTGGTTGAAGGTATAGGTGAGGTCGGCGAACTCCAACCGCATGCGCGACTGCACCTGCGCCACGCTGATCTTTTCGCCGTTCACCGCGGCGACGGCGCGGTTCGGCTCATAAACCAGCCGCTGGAACACGGCGGCGCCGATCAGTAAAACGACGACGACCGCGACAACAATGCTGCCGATTAGAACGAACTTGTGAGTGCGGCGCTCGCGCTCGTAACGCGACAGCGTATGTTGCTCCAGCACCCGTTGAGACAAAATGGGCTTTTTTGGCATATTACATTGTGGGGAGACTTAATACGTCGGCGCCCTGCGTTGGCTGCGCGCCAGACAGGCTGCCCCGGACAATTCAGACCAGCAGCTGAGTAGAACTAGAAGGGAAAGCCTTCATCATGCTCTACTTCATCGAACTGAGGGAGCTCTTCATGCGCGGCATGAGATCGGCGATCACCCAGCAGCACCATCTCATTGGCGACGATTTCGGTGCGATAGTGCCGCTTGCCGTCGGCATCCTCCCAGCCGCGCGTCTGCAGGCGACCTTCGATGTACACCTGCTGGCCGCGCATAAGGTGCTGCTTGCAGATTTCGGCCAGGCTTCCCCAGGCGACGACATTGAACCATTCGCTGTCTTCGCGACGCTCACCTTCCGGGGTAACCCAGGTCCGCTTGGTTTCTACGGCGAACGACGTGACCGGCTTCCCGCTCGGCGTGTAGCGCATCTCGGGGTCGCGCCCAAGCTGCCCTATGATCATGACCTTATTCAATCCGCGCATGGAGACGACCTCACATCAAATCACAATACTCTTGGTTTACGGCGCCGCGGTCTCAGACGTTGATTCGGGCTCGGCGGTGGATGATGCCTCCGGTGTTGCTGCTTCGGCTTGTGGCATTACTGTCGGTGCGGCGGCGGTCGCAGTTTCGTCAGCCCGAATGAGAAGATAACGAATAATATCCTCGGTCAGCCGCAGGCGATTCTCTATCCTGCCGATGGAGAGGGCTTCCAGTTGGGCCAGCGCAAACACGTATTGCCCCTCGCGATACTTGCGGATGGGATACATCAATCGGCGCATGCCCCACTGATCGAGTCTCGTGATGCTGCCACCCTCTGCGGTGATGATCTCCTTGACCTTTTCCAGCAACACGGCGAAATTCGCCGCGTCAACGTCCGGTTTAACGATGAAAGTCAGTTCGTAACTACGCGTCACAGATATGTTCTCCTTCCATGGAAATTGCCCTCGTTTAATTCGCAATAAAATATCGGCTCGCTTTAGGCGAGCCAATTCCCTCGCTCGAGAGCGGAAAGACCGAGGTTAACTATAACATAGTTTACTGCAACGGATGTTTGATATTCTTGTTAAAATGATGCGCGTGACGGTCTGAACGGTTCATCCCGGGTTCGCTCACGTTTACCCTGATCGGAGGACTACCGAACTATGCCAAAGCGGGCTTTGTTAACCATCGACGGCGGGGGCATCCGCGGCATCCTGCCGCTGTGCGCCCTGATTGAACTGGAAAAGCAGTTGCAGAAACCCGCCCGCGACGTGTTTGCGCTGATGGCCGGCACCTCGACCGGCGCCATTATCTGCGGGGGGCTGGCCCGAGGTCTGAGCGCGCAGAAGCTTCTGGAACTGTACCAGAAACTGGGCCACGAGGTCTTCCGATTCGACCTAGTCAGCTTTGCGCTGGACCTGGGCTCTTTCCGTTATCGCATCAAGCCGGTATTTGACCTGCTGCAGCGCTATCTGGGCGATGCCATCCTGAATGAGTTGCCGGTGGATATCATGGTGTCGGCGACGCGCGTATCCGACGGCAAGCCCTGGTACTTTGTGCGCGACAATCCTTCCAACTCCGGCAGCACGGGCAGCCTGCGCCTGGTCGACTGCATTACAGCGTCGGTTGCGGCGCCCACCTACTTCGAACCCTACGAGGTGCCGGGGATCGGCGTCTGTGTGGATGGCGGGGTGGGCATCGCCGGCAATCCGGTCTATCAGGCCTGTGTGGAGGCGTTTTACTACACGCCCGCCAGCACCTACGCGCCGGCAGACACCTATGTCGTCTCGCTGGGCACGGGGGTGATGCCCAACGGCGGCATGCCGCATAACCTGATCGACTGGGTCAACTGGGTCGTGGGTGAATTCCAGGATATCCCGGCAGAACAGCAGACCGAACTCGTCATGCGCCACTTCCAGACTGCCGGCACGACCCGCATCAACCCGCCTCTCCCGCGCAATATCGCGATGGACGACAGCAGCGCAGTTGACGAGTTGATCCGGATCGGTCGGGAGTTCGCCGCACACCTGAACTGGAAAGCGATCCTGGAAGGGCAGATGGCCTTGCCGCCCAGGCGGCCTCTGTGGCAACGCGGCAAATGATGAATCACCTCCCGCTGAAGATGTACGCCGCCGGCAACGAACTGTGGCGCTTCGACGCGGCGACCGGCCAGTCATCGCAGATCATCGCCGCCGGCGCGGACTCGCCCTTTAAGATCGGCAACGGGGATTGGGACATCTCGGCGGATGGCAGGCACATTGTCTATTTCAACTCGCGCGATCACAACATCTGGCTGGCTACTTTGCCTGAAGAGTGCTAGATGAGGCTTGGTCACAATTCATCAGACCGCCTGCATAAACGCTTTGAGGCCGATGTTGAGACTCAAACCATGCTCGAAACGATAAAGCAACGCCATCTGATAGACGAAGATTGCCCCCAAGGCAAAGCG
>JAMCQN010000107.1 GCA_023382055.1 Chloroflexota bacterium
GCTACGCCCACAGCTTCGCACGGGTTGTTTGGGCGCGCTTGCCAGTTCGTTCTGGTCGCGCGTCATAAAGCCCGCGTCCTGGGTGTTAAAGGTGAATAACTGCAAATCCAGCCGGCTGACATTTACGGTAGTTGCGGCCAGTTGCGCCGGCAGGTAGGCGTTCAGCGTCACCGCCCCATAAGGCACGTTCAGATACGCGCTGGCCGGCAGGTCGCCCGTGCGGAAGGCCGCCCGCAGCGACTGCTGTGTCAGGTTTCCGTAAGGGTCGGCTATGCCCGGTGTGATCTGCGCGACGTAATCGGTAGCTGCCTGCGCACCGAAGTAGATTGTGAAGCTGTGGGCGTAGCTGTTGTAATAACTGAATACCCGCGTCGGCGAAATCTCCGGCGCCATGCTGAAATGCGCCATGATCGTCGCCGGGTCGATATCCGTGTTGAATTTGATCGTAAAGGGTGTGCCGGGCGGCGCATCACGCGTCCCGTCGGCCGGTTCCGTGCCGATGACCTTCGGCAGCGGCACGGTGCGGAATGTGGAGTTCCAGGCTTCCAGCGAGCCGTTGCCACCGCCCACGCTTTTGACGCCGGCGGCAACCCGAATGGTGTAGTTGGCATCGAATGCGAGCCGGTTGGCCGGTGTAAAGGTAAATGTCTCGCTCAGCACGGCGCTCTGACCATCTACCGTTCGCCCGCCGGCGTCCAGAAGGGCAAACGCTGCCTGCGCAGATGCCGGGTCGACATTCTGGTTGAACACCACACTTATAACACTGTCGATCCGGGCCGGCTGATCCTTCTGGCCGGGATACACCATCAGCACTTTGGGCGCTGCCGTGCTGAATGACCATGTGTAGTCGGCGGCCAGGGGATTGCCGTCGGTGTCATTCAGGCTGGCGGCGATGCGGCCGGTGTAAGTGGTTCCGCCGGGCAGCGGCTGGCTGGGGTGGAAAACCAGAATGGACGTGTTCAGCCACTCCGCTTTGCCCGCGATGGGTGGGTCGAAGCTGAGCGGCTGCGGCAGGCCGGCCTGCTCATTCAACGTGGTGAGCGGCACGACCGGGTGGTTAAACAGCACGGTGATGATGGTGTCAGGATTGGCGTCGGCCGTGCCGGCGGCCGGGATGGTCTGCCCGACCTCCAGGTTGCCCTGGGTGGCAAACCGGAATTGATACGGCCCCCGCAGCATGGCGCCGTCGGCGGCGCGCGCATCCTGCGTCAGCGCCACGTCGATCGTCGCGCCATGCGGCAATGGCGCAGACGGCTTGAAATCCATCGTGCGCGCGTCCGTCCATGCGAAGCTGCCGGCGACCGCGGGTTGCACTTTGAACGCCGATTCGACCGATTTCTGATCCATCGCGCGGTCGAAGACGATCTGGATGGCGCCGCCTGGATTGAGCCGTTCGCCGGTCTCAGGCGTATGCTGGATCACGGTGGGTGAAAGCACGCTCAACGGAACCGGCGTATAAGGCAGATTTATTCTGGGCGGTAAAGCTGTCGCGGTCGGCGGGATTGGCGTCACGGTGGGCGGAACCCGCGTCGGCGCGGCAGTGGGCGTGTTTGGCTGGCAGGCGCTGAGCATGATGGCGGTGATCAAGCCCGCGATGAGCGTGACGCGCCCGGTTGGCGTTAAGTTGGTGCGCTTCATAACACGTCCTCCTGGGTCAATTGCCGCGCAGCGGCTGTCCATAATCTACAGACGCATGCACCTCTATTTTGGTTCCATTTCTGCTTTGGTGGTTATCGCCGCCGGTTGGTTCATACCGGCCGGCTGCAGGCGAAAGCGAAAGTGTCAATACCTGCGCTGATGGTTGCGGCTACACAATGATAGAATAGCCGCTATCCGGGAACAGACACTGCTGGCATCTGCAAAGACGACTGTTTGCCGGATCGGAGTACTTGCGCCAGCAGGTATGCTGACGTAAAGTAGTAGCTTGAATTGGTGACAGTGGATCGATCGAATGAGTGCGTCATGTTTGATTCAATGAGAGGAGAAACCCGCCGATGAGCGCCACGCCGGAAAATGCATCGATGCCCAGTGCGTCATCGTCAGAATCCCTTCAGATGACCATGTCCCGCAGTCTATGGGAGGATGCCTGGCGTCGCCTGATCCGGGGCAGAAACGGTCAGATCGGCATGGTCATCGTCGTGCTGGTTGTGCTGATTGCTATTCTCACGCCGATTGTCGATCCCTATGATCCATCCACAGACAGCGACCTGACCCAATCGCGTTTACCGCCGTCGGCGCAACATATCTTTGGCACCGACCGGCTGGGGCGCGACGTGTTCCGGCGCGTGCTGCACGGCACGCGTTACTCCCTGGCGGTGGCGCTCGCGTCGATCATCGCGGGCAGTGTCATCAGCACCGCCATCGGCATGATTGCCGGATACTTTGGCGGCGCCGTTGACTCGCTGACGTTGCGCCTTATGGAATTGATGCAGGCCTTTCCCAGCATCCCGCTCGCGATCGCTATTGTCGCCGTGATCGGTCCGGGGCTGACGGGTACGATTCTGGCTGTCACGATTGTGGGCATACCGGGCGGCATGCGCGTGGCGCGCGCGCTGACCCTCAGCTTGAAAAACCTGGACTATGTAGAAGCCGGGCGCTCGCTGGGCGCAAGCAACACCCATATCATCATGCGCCATATCCTGCCCAACCTGATATCGTTTGTCATCGTAGGCGCCACGCTGGGAGTCGGCGGCGTGATTCTAACCGCCGCAGCGCTGGGTTTTCTGGGATTGGGTGCGCAACCGCCCGCGCCGGAGTGGGGCGTTATGATCGCCGACGCCGTGCCGTTCCTGCGCCAGTCGCCGCATCTCGCCTTGTTTCCCGGTCTCGCGATTATGATTACGGTGCTGGGATTCAACCTGCTGGGAGATGGACTGCGCGACGCGCTGGATCCATCCCTGAGTGGAACCGCCTGATCCACGCAAAGGATCTGGCGCGCCAGTCACAACCGTGAAGGGAGTCTTGTCAGAGCCGTGACTTTATGGGAGGTGGTAAATTACTGGATGAGTCCGACAACAAAATACCAGCCACAAATGGCAAAACATATTGGTACTATTAGAGGAGATATCCGTTTCGGAGGAGATAACACAAATGGCAAGTAAGAAAAATCAGATGAGCCGCCGGCGCTTTCTCATCGTCGCCGGTACGACGACCGCTGCCGGCATCCTGGCCGCGTGCGGCGCAACACCGACCGCTGCCCCAACGGCTGCACCTGCAGCGACCAGCGCCCCAGCCGCGACCAGCGCGCCAGCCGCGACTAAGGCTCCTGCCGCTACAACCGCGCCGACTGCGGCCCCGGCTGCAACGACGGCGCCTGCAGCCGGCGGCGCCAATGACACATTGATCCAGGGTCGCGGCGGCGACAGCGTGCTGCTTGACCCCGGCGTCGTCACCGACGGCGAGTCGGCGCGCGTGGCCGCTACCGTTCACGATACGCTCACGATTATCGAAGGCAAGACGACCAAGGTCATGCCCTGGCTGGCCGAATCCTGGACCACCACGGACAGCAAAGTCTGGACGTTCAAGCTGCGCAGCGGCGTCAAATTCCACGATGGCTCGGACTTCAACGCCGACGCCGTGAAGTGGAACTTCGACCGCTGGAGCATGAAAGACTTCAAGTATCGTTATCCGACGCAGAAGTATGAGTACTGGGACAACGAACTGAGCCAGTTGGTCGACAGCTACAAGGTTGTCGATCCCACCACGTTTGAAGTCACCCTCAAGTCGCCCTCTTCATTGATCCTGGTCAAGCTGACCATCTTCTCCTTCGGCATCGTCAGCCCGACGGCGGTGATGGCGCAGGGCGAGAAGTACGGCACGCAGAGCGGCACGCCCGTCGGCACAGGGCGCTTCATATTCGACAGTTGGGTGCCTGGCGACAAGATCGTGCTGCATCGCAACGATGACTGGTGGGGCGGCAAGGCCAACCTCGCTTACACCGAGGCGCCCAAGATCAGCAAGCTGATCTTCCGCTCGATCCCCGACAACAGCTCGCGCTTCGCCGAGTTCCAGGCCGGCACGGTCGATCTCTCCGACCTGGCCCAGACCGACATTGTGACGTTGAAGGGCAACCCCAACTACGATCTCGTCCCGGCTCTCTCGCTGAGCACGGGCTACATCGCCTTCCAGCAGTCGGTCAAGCCGTTCGACAAGCTTGAGGTGCGCCAGGCCATCGCGCACGCGGTCAACTGGGATGCCATCGTCAAGACCTTCTACGATGAGTATGCTCAGCGCGCCGCCGGTTTCCAGCCGCCCGCCATCCTGGGCCACAACCCCAACCTGAAGCCGTACACTTACGATCAGGACATGGCGAAACAGTTGTTGACGAAGGGCGGCGTACCGGATGGGTTCACCACCGACTTCTGGTATATCCCGGTCGTCCGCGGCTACTTCCCCGACTCCAAGGCCATCGCCGAGGCCATCGCGGCCGACCTGGCCAAGGTGGGCGTCAAGCTCAACCTGAAGACCGAGGACTGGGGCGCGTATCTGAACGACCGCCAGGAAGGCAAGTTCCCGATGTGGATGCTCGGCTGGGGCAGCGACAACGGCGACCCCGACAACTTCATCGGCTACCACTTCCTGTGGACGGACGGCAAGACGCCCAACAAGGAAGATTCGTACAGCAACCCGGCGCTGCAGAAGCTGTTGCGCGACGGTCAGGTGGAATCAGACCCGGCCAAGCGCGAGAAGATCTACCAGGATGCCGAGCAGATCGTCTACGACGAAGTGCCGCGCATCGCTGTCGCCTGGGTAACCGCGCCTGCGGTGTTCCCGAAGTACGTGAAGGGCTGGACCAACCCGCTGCCCGTGTTCCGTGACTGGTACGAGTTCTACTCCCTGCAGCGCCGAAG
>JAMCQN010000006.1 GCA_023382055.1 Chloroflexota bacterium
CCCATAGGGTCACCAGTGGCGTCCATTCGCGCCAGTATGGTTTCCGTTTCTGGTCTGTCGTCTTTGCTACACCTTGCATACTGACTCGACTGAAGTACTGCTGGAAAACTGGCTTTACTGTCTTCGCACTTGCTTTGCTGATATGATCTCTTCGACCTTTCATGCCATAACAATACCTTGATTTCTTAGTGACATTAGGCTATACGCGCATCCTGGTCGTCACCAGTTGGTACCATGGTCGCCGTGGCATGTGCATCATCCGCCACGATACCCGCGATACCGCCATCCAGGTCAGTTACCAGGCTGCCTATAACGCGACGTTCGGACCCGATAGTTGGTGGCGCAACGAAGAGGGTCTGATGGATGTCACCAATGAACTCATCAAAATCGGGTACTACTGGGTTGAGTACGGACTTTCACCCTGGCAGTGCTAGACACCAGAAACCAGACGCCCATCTTCCAGCCGCTGACCTATTGTTTCTAGCTTCCGGCTTCTGCCTTCTAACTTCTGACTTCTGATCTCTGACTTCTTACTTCTTACTTCTAGCATCTTGCTTCCAGCTTCTGGCTTCTAGCTTCCAGCTTCCGCCCTCTGACTTCAGGAGGAGATGATGTTGAAACATATTCGCAATCGATGGTTCCTGTTATTCGACCTGCTTATCCTGCCCGTCGCCGTCTACCTTGGCTTCATGCTGCGCCTGGATAACAGTGACATCAGCGTCTATCAGCGTGCCTGGCTCGTTCTCAGCGCAATATCCCTGATCGTCATCCCGTGCGTATTCTGGCTGGCCGGCGTCTACGCCCGCTACTGGCCGTTTGCCTCCGTGGACGATCTCGCCCTGCTCGCTGTAACTGTAACCGGCGCCGTCGTTCTGGTCTGCGTCGTGGCCTGGATTGTCATGCTCGATCTGGCCATTAAGCTGCCGCCGCGCTCGTTCCCCTTCCTCTTCCTTCTGCTCGCGCTCGCCGGCACAGGCGCCCCGCGCATCGCATTACGCATCTATACATCGCGTCGCAACCGCCGCACCCACAACAATGCCTTCACGCACGTGCTCATCATGGGCGCCGGCGAGGCCGGGTCGCTCACCGCCCAGGAACTGCAGCGCAACCCCCAGCTCGGCTTGGAGGCGGTCGGCTTTCTGGATGACGACCCCGCCAAGCGTGGCATGCGCATCCGCGGGCTGCCGGTGCTGGGCAATCGGGATGATATCGCGAAACTGGCCCAGCAGTACAGCATTCGCCAGATTATCATCGCCTTGCCCACCGCCCCTGGGAAAACCATCCGCGCCATCGTCAAGCTGTGCGAGCAGGCCGGTGTGAGCACCCGCATCATGCCCGGCCTGTACGAGTTGCTGGATGGCAAGGTCAGCGTCAACCAGTTGCGCAAGGTGGAGATCGAGGACTTGCTGCGCCGCGAGCCAATCAAGACCGACAACTGCGCGGTCAAGACCCTGTTGCGCGGACAGCGCGTGCTGATCACCGGCGGCGGCGGCTCTATCGGCGGTGAATTGTGCCGCCAGGTTCTGCTGTGCGAGCCTGCTCAACTGGTCGTGCTTGGTCACGGCGAGAACAGCGTTTTCGAGATCGAAAATGAGCTCAGGCGCTACATCGCCAGAAACGTGCCGCGCAATACCCCGGTTTGTGAGGTCATCTGCGTCATCGCCGACTTGCGCATGCCCGAGCGGCTGGATGCCATCTTCGCGCAATATCATCCCCAGGCGGTCTTTCATGCAGCCGCTCATAAGCATGTTCCGTTGATGGAACTGAATCCCAGTGAAGCCATCACCAATAACATCATCGGCACACGCAATGTGCTGAGTGTCTGCCAGCGCCATGGCGTGGAACACTTCGTGATGATCTCAACCGATAAGGCGGTTAATCCCACCAGCATCATGGGCGCCAGCAAACGCGTCGCGGAGCTGCTGGTCCTGCAGGCCTCGCGTGCCCCAATCTCCAATCTCCAATCTCCAATCCCTCCCCTCCCATACGTCGCCGTCCGGTTCGGCAACGTGCTGGGCAGCCGTGGCAGCGTAGTGCTCACCTTCCGTCAGCAGATCGCCGCCGGCGGCCCGGTCACGGTCACCCACCCCGAGATGCGCCGCTTCTTCATGACCATCCCCGAGGCCGTACAACTGGTTTTGCAGGCGGCGGTGATCGGGCGGGGCGGGGAAATCTTCACGCTGGACATGGGCGAGCCGGTCAAGCTGTTGGACCTGGCTCACGACATGATCCGCCTGTCGGGGCTGGAGGTCGGGCGCGATATCGAGGTGACATACAGCGGCATCCGCCCGGGTGAGAAGTTATTTGAGGAGCTGTTTATCAAAGGCGAGGATTATCGCCACACCGTCCACGAAAAAATCTTCATCGCCAGGAATGCCAGCAGCTTCGTGCCGGAGGCTCTGAACGAGTTGGTTGGCGAACTGGAAGCCGCCGCGCGCCGCGACGACGCCACGACCATCCGCGCCATTTTCCACCGCCTGATCGTCGAATACCAGCCCCCACCCCTTCCAGTCAATGCAAAGGCGCCCGAACCCGTACCGCCGCCGGCTGCCAGGGAACGGCCATCCGACCCGCCTCAACCGGGTCTCGCGCAGTCTATGGGCGGAGCCGGCAGCGACTGAGCGCATCTCAATACTGTTCCATCCATCAGAAAGCATTCTGAGCGGAGGGCAGCCAAGGGATCGCGCGGGAACTGTGAGTCGACGTGGCCGCCCGTAGTCGAAGAATGCAAACTATGTTGCTGACGGTGTATGCGCCCTTCGACTACACGGCACGCAATCAAGTATTGGCTAGAGCGAAGCTCGTCATGCGTGCCGTTCCGCTCAGGGTGCTTGCCGTAACTTTTACACAAAAACAGACAATCCCAGGATGCTACGCAGATGCGCCCAATTCATCGACCGTTGGCACTGGTTGATTTTGCTGCTGGCGGGCCCCTTCATGGTTTTCCCGGCGCTCGAACGCATCCCGGTGCTGCTGGTCGTCCCACTCGTATGGGGTATCGGCTGGATTGCCCGCCCGCGCGCACCCTTGCCATCCACCCCGCTCAATACCCTGATGCTGGTGCTGATGATCATGGTGCTCGTCAGCGTCGTCGTGACGCCCGATCTGGCATTCAGCATGCACGAGGTCGCAGGCATGGTGCTGGCATTTGGCATTTTCTTTGGCGCAGCGCGCGAGGCGAGGCGGCCGCTGGGGTTATGGCTGTTATTGGCGCTGTTTCTCGCCATTGGCTTGGCGATCGCCGCATTCTCGCTGGTGAATACCAACTGGCCGGCCAAGATCGGTTTCCTGGCGTCGGTCGCATCTCATCTGCCGCCGCGTCTTGTGGGTGTGGTTGGGATTGAGGGAGCGTTTAACCCCAATCAGATGGCAGGTTCGCTGCTCTGGGTTGCACCCGTGTTGATCTGTCTTCCCGTGGGTCTCGTGATGGCGGTACGTCCTCGCGCCAGCGCGGCCGCAGCCAGGCCAGTTTCGCGGCTTGTGCGCGTCTTTCTTATCGCCCTGGTGCTTATCTCAGCGATTCCCGTTCTGGGTGTTCTCCTTCTCGCGCAGTCGCGTGGCGCTTACCTCGCGTTAACGCTGGTTCTGACCGGGATCGTCTTTCTGGCGCTGCCACGGCGCGGGCGGTGGGTCATGGCGATCGTGCTGGTCATCGCGATCGTGGCTGCATCCGTCTTGATCTGGCAACGGCGCGATACCTTCGGCCAGCAACTCAGTTTTGTTCTCGACGTTGAACCTGCGGCCGGGACGGATACCTCGACAGGCAGCCTGAACACGCTGGATGGTCGCCTGGAGATCTGGTCGAGGGCAATATACGGCATCGAAGACTTCCCGTTCACCGGCATGGGCATGAACAGCTTCCGCCGCGTGGTTAATCTGCTCTACCCGCTCTTTCTGACCAGCCCGGATACTGACATCGCCCATGCCCACAACGAATTCCTGCAGGCTGCGCTCGACCTGGGCATCCCCGGCATGATCGCGTTCGGCGCGCTCTATCTCGTCGCGCTGTGGATGCTGCGCCGCGTCTGGTTGGTATCCACCGGCGACGCACTTACCAGAGCGCTGGCGCTGGGACTCGGCGGCGGGCTGTATGCCCACTGCGTCTTTGGCATGACCGATGCGGTGGCGCTGGGGGCCAAGCCCGGCGCTTTATTCTGGCTGCTGCTTGGCTTGATCTGTGGCCTGTTCGCCCAACACGGCGGCTCTGCCGTTAACGGTATATCAAGCTCTTCCGTCACCGGCACGGCGCCTTTGGAAGCAACACACGCCGCGTCCGCGGTCCATCGTCCGGTCTGATCGAACGCATGGCCTGGGCGCGCCGGCTCTCCTGTTTGGCATCCAGGGCTGGTCGGTATGCTGGCGCGAGGCGTTGCAGGGAATAGCGAACACACAGTATAACTGGTGTATGGAATATGGTTTCGACATCAAGCACGCTTTGCGTGTGCGGTCGATTGCAGCGCTTGGAATCGTTTTTCTGTCGTTATTTTCCCTAACGCAGCCTGTTCAAGCTCTGGGAATCGGCTGGAGCGCCCCGGCGATTATCACTTCCTCTGACACGGCATCACGTCCCACCGTGGCCATTGGCGCTAATGGGATGATCCACGCCATTTGGTGGGATGCGAAAACCGGTGAGATGTATTCGCATACGCGTAATGGTACAGATGCGCGGTGGCAGACGCCGGCTCCGATCGACGGCATCGCGGAGCGGGTGGAGGATAAACAAACCGGCAAAGTGACGCTGTCACCTCCGCTTGGCGTGCGTTTGGTCGCGGCTACCGCGGGTGACGCGGCTGCCGCGGACGTCGTGCATGCATTCTGGTACAGCGTCGGACAGGAACTGAATGTGGTGACCCACAGGGATAACAATTGGGGCCAGTCGGTGTTGATCGCGGCTGCGGCGGTGGACATGGATGCGTTTACAGATGTCACTGGCACTGTCCACCTGGTCTATGTGCGCACTGTGGATCGACCGGGTAGTCCGGCCGGGGTGTATTACCGCTCATCGACGGACACTGACTGGACGGACCAGCAGTTGATATTCTCCTCTCCCCTTTTCCGCACCGCAGAGATGACCGCTACTCACATCAGCATTGCGGGCGATTCGTCGGGGCGGATGGTGGTGGCCTGGCAGACGAATGAGGCCGGCGTGGGATATGCGCGCTCGATCGATCGCGGTGTCAGTTGGCAGGCCATTCCGTCCCTCAACGAAGGCCAGTCCAGCCAGATGCAGGAGCCTGTCGTCGGCGCCTCCCGCGACGGAGAATTCCTGATGCTGTGGCGCAACGTGGGCGCGTCCAGTTGTGTCCTGACACAGCGCCGATCCAGCGATGGCGGGGTGACGTGGGATACGGCGGAAACGGCATTAACCGGCAATCCGTGGTGCTCGGACAGCCTGTCGATGCGGCCCGATAGCCAGAATCGACTATGGTTACTGGGGGTTCCGGATCGCAAACAGGCCAACGGTCCAGGCATCGGTGCGGGCGTACTCGGCACGGCGCTGGCGGTGTGGGATCGCAATGCCTGGTTCGGACTGCCGGACGCGGAGCGGGTTCTGCCAGCCAGTCCAGAGTTGGCTGATTCGACGGACATTCCAGACTGTCGGGACATCGCCATGATAGGTTCGCTCATTGCCGTTGTGGGCTGCAACAACATCGGCGACATCTGGTATGTTCGATCGACGAAGCCGCTTGAGCAGATCACCGCAGCCGTTGACACGCCGACGGCAACACCCCTGCCTGCAGCCACAGCGACTCCTCAGCCAACCGCGCAGCCATCACCGACACCGCAGCCCACCGTTACGCGTACGCCGACGCGAGCGCAGCCTTCACCGACACCGCAGCCCACCGCTACATCAGTTCGTACTGTTGTGGTCGATCCTGATGACCCTAATGGGGTGACTCGACCCGGGCTGAGCCTGGTCGATATTCTGGTCTTAAGCGCCGTTCTCATGGCAACAGGTGTTGTGGCGCTGGTTGTTCGACGTCTGACGAACCCACCAGCCGTCACGCGATATGGCGACGAAGATGCCGATACGGAGTAAATAGGACCCATCCGGACGATCATCTTCGACCGCGCAGATATCGCCCAAAGCGTGTAGACAGCGATGGATGTAAGGTTTCATTTCTGCAACGGGAAACTGCCACCCGCGCTGCTCCTTTGCATACCAACTCTGCTCACAACACCACCACAATGCCGCCCGGCGCGGTACATGAACCAATCTCTAATCTCTGATCTCCGGCCTCTATCCTCTCCCATGATCGACTGGTTCGGACTCGCGGCGAATGCGGTGTGGATCGCCGGCTGTATGTTGGCGCTCGCAGCGCTCAGCATCGGCCAATGGCGGGCGCGCAACGAGGCAGCCCGCCTGCGTGACGTGCTGGCCCGCCCTATGACGCAAGTGGCGTTATTTATCGCCACTGTGCTGTTCTGCCTGGGTATGCTGGCCACGTCCTCGACCTGGCTTGAACGCATTGCATGGGGCGCTCTGGCGATAGCCTTTTCCGTGCAGGGGCTGCTGGCATATCGGCGGGCGCGTAGGGTCCGCAACGAAACCTGACGCGTACGATCGCATACACAATCCTCAACTCCATTGAGACAGTGCTGCGCATCCGTTAGGGCGTCATTGCCTGCCGGATCTGAACCACCCAGATAGCGCTACCCATATCGGACTATGCCGTCTATCGACCGTGCACTGGTAAACAATCAGTACCTGCTATACATTCCCATTGTGATGAGATAGGTCGGCGCCTCCTCTAATCTGAATCCGATAGCCAGCGGAAATCGCATGTCACAGAGCCGGATGTCCAGCCCGATACTGGGTGAATTTAACCGGCTTTATGTCGCATCTCAAGACGGTGCGCTCCCTCCAGCAGTTGGGCTGTGACTTTCTGTTGCGCTTTCCATCGCTTCACTGCCTGGCTGCTGAACGGTGGTGTGCCCTGGGGAGTCCGACCTTTCCTCAGGCGATAACGGCCAGACTGTTGTCGCCTGCGACCGCCCGGCGCACTCTAACGGTTGAATCCTGAAACGTACGTGTCGCGCCGGAAATAGTCTGGTGACCCCGACGATTTTACGATGTGACCAACAGAATAGCCGTGGATTTGCCGATCGGTGTCACTGGCAACAAGAGGTAGGTCATGGCGGATCGCTCAACTCGGACGTTACAGATCATGGTACCAGGCGGAAGGACAAGCCCGCAGAGCCTCGCAGCTATCATCGACACGATATTCAACAAAGGAATCGAACAGGGCGAACGCATCGAATCCATCAAGGCCTCTATCGGTATGATGGCTGAGACGTTGACCATTGATGTCATAATCAGCGTACCCATCGCTACCGGAAAGCCGCCTGTCCAAGACAACATCGATGATCATCAGCAGTCGCCCCCGCATATCCGGGATCAGGGTCTCACGATCGGGAATACCGAGTCAGCGAGCTGGAAGGGCTGACCAGTGCAGCGCTGGCTGAACGGCAACCGTGAAGCGCACGAGTCGCGTCGCCAGGCCTGTCGCGACCGCTCAGGATTGCCACTCATCGATATGCGGTCATTGCGAAGGCCAGACGAGGGCAGACTATGGCGGGTTTCACGTGCTTCTTTCAGATACATGACTACCGCCATGTGCAGGCTTTCTCAGGAGATTGTCGCGGCGATATTGGCTGCCCCCGGTTGGCGCTGGCAGCACATCCATCGTTATCGACTCCATACTAATTGCGACTGTGGTAAGTTTCAGAATAACCAGCCGTTAAAAGTTAAGGACTCAATATGTCATGGATAATTCCACACATACCTATCGTCAGGCTGTTACCATCATAGTCAGGCGCAATCGGTACAAGGACGACTGCGTTGTCGTAGAGGTCAGGTCGCTCGCTTATCGCGACCAGGAAGAACTGCGTTGGTCTGTGCGCGAGTATTCTACTCCTGCGAACCTCGCCACCATCCAGCACAAAATATCGTGGGTCGTCAAACCGCTGCGCGTGTGTGAAGTGGATGATGAATGCCCGGATGACCAGCGACTGATCAGTACCACGATCGACTGGTACGTTGAACACTCGATACGCCCTGCGTTTAATATCGCTTAGCGCACCCGCCATCGCGGTCGCTGCGGCGCGCAGTGCGCAGCATGCCTCCGGGCGCATGCATCCGTACCATACGATCTGCTCAATTTGTGTGTAACCTCGCCTGCCAGGAACGTGATCTGCAGGTATCAGAGCGTCCTCTGCTCCCGGATACATGCATAGCCTATGCCGTTCATTTCCTGAGCGATATATCCCCGCTCGTGCTGCCTCATCCCGCTATGGCTGTCCTGACCCCTCGCCCGGCGCACATATATATATCATCTCGCGCAACTTGAGGAAACGCATTCTGCCCGTTTCTCAGTGAGACGGGTAGCCTGTCCCAACACCTGAGAACCTGTCAACCCTTCTGCCTGGCATATCCGGCGTTTGAAGAGACTGCCTGACCTGCCGCCGTTCCGGGCAGATGTCCACATCGCTGGCACACAGCACTGAGTATTGTACGAGCCATCAGCGATCCGCGGATATGCCCGTCTCCTAAAAGCACCTCATCATGCATCTGGTTATGGACACTGCTTGATAGCAGATCAAGCAGGCTGGATCAGGCCCCGGAACCTGGCGACGGCTCAGGCCAACCTGGACCAGGCGAAGCTGGTATCGCCCTGCGCCTGCACCGTGCAGGCGGTCAACGTGGCGGTTGGCGTAGTTCCGGCGTCAACCGCATTCACGCTGGTCGATCTATCGCACCTGCAGTTCAAGACGACCAACCCGGCCGGCGCGGTGGCGCGAGTTTCCGTCGGTTTTGTTTACATGCCGGCTACAGCCGGGATGATCTCGCGCCCGATGATTTCGATCGGTTTGATCTCGTGGGTGTTCGGCATGTACACGATGACGTGCTGGATGCCGATACCGGCGAGTTCCTTGAACTCGTCGATGGCCTGTCTGGCGGTCATGCCGCCTTCGCCCAGGTTGATGGTGGTGAGGGCGGTGCGTTCGATCGCGTCGTATGGGCGTTTGAACTCGTCGCAGTACCGGCGCAGAACGTCGAGCTTGCCGCGCAGCGTCTCTATCCCCGTGCGCGCAAAAAGATTACAGGCGTCCGCGTAACGCGCCACCAGCTTGAGCGTCTTTTTCTCGCCCATACCGCCGATCAGGATAGGCGGGTGAGGCCGCCTGATCGGCTGCGGGTTGTTCATCGCTTCAGCCAGGTGATAATAGCGGCCTTCAAACGGCGCCACGGCGCCCGACCACATTTGTTTCGCTATTTTCAACGCTTCCTCCAGGCGCTCGAAGCGCTCCTTCAGCGGCGGGAATGGGACACCCAGACCGAGCGACTCCCGTTCGTTCCAGGCGGCGCCGATGCCCAGATAGGCCCGTCCGCCCGACAGCACATCGAGTGTCGAAACAGTTTTCACCAGGATGCCGGGGTGGCGATATACAACGCCGGTGACCAGCGTGCCCAGACGCGCTTTGTGCGTGAGGGCGGCAATGTAATTCAGCGCGCTGTAGCTTTCCAGCATTGGCTCATCGACCTTACCCACCTGGCCGATCTGGAAGAAGTGATCCATTACCCACAGGCTGGCGAATCCCGCTTCTTCGGCCGTAACGGCGATCTGCCCCAGGCGCGCGCCCAGTTCGGCGCTTCCGCCCGGCCACGTAAAACTCGGTATCTGCAACCCCACTTTCATGACACAAACCTCCCTGTCTGAACGAGCCAACCACGCCACATTTTAGTGGCATCAGTACGCTCGATTAAAACACATAAAGCCCTATCGTTTATTCATCAGAACTGAACAATCTGCTCCTATCGCGAGTGATTGAAGGAACCCGAGCAGGTTGGATTCACCCAGCCGCGGGCATGTGATCGTCGACGGCGAAAACGTGGTGGCGCTGAATGAGGAGCGGCTGGCACGAATGCGCCTGCACAAGCGATGAGGCGCTGTATACCGTGCTGATCGATCTCGATCCGGTACAGCAGGAGCTGCTGCCGGGCATGATCGGTCAGGCCGATGTCACTTTAAGCTGACATCGCGGCGTTCCGATGTACGACTTCTCGTGAAAGTCAGACATCAGAGCAGTGCGGCGTTCTTCCAGCGCATTGACGCCTGGACGCATTCTGGCTATTATGGCGCGAGACAGGAGATGGCGAGTCAGTCACCGGAGGATTAACTATGACGCAGTGGTCGAATCAAGATTTGAGCTTCCCGCTTGTCGATACGCATGTCCACCTGTGGGACCCCACTCACTTCCGCATGTCATGGCTGGATCAGAATCCGCTGCTGAATAAACCTTACGGTCTGAACGAATATTGCGCGCACACGGCGGGCATCGATATCGAGGCGCTGGTTTACCTGCAGGTTGAAGTGGAGACGCCCTACGCGCTGCTGGAGGCGCACTGGGCGGCTGACCGCAGTGTCGAAGACCCGCGCATCAAGGGCATTGTCCCGTGGGCGCCCCTCGAATACGGCGAACGCTCGCGCGCCTTCCTCGACGCGCTGGCGCAGGTCAGCCCGCGGGTCAAGGGCATCCGGCGCATCATCCAGTTCGAGCCGGATATCGACTTCTGCCTGCGCCCCGATTTCGTGCGCGGGGTGCAGATCCTGTCTGAGTACGGCTGGTCGTTCGATATCTGTATCAATCATACGCAGATGGCCAACACCATCGAACTGGTGCGGCGCTGCCCGAATACGCGCTTCATCCTCGACCACATCGGCAAGCCTGAAATCAAATCGCGCCTGCTTGACCCATGGCGCGCTCATATCAAGACGCTGGCCGGTTTCCCCAACGTGTGGTGCAAGATGTCCGGGCTGGTCACTGAGGCGGATCATCAACGCTGGACGCGTGACGACCTGAAGCCTTACATCGATCATGTTCTGGAGTGCTTCGGATTTGCGCGCACGGCCTTCGGCGGCGACTGGCCGGTGGCCTTCCAGGCGGCGCGTTATCCGCAGTGGCTCGAAACGTTGCTGTGGGCGGTGCAGGGCTGTTCGGAAGGTGAGCGCATGTGCCTGTTCCGTAACACCGCGCGCGAGTTCTACAGGCTGGGCTGATCGGCAGCACCATCGATGGCGTTCTGGCCGGACAATCAACAACCAGTCCGCACGGGGCAGGCAACGGACCGCTATGCCGGTCAACGATATCGTGGCATCGGCTATATCCGATTCGCCCCTGTCCGCATGTCCGTTGGCGTAGACATCGTTATGAAACACATCGATCTCTTTCTATAGAAATGCCCTGGGCTACAATGGCGCTTCGGGAGGTAAACCAGCAATGGCGAGGACCATCGGCATTCTGACTTCAGGCGGCGACAGCCCCGGCTTGAACGCAGCGATTCGAGGTGTAGGCAAGGCAGCGCTCAGCTACTACGGTATGCAAGTGATTGGATTCCGCGATGGCTTTCGCGGTTTCATGGAAAACCGCACCATGGATCTCGATAGCGCCGCATTATCCGGCATCCTGACGGTGGGCGGAACCATCCTGGGCACCAGCCGTGACAAACCGCACCGCATGCCGGTTGGCGGCAAGTTGATGGATATGACCGATGTAATGGTCGAGAATTACCACAAGCATAACCTGGATGTGCTGGTGTGTCTGGGCGGCGGCGGAACGGCTAAAAACGCCTATCGTGTGATGCAGAAAGGCATAAACGTGATCACCCTGCCCAAGACGATCGACAATGACGTGCCGTTTACCGACTTCACCTTTGGCTTTGACACCGCCCTGAGCGTTGCGACAGAGGCTATCGACCGGTTGCACAGCACGGCGCACAGCCATCACCGCATCGTGGTCGTCGAGATCATGGGCAACAAAGTGGGCTGGCTTGCGCTGGGCGCGGGGCTCGCCGGCGGCGCGGATGTCATCCTGATCCCGGAGATACCGTACGATGTCGAACTGGTTGCGGAAGCCATTCGGCGCCGCAGCGCCAGCGGCAAACGCTTCAGCATCGTCGCTGTGGCCGAAGGCGCCGTCTCCAAACAGGAAGCGGCCGCGCGCCAGGCTGCTGCCGACAGGATCGCCAGGGCGAAGAGCAAAACGGCTAAAAACAAAGCTGAAACTGAACTCGAGCAGATCCAGCTCCAGCACGCGGGCAATACGCTGCGGCTGGCCGGCCAGTTGGAGCAACTCACCGGCCTGGAATCGCGGGTGACCATCCTGGGCTATCTGCAGCGCGGCGGCACGCCATCCGCGGCGGATCGCCTGCTGGCGACTCGCCTGGGCACGGCTTGCGCGGACCTGATCGAACAGGGCGTTTACGGAGTGATGGTAGCGGCAAGCGGCGACACGACCACGACGGTGCCGCTGGAACAGGTCGCCGGCAAACTCAAATATGTTCCGCCGGACCATCCCTGGGTTGGCTCGGCGCGCCGCGTGGGTACCTGCCTGGGCGACTGAGTTGTCCATCGAATACGGCTGCTATCGATATGAATCAGTATCTACAGGGTTTTCGCTGCTCCATCTGCGGCGCGACGTACACGGTTGACGATTCGCGTGCGCAATATACCTGCCCGGTTGATGGCGGCAACCTGGATGCCGTCTATGACTACGCGTCTATCGCGCGCAACGTCGATCCGCGCCTGATCGCCGGCTCGGCGGACAGATCGGCCTGGCATTATGAGCCGCTGCTGCCCTGCGTTCCTGTAGACAGGCTTCTGCCGACGCCTCTGACGTCCTTTGGGTGGTCGCCGCTGTATCGCGCGCCGCGGTTGGAGCATGTCCTAGATGTGCGCGCCGTGTGGCTGAAGGATGACACGCGCCTGCCGAGCAGTTCGTTTAAGGATCGCGCCAGTTCGATGGTGATCGCGCGGGCCCAGCAGACTGGCGCCATGACGATCTGCGCGGCCTCAACGGGCAACGCGGCTTCGTCTCTCGTCACCCTGTGCTCCGGCACCGATATCCGTACGGTGATCTTTGTGCCGCAGAACACGCCTGAAGGTAAGCTGGCGCAGATTCTGATACACGGAGCGCGCGTGTTCGCCGTTGAGGGCAGCTACGATGATGCTTTCGATCTGGCCATGCAGGCCAGCCAGGAGTTTGGCTGGTATAACCGCAACACCGGCGTCAACCCATACACACGTGAGGGCAAGAAGACGGCGGCATATGAGATATGCGAGCAAATTCACCTCTTCACCTCTGCTCCCATGCTCTTTCGCGCGCCCGATGTCGTCGTCGTGCCGGTTGGAGACGGCAACATCATCAGCGGGCTGCACAAGGGTTTCAGAGACCTTCATGCGCTTGGCTGGATCGACAGGATGCCGCGATTTGTGGGCGTGACGGCGACGCTCGCCCCGGCGCTCTACCGCGCATGGCAATCCGGCGGTGAGCGGGTGGAAACCACGCCATCGCGCACGATCGCCAGCGGGATCAGCGTGGACCTTCCGCGCGATGGCGTAATGGCTCTGCGCGCCGTGCGCGATACCGGCGGCCTTTTCGTTGAAGCCGCCGATGAAGAGATGCTCGACGCGATGGGCGTTCTGGCGCGCGATGCGGCGGTGTTCGTCGAGCCGGCCTGCGCGGCGGCCTATGTGGGTCTATCTAAGGCGCGCCGGCTTGGCGTTATCCGCGCCGATGATGAAGTGGTCCTGCAGATGACCGGCAGCGGCTTGAAAGATGTGAAATCGGCGCTGGCAGCCACGGCCGGGCGCATGCATCGTATTCAGGGCAAACTGGAGGAGATTAGAGATTGGAGATTGGAGATTGGAGATTGATGGAACCACTGATTTCACAGATGACACGGATTTATCGGAGATCATGCAATGGGTGTGGAGGCTCAATCTTTTCCCGATCAAGTGTAATTTGCGGTGAGTGCCGTAATTTCTTACTACTCCTCGCAATCCGTGTAATCAGTGCAATCCGTGGTAAATCTCCAATCTCCAATCTCTAATCTCTAATCTCTAATCTCCAGTTACCGTTTAACATTGGCATCAGTATGGTCAAAGATGCATCCATCAAGATTGTGGCGCAGAATCGGCGCGCATCATTCGAATATGAACTGGGCGCGCGCTTCGAGGCCGGAATTGCCCTGACCGGCGGCGAGATCAAATCGATCCGCGCCGGGCATGTCGATCTGCGCGACGCCTATGTGTTTATCCGCAATGGCGAGGCCTGGCTGATGCAGGCGCACATCGGCGCTTACGCACTGGCCACCGGTTTCAGCGCTGCCGCCGATGAGCGCCGCGAGCGCAAGCTCCTGCTGCATAAAAAAGAAATCGCCGAGATTACGCGCAACACCGAGCAGAAAGGTTTTACCACGGTGGCGACGAAACTTTACCTGAAGAACGGGCGCGCCAAAGTGGAAATCGCGCTGGCGCGCGGCAAGAAGTTGTACGACAAGCGCGAAACCGTGGCCAGGCGCGACGCGCAGCGCGACATCGAGCGCGCCCTGCGCGAACGTTAACCGGCATCCCCGCGCCTGCCGCTATCCTGTGGATATGCGTAGGGGCAACCCTTGCGGTTGCCCGTCTCGGTTGCCCGTCTCGGTTGCCCGTCTCGGTTGCCCGTCTCGGTTGCCCGTCTCGGTTGCCCGTCTCGGTTGCCCGTCTCGGTTGCCCGCCCGAGTCGCCCCTGCAGATCGGTTATTTCTCCGGCTGCAACAAACCGTAATTGCCGGTCTTGCGGCGATACACCACCTTCACATTGCCGTCATCCGCGTGCATAAATACAAAGAAGTCATGCCCCAGCAACTCCATCTGTTCGATAGCCTCGTCAGTGCTCATCGGTACCGTGGTGAAATTCTTGACGCGCACCACACGCTGCTCCAGCACATCCTCGCCTTCCGCGCCGCTGGGCAGCGCTTCGGCTTCGGCGAGTTCGGCATCCTCATTGGCGACTCCGCCCGCGTGCCTGCGGTCGATGCGGCGCCCCTTGTAGCGCGCAATGCGCTGGTACATCTTGTCAAGGGCGGCATCCATGGCTGCAAATGGATCGGAATTGCGCTCCTCGACTCGCAGCAGCGTGCGGTGGCGGCGTATCGTCAGTTCGAGTTCTTTGTCCGCATCGCCCTTGGCGCTGTGCTTGGTCACTTCTATGCGCACCTCCTCGATGCCGGGGAGGTAGCGCGCCAGCCTGGCAGTCTTGCGGCGCACAAAATTCTCGAAACCCTCGCCCATCTCCATTCCGTGTCCTTGAATTGTCAGTTCCATTGCCACACTCCTATGTCATGCGATTTTGATCTGCGACCGCGTCCGGCTTTCAATGCGCTTTCGCCGGCCGCCGGTCGATAATCAACCAGCTCGTGCGAGCGTAATTGCGCTGACGCGTCCCGCTCCCGCGTCGAGCAGGGCGGCAGCGCACTCACCCATCGTCGCGCCCGTGGTAAATACATCATCCACTAGCACGATATGTTTGCCATTAGACAGGGAGCGCTGCGCGACAAAAGCGCCCTGTACGTTCAATTTGCGCGCGGATGCGTCCAGGCGCGCCTGTTGACTGGTGTAGCGCACGCGCCGTAACGCGCGCGGCTCGACAGGCACGCCGAGGCAGCGGCCCAGTTGCTTCGCCAGCAGTTCGCTCTGGTTATATCCGCGCTCGCGCCTGCGCCGGCTGTGCAGCGGAACGGGCACGATGACATCCGCCTGCAGGTTGGCGCGTCGCCATGTCTCGATCATCATGCGAGAGAGAGGTTCGGCCAGCGCGGGCACGCCGCCGTACTTGAAGACGTGGATTGCTTCGCGCAGCGGCGAAAGGTATCTGGCGGCAGACGTCACGTCGATGGCGGCGGCGTCGCGCGGCGGGGGCAGCGCCAGCGGCTGGGTTTGCAGGGGCGCGTACAGTCTCTGCACGCGCGCATCGCAAGTTTCACACCACACTCCCTGACCCGCTTCCTCACACCCGCCGCAACGCACCGGGTAAAGCAAGTCAAGCAGGAACATCAACCAGCGCCGCGCATCAAACACCGGGTGCTGCGTTCTAATGTTCATCGGCATGAGCATTGTAACGGGAACTGCGCCCTGGCTGTCAGCCAAAGCGGATCCCCCTGCGATATTGGATTAACGCGTGACGAGTCGGTTCAGAAAGTCGGTAATGGCGGGCCCAAGCAATACCAGGATGACGACCAGTACAATCGCAAACAGAATCATGATCAGCGCGAAGTCGATTAGACTCCCTCGCCCGCCTTCTCCACTCGGTGGCCGCATTACTTGCTCCTCACAAACTCAGTTTTCGAAACCATATGCCTGCCGGTCACTCGCCGTGCTGTTAATCTAACACAAGTGTAAACCGCTTTTAGAATCTCGTTGCGCGATATTTTAGACTGGCCATAACGGCGGTCTTCAAAGATGATAGGGACTTCAGCCACGATCCACCTGCGCTGCTGCACCTCGAACAGCATCTCGATCAAAAACGAATAGCCATTCGAGAAAATAAGGTCCAGCGGGATGGACTCCAGGACGCGCCTCCGGTAGAGCCGGAAACCCGCCGTGCAGTCATTGGGATGCAGCCCCAGCGTGATGCGCGCGAACGCATTTGCGCTGCGGCTCAGCATGCGCCGCGGCAGCGGATACAACACCTGTCCGCCTGCGACATAGCGCGAGCCGATCACCAGGTCAGCGCCGGGCAGGCGGGCCACCATGGACGGGATGTAGCGGGGATGGTGAGAGAAATCGGCGTCCATCGTCAGAACGGCGTCCGCGCCGTGCGCCAGCGCATACCTCATGCCGGCTACGTATGCGGTGCCCAATCCCATTTTGCCGGGACGGTGAACCACGCCGACGCGAGGGTCGGAGGCGGAGAGCTGGTCGGCGTAAGCGCCGGTGCCGTCGGGAGAATTGTCGTCCACCACGCACACGTTGAGCGTCGTCGGTCTGCCGATATCAAGGTCAAGTAACTGGGGAACCAGGCGCTGGATGTTTTCGAGTTCGTTGTAAGTAGGCACGACCACTGTAACAGCGTTGACTGCTGGCGTATTGGATCGCATAGGCGCATCTGATTGCATTTATACGATTATACTTTCTGCTATGTCGAAAGCAGAGCCACTGTATCGCCTCCAGTTGCTGGACATCGACCTCGACAAAGCCCGCCGGCAACTGAACGAGATCGAGGATGCGCTGAACAGCAACCCGGCGGTGAATCACGCGCGCACGGAGCTTGCCGCAGCTCAACTGGCGCAGCACAAACAGTCGATTGAGGTCAAGTCGCTCGAACTCGAGGCGCGCTCGATGGACGACCGCATCAAGGCCGACGAGGACCGTCTGTATAAGGGCAACATCCGCACGCCCAAGGAACTGGTTGACCTGCAGCATGAAATCGAGATTCTGAAACGCAATCGGGGCGCGCACGAAGACAATCTGCTCAACATGATGCTGGCGCTGGATGAAGCGGCGGAAGTCGTGCAACGCTGCCAGGCCGCAGTGGATGAGGCGACACGGCACTGGCAGGAGGATAGCGTGCTGCTGCGCGAGACGCGATCTCAACTGCGGGATCGTATCAGCGCGAACGAGGAACGCCGCGAGGCCATCTGCATCGCCATCCCGCGCGCCGATCTCGCGACGTATACCGGCCTGCGCGCGCGCAAAGCCGGCGGTGTGGCCGTGTCTTCCATGAAGAATGATGCGTGCAGCCAGTGCGGTGAATCACCCTCCTCGGTGTTGCTGCAGCAGGCGCGCACCGGCGGCAACCTGGCGTTGTGCAACGGTTGCGGGCGCATCCTGTTCCCGGGCTGATGCATATGCCGTTCACATACACGCTGTACCTGGCCGTCACCGGCGCAGCTACCGCCTATTGCGACCCATGCAGTCCTACCTCGACCACCTGCGCAGCTTCACACGCGATGCGCGCCTGTTCCTGCTGGCGCTCACGGTCTTCGCGTTTGCCGCCAGCGCGCCCGGCATCTTCTTCAACCTGTACCTGCAGGCGCTTGGATTCGACCGCACCTTCATCGGCGTTACCGCTACCGTGTCGCAACTGGGAGGAGCGATTGCCAGCATTCCGGCGGCCTATGTCCTGGATGTGATCGGGCGGCGTCACTCGGCCATCATCGGCGCGATTCTGTCCATCGCGGCGGCAGTTGCTACGCTGCTCACGGTCAATCCCGCGTTCATCCTGGCGATTCAGGCGTTGGGCGGTTTCGGCGTCGTGCTGTACGCGCTGGCCGTGGTGCCGTTGCTGGCGGAATCCAGCACGCCGCGCGAGCGCACCACGCTGTTCAGCACCGTAGAAGGATTGACTACGCTGGCGCTCTTCTTCGGCAGCCTGATCGCCGGGGGATTGCCTGCGCTGGCAGCGCACGTATTGCGCGCCGGCGTCGAGAGCGCCGAAGCTTACCGCGCCGTCATGCTGGGCTCGCTGGCGCTGCGCGCACTCGGCGTCATCCCGCTGGCGCTTATCGGTGATCGGGCCAAGCCGCCGGACGGCGCTCCGGCGCACCCGCGCACGATCAGCTATTTCAACCCGCGCGTGCTATTGAAACTGGAGACGCCCATCTGGAAGTACGTGCTGCCGCTGCTGATTACCTACCTGGGCGGCTCGCTGATCTTCCCCTTCCTGAACCTGTACCTGAAGCAGCGCTTTGAGGTCAGCGACGTGCTGCTGGGCAGCGTCTTCGGCGGCATCAACCTGGCCGTGGGTTTATTCACGCTGGCCGGTCCGTTCGCGGCGCGCGCGCTGGGGCGGGCGCGTGCGGTGGCGCTGGGGGCGTTCTTCTCGGCGGCCTGCCTGATCCTGATCGGCTTTGGAAACGTATTCGCCATCGCGGCGGCAGTGGTGGTGCTGCGCGCCGGGCTGTTCAACATGACGCTGCCGCTGTACCGCGCGTTGGTAATCGACCATACCCCGCCGCACGAGTACGTGGTGGTGAATCTGATCTACTCAACCGCCGTCAACGTCGGGCCGACCGTCGCGCCGTCGATCAGCGGGTACGTGCAGGATCGCGCTGGTTTCGCCCCGCTGTTTGTCGCGGCTGCGGCGCTATACGCCGTTGCCGGCTCTCTCTTTCATCTGGCGACGCGGGAGGTAACACGCCCGAAAGTAGTCAGGCGCCGGAAGTGAAAGGTCGGAGCGCGGAAGCCAGCGACTGGGCGATCGTATGATGATGTCTGACTTCTGCCAGAAGTCAGACATCTTCCGCATTTGCCGGCTGGAGTATGATTCCGCCTGTGGACTTACGTCCATTTCACAAATGAGTAGAATAGGCGTCGCCGGAAGCGGCATGTCTCTTTTATGAATACCGGTTGGTAGAGCTATTGTGCATGAAGGACGTTGTATTGAGTGAGGGTGTAATCATGAGTAAATATCGTGTATTGAACGACGAGCAGGTTCAAAGTTTCCTCGATAAAGGCTACCTGGTTGTGCATGATTGTCTGGATATCAAGATCGCCAGCCGCTGGGTTGATGAGGCCTATGATCGGCTGGGCTACAGCAAGCAGGACCCCGCCACCTGGCAGAAAGATATCGTCTGGATGGATCACAAGAACCAGATGCCGGTGCGCGAATTAGCGCCGAAGGCCTGGGCGGTCATCCTCGACGTGATCGGCGGCGAAGATCGCCTGGAGACGACGATCATGCACCTGAACTCCTCTGGTCACTTCACTTCGATCAACTCTTTCCTCTGGTCGGATGCGTTCATCGTCAACTTCCACCGCGGCGCCGACCAACCCTGGCAGCCGCCGTCAGCCCAGGTTGGCGGTTGGCACAAGGACGGCAGCTACTTCAGGCATTTCCTTGACAGCCGCGAACAGGCCTTGCTGCCCATCGTGCTGTGGTCAGACATGCTGCACCAGGGCGGCGGCACATTCATCGCGCCGGACTCGGTGCGCGTCATAGCGCGCTATCTCTACGAGCATCCCGAAGGCGTAGACCCGCACGACTTCAACTTCCAGGAGATGATCAGACAGTGCAGCCAGTTCGAGGAGGTCACCGGCAAAGCGGGCGACTTCGTGATCATGCACCCGTTTATGCTGCATGCCTCGTCGCAAAACGTGATCGGCCAGCCGCGCTTCATGAGCAACCCGCCGGTCGTGCTGAAGGAACCAATGAACCTGAACCGCGCAAACCCGGATGACTTCTCGCTGCTGGAGCGCGCGACCCTGCGCTATCTGGGACTGGAGCGTCTGGATTTCCAACCCGCCGCGCCGCGCGAATCGTTCTGGCATCCAGAGTAAAATGCACGGCGAATAACCCTCGCCGCAGTGGTTAAGCAGTCAACTTCCTCTGGCGACTTGCTCATAACGCGTACTTGGTATAGATTAAGCCCATCGCTCAAAACCATCCACACTGTCCCCACCATCGCAGCATGTTGTTACCCCGGCGATATGCCAGGGTGTAGCGCTGCTTAAGACGACTCCAAATGGATTTTCGGCGAGGTAGCCCAGCCTGACTTTATGAACAGCGCATTCTATGCGAAGGAGGTGCCGCAGCGCCGATAAAACGCGGTTTAACCAATAGTCTTGCCAGAATCGAAAGGTCGATCCATTCCGTAACCCAAAATCAGGAGTGAGACAGATGAAAGGCAGATTGACACGCAGAGAGATGCTTCGCTTTTCCGCTATTGTAGGCGCCAGCACCCTGGCTGCTGCCTGCGGCGCAACGCCGACTGCCGCGCCAACCGCCGCCCCTGCGGCGACAAGCGCCCCTGCAGCGACAAGCGCCCCTGCGGCGACAAGCGCCCCCACCGCAACAACGGCCCCCGCGGCGACTACGGCCCCCGCTGCTACCGCCACTGCCAACTCGGCAGCGGCCAGTGGTGATGTCCCCCGCAATCGCACTTTGATCGTGAACTTCGGCGGCTCAGCCGGCAAATTTGCGTCGATGGGCCTGACCAATCCCGTCGGTGGTATGAACCACCAGGAAGGCATGTGCCTGTTGTGGGACCCGCTCTTCTATTACTCGGTCTTCGCAGAAAAGGAAATTCCGTGGTTGGCGGAAAGCAGCGAGTTCAACAAGGATTACACCGTCCTGACCATCAAGATGCGTAAGGGGCCACTCTGGAGCGATGGACAGCCTATTACCTCGGCTGACGTAAAATTCACGCTCGACACCTACAAAAAGAACGAGAAGTTAAACTATCACGGCGCCGTTAATGACAACGTCAAGAGCGTCGAGGCGCCGGACGATCAGACGGTGGTGATAACGTTCAACGCGCCGCAGCCGCGCTTCAAGTTCGAGTACCTTAGCCTGAAGTTCGATACCGGTTTCCCGGTCCTGCCCATGCATGCGCTAAAGGATGCTGCGGATGCAACCACGGTGAAGGGCGGCGATAGTTTCCCGCACAGCGGTATGTTCAACGTTAAGCAGGCTGTGGGACAATACGTATTTGATATCCGCAAGGATTGGTGGGGTTTTACAACGGGCTTCCAGAAGATGCCCGATGTCCAGCGTGTGGTGTACATCCCGCTGGTGGATGAAACCAACGCTGCGCAGCGCGTCGTGAATAACGAAACCGATTCGATGTATAGTTCGCAGCCGGCTACGATGAAAAGCGTTGTGAGCCAGAATCCTAAGATTACTACGTATACCGGCAAGGAACAGCCCATGGGCAATCTGGACTGGTGGCCGAATTCGCTGTGGGTCAATACGCTCCTGGATCCATATAGCAATCCCGACGTCCGCTGGGCAATGAACTATGCCATTGACCGCGACACGATTGATAAGGTGGTGTTTTTCGGCGCAAAGATCGCGACGATCCATCCGTTCCCGGAATATCCCGCGCTGAAGAAGTACGTGGATAATGCCAAACCGATCTCCGACAAACTGGGTGTTCGCACGTTCGACCTGGTCAAGTCTGCAGCGCTCATGACCAAGGCCGGTTTCACCAAAGACTCGGCAGGTTTCTGGGTGAAAGGCGGCAAACGCATTAATGCGACCATCAACGGCTTCGAGTTTATCCATGCCGACATCGCGCCGGTACTGGTCGAAATGTTGCGCAAAGGCGGCTTTGAGTCGGCGGTGAACTTCGGCAACGACGCTTACCAGAATATGACCGACGGCGCGCCTGGTCTGTACATGTTCGGCCACGGCGCCAGTGTGATCGACCCCTATGCGACGCTGTTGCTCTATCACAGCAAGAACTCGCGGCCGCTGGGTACACCGGGCGTCGGCGGCGCATTCTCGCGTTATAAAAATCCTGTGTATGACAAGCTTGTTGATGCCATGGCCGTTCTGCCGATAGGCGACCCTGGCATCGCCGATCTGTTTAATAAGGCCATGACCTACTACTGGACCGATATGATCGACATCCCGATCATGCAGTTCCTGCACCGCATCGCCTATAACCAGACCTACTGGACAAACTGGCCGACACAGGACAACCCATATCTGAACGGCGCATTCTGGCACTGGACTTTTCCACTGCTCGTCCTGGGCTTGAAGGCCGCACAATAGTTTATCGCCGTAATCAACATCGCGCCTTGTCTTGTGACACGTGTATGGAGGGTGATCGTCGGATGACCCTCTATATTCAGCAATTCTAAATATGGCTCGGTGAACTGTGGTAATGTCTCGCCCATGATGAGAATGGAGCGAGAGTTATGGCTGAGCCGTTGACGTTCAACCAAGTGCTGGGCATACTGAATGCCACCTTCCGCC
>JAMCQN010000150.1 GCA_023382055.1 Chloroflexota bacterium
ACCAAGAGCGACCGCTGCGCTATCATGAGGGTGCCTCCATACTCTGATGTGTAGCAACCTCAATGATATGGCGGCGGCCGCGTTTAGGCTGTGCCTGGGCGCGGCCTTCGATTTATGACCAACCCTCGACTAGATAATCAACCACAGCACTATCGTGTAAGAGCGACCTGACTCGTGCAGTAACCTTGATCTTGCTTTCAATTGAACTCGTCCCATATCTCAATTTCAGCCTTACTGCCATGTGACGCACCCCTTATCGCGCGTTTCTGGAGCGATGGGTCCAACCGTGCGAAATTCGCGAGCTTCACGTGACCACTTGCGACTGGCATTTTGTATCATCATGACTACCTGAACAATAATGTCAGTTGCTATTTATAAGCCAACGAAGCTTGATCTCCCCATCCAGCGCCTTGAACTCCGGATCTCCAGTGACCAATTCGCACTTGGATTGCTTCGCCAAGGCCGCCGCATACGCATCCGCATACGACAAGCGCCCGCGCGCCTTGAACCTTGCTGCGATGCGTGTGAGTTCCCAGTTGATATCGGTTAATTGCACACCGATGTTCAACAGGTCAGCGATACTGGCGTCTGCGTCAGATTCAGAGGCTTCGCGAGACACGATATACCAGACTTCGCCGGCGTTCGCCACAGTCATCAGCACACTGCCGCCGGCTTCATGTGTATCCGCGATGATGTCCGCGACCAGCTTCCCTGCCGGCTCGTCCTGCAGAAAGGCCAGCACCGCCCAGGCATCCAGCACAATGCTCTTAGTGCGGTTCGGCATGTCAATGTTCCTTCTCGTACGCTTTTTCCGCCGCCAATGCCGCCAGCAGATGCCTGCCTTTGTACTTTCCCCTCAAGCTGTGGATGTAACCCCGCGTGATGGGTATCAGGATGATCCGCTGATGCGCTTCGTCAAGTTCAATCTGGATGCGCGTTCCTTCGGTAATCCCAAACTTGCGACGAACTGATGACGGGATAACTACCTGCCCTTTAGTCGTTGCGTAAGTTTCAAGCTTTATATCCGCCATAGGATGAATTATACCACATAAGTATACCTTCTTACTTATTATTAATGTAAGACAACAAGGTAACGTGGGATATATGCGGAAATGCAGGTGAATCCACGCCAAGGTTGGGCGTCAAGGATATCGTCCAGAATCATCGCCAGTTATCGACTACGCTCTGCGTTTATCCGACTCGCCGCTACGCAAAAACCTCCGGGATTTCAAAAATCCCGGAGGTTTACATGGTCTACTCCAATACCAACTCCCCGCCGCGCTCATCCACATGGACGGTGCTGCCGTCGCGGTACTGGCCGCCCAGGATCGCCACCGAGAGCGGGTCCTGCAACTCGTGCTGGATCACCCGCTTCAGCGGGCGCGCGCCGAAGGCCGGGTCGTACCCGGCCTGCGCCAGGTGCGTCTTGGCGCGGTCGCTCACCTCCAGCCCGATCTTGCGGTCGGCCAGCAGCTTGCGCAGCCGGTTGAGCTGGATGTCCACGATGCGCGCCAGCGCCGACTCGCCCAGGCTGTGGAACACCACGATCTCGTCGATGCGGTTCAGGAACTCCGGCCGGAAGTAGCGCTGCAACTGGCGGATGATCTCGTCCTTCGAGAGAGAAGACAGGGATTGGAGATTGGTGATTTGAGATTGTCCGAAATCTCTGCTCTCCAATCTCGATTCTCCGCCGCCGGTCAGCGCGTTGCTGGTCATGATGATCACGCTGTTCTTGAAGTCCACGGTGCGGCCCTGGCCGTCGGTCATGCGGCCGTCGTCCAACACCTGCAGCAGCACGTTGAAGACCTCCGCATGCGCCTTCTCGATCTCGTCCAGCAGGATCACCGAGTACGGCTTGCGCCGTATCGCCTCGGTCAACTGGCCGCCTTCTTCGTAACCGACATAGCCCGGCGGCGCGCCGATCAGGCGCGACACGGTATGGCGCTCCTGGTATTCGCTCATGTCGATGCGGATCATGGCCTGCTCGTCGTCGAACAGGAACTCCGCCAGCGCCTTGGCCGTCTCGGTCTTTCCCACGCCGGTCGGCCCCATGAACAGGAACGACCCCAGCGGTCGGTTCGGGTCCTGCAACCCGGCGCGCGCGCGGCGCACGGCGTTCGATACGGCGTGGATGGCGTCATCCTGACCTACCACGCGCTCGCGCAGGCGATCCTCCATGCGCATCAGTTTGTCGACTTCGCCCTCCAGCAGCTTCGACACCGGCACGCCCGTCCAGCGCGATACGACGCCGGCGATATCATCCGCGCCCACTTCCTCTTTCAGCAGCGGATTGCCGCGCTGCAGATCGCGCAGTTTCTGCTCGTTATTCCGCAGCGCCGTTTCAAGTTCGCGCAGCGTGCCGTAACGCAGCTTGGCCGCTTCCTCCAGGTTGGAGGCGCGCTCGGCCTGCTCGATCTTCACGTTGGCCTGGTCGATCTGCTCGCGCACAGCCCGCACGCCCTGGATGGCCTGTTTCTCCATCTCCCACTGCGAGCGCAGCGCATTGCCTTTCTCTTTCTCGCTGGCGATCTCGGCATCGATCTTCTGCAGGCGCTCCATGCTGGCTTCGTCTTTTTCGCGCTTGAGCGCCTCGCGCTCGATCTCCAGTTGCAGCACGCGCCGGTCGATCTCGTCCAGCGCGGTCGGCTTGGTGTCGATCTCCATCTTCACGCGCGAGGCCGCCTCGTCGATCAGGTCGATGGCCTTATCCGGCAACTGGCGGTCGGTGATATAGCGCGCGCTGAGCGTGGCCGCGGCGATGACCGCGGCGTCCTGAATGCGCACGCCGTGATGGATCTCGTAACGCTCCTTCAGGCCGCGCAGGATGCTGATCGTGTCCTCGATGCTGGGTTCATCCACCAGCACCGGCTGGAAACGCCTTTCCAGCGCGGCGTCCTTTTCGATGTTCTTGCGGTACTCGTCGATGGTGGTTGCGCCGATGCAGTGCAACTCGCCGCGCGCCAGCATGGGCTTCAGCAGGTTGCCGGCGTCCATGGCGCCCTCGGCCTTGCCCGCCCCAACTACGGTGTGCAACTCGTCGATGAACAGGACGATCGCCCCGTTGCTCGACGTGACTTCCTTGAGCACCGACTTGAGGCGCTCCTCAAATTCGCCGCGGTACTTGGCGCCCGCGATCAGCGCGCCCATATCCAGCGCGACGATGCGCTTATTCTTCAACCCCTCCGGCACGTCGCGGCGCACGATACGCTGCGCCAGACCTTCGACGATGGCCGTCTTGCCCACGCCCGGCTCGCCGATCAGCACCGGGTTATTCTTGGTGCGGCGCGACAGGATCTGGATGACGCGGCGCACTTCCTCGTCGCGCCCGATCACGGGGTCCAGCTTGCCCTGCTGAGCCATCTCGGTCAGGTTGCGCCCGTATTTCTCCAGCGCCTGGTAGGTGCCTTCCGGCTGCTGCGACGTGACGCGCTGGCTGCCGCGCACCCCGACCAGCGCCTTGAGTATCACATCACGGGTCAGGCCGTTTTCGCGCAGGATGCGCGTCGCGGCCGATGGGCGTGCGCCGTCGGAGCCCGGATTGCTCAAACCAAGCAGCAGATGCTCCGTGCTCACGTATTCGTCCTTCATCTGCTTCGCTTCTTCTTCGGCGCGCTGGGTCACCTGGTTCAATTCGCGCGACAGAGTCGGCGCAGCGGCTGCGCCGCCCACCTTCGGTTTGCGCTGGATTTCCCTCTCCGCGAGACTCTCGATTGCATCAGGGCGGCCGCCGGCCTTGGTAATCACCTGCGGCACGATGCCCCCTTCCTGCGCCAGCAATGCGTGCAGGAGGTGTTCCGGCTCGATCTGTGAATTGCCGAATTCCTGCGCGGTGTGTTGCGCGCTGAGCAGCGCTTCCTGTGCTTTCTCTGTGTACTGGTTCAGATTCATAGTCCACCCCTGTTTTCAAAACGTCGTATGGTCTTATCTTGTGGAGGCCTCACCAGAATAACATTAGCACGGTGTTAGCGCCGCATAAACAGGCATTACACGGCGCAAACCGTTATGGTTCGCTGGAATGCCGCACCTGGCTGTTGTGATCTTTGTACAAATACAAGCGACACCAAGGAAGAGGGAGCACACACAGGCCGCAGGTCCCCTACGTAGGGGCCGACCCGTGTGTCGGCCCGTTGCCCGTGTATGGAACGATTATTTAAAGATCATATTAGCGATATCCGCTCAGTTGCCTGTACAGGCAGGCATCATAGACAACGCCGAAGGCGACGAACACCATGCTGACCAGCGCCATGCTGATGGCCAGAACCATCGTGGCGACGACAAAGGGCCAGGCCGAGCCGGTCGCCCGGACTAACAACGGAACCAGGGTGCTCTGCACGAGCACCAGCGGCGCCGTCATGAATACGGTGCTGATTACGAAAATGAACAATCGCACGATCCAGCCATGCGCCAGCACCAGCCCAAAGTTCCGCGCCGACAACCGGATCGCCGCCCACAGCGACTGCCAGCGATTACTCCCGGTCGAGCGCATAACCGCCGACATGAGGAAGCGACTCAGTGCATCCACAACCAGCAAGACTATTACGCCACCCGCGCCCAGCAGCCACGGCCATTGGATCTCCGGGATGATTTTAACGCGGTAATAGCTCAGACCGCCGGCATAAATTAACTCCGCGGAGACACGCGACGATTCGAGCCGGATATAGGTCAGCAGTTCCGTAAATGGGGAGCCGGGATCGGGGATCAGGCTGCCCGCAACGCGCAGGGTGATCGAACGAATCATGCCGTCAAAGCTCAGGTTGACCTGGCGGATATCAGCCAGGTCAAAGCGCAGCTCCGTCAGCAGCGCATTCAGCCCCAGATTGCCGGCGAAGATCAACCCGCCTG
>JAMCQN010000137.1 GCA_023382055.1 Chloroflexota bacterium
CTTCGACGACCTGCGCGCCTTGACACGCTATCTCTTCTTCGCCACTTGGGACGACCTGCTGGCGTTCATGCTCACCCAGCTTGAACCCGCACCCGATTGACGGCTCTGTCCATATTTAGAATTGCTGCGGTTTTCCTGCTCGCCTTGACCGACCCTTTTAACTATGTTACGATTAAATAGTCACTTAATACACTTGCTCACATCGATGCTTCTTTATGGCGTCGATCGCCACGTGAGACTGCAGAGGAGGTGACCACCCAAGAGGGAACGAAACAAGCGAGTGAAAATCTTTTTCACAGAAAGCTTACGTATTGGTATATATCGTGTTTGCATAGACTTTGCGACGGATCACGGCTGGGTATGCCGCTGGACGCGCAAAGCCGCTTTGTTTAGGATGAGGAGAGAAACCAATATCATGTCCAGTCTAAAGAACGTTTTGTTTGCAGGCACATCGCTCTCTTTATTGTTACTTGCAGCCTGCGGCGGCGCTGCCACGTCGACAGCGGCGCCCGCTGCGACATCCGCACCTGCAGCAACTTCAGCCCCTGCAGCAACCGCGGCGCCGGCGGCAACCGAAGCGCCTGCCGCAACCGCTGCTCCTGCGGCGACCGCAACCACGGCGGCTGCCGCCGCACCTCAGACCGTCGTCACCTGGTATCAGTATGACGAGAAGAACGAAGACCCCAAGTCCGATGAGCGCGTCGGCAATGCGTACCTGCGCACGGCCATCCCGCAGTTCAACAAGGACATGGCCGGCAAACTGACCTGGGTGAACCAGCCCCAGGCGTGGGACAAGATGACCCTGGCGCTGGTTGCAGCCGTCCAGGGCGGCGGCGAAGTGCCCGACCTGATGCACATGGGCACCACCGACCTGGTCACCTTCTACAACAACGGCGCCGTTCAGGACATCACCGACTGGGTGACGCAGCAGGCTTGGTACAAGGACCTCGACCCCAACGCCATCAAGGCCTGCACCGGCCCCGACGGCAAGCTGTATTGCGTGCCCGTGTCCTCACAGCCGCAACTGGTGTTCTACTGGGCCGACCGCTTCCCCAATAAAACGTATCCCAAGACGCCGGAGGAGTTTATGGCGGACGCCGCGGCCATTCAGAAAGAGAATGCCAAGCACTACATCATCACCTACTTCGGCTCCACCGATTTCGCCGGCGAAGGCACCACCCGTTACTTCTGGACGGCCATCTCGTCATTCGGCGGCACGTTTGATGACGGCAAGGGTAACATGCTGTTGAACACGCCCGAAAATATCCAGGCCATCCAGTTCATGCGCGAGATCGTCGCCAAGAACTACTCGCCCGACATCGTGTTCGCCGGCAAGTTCCAGGAAGAGGAAGCCTTTAAAGACGCGTCGGCGGCCTCTATCCCGACTGGCATCTTCGGCTATCGCTATATCAACCCGCTGACCGCCCCATCCGGCAAACAGTACAACACCAAGTCGGAGCAGGACATGATCGACGCGATCAACGCCGGCGAGGTCAAGCTGGCCCCGTTCGTCGCGCCGGCGGGCAAGCAGCCCTCCTGCGGCACCACCTTCACCGGTTTCGTGATCCCCAAGGGCGCCAAGAATGTCGACGGCGCGCACGCCTATATCAACTGGATCATGGACCCGAAGAACAACGCCGCGTGGGTGCAGTCCCCCGGCGGCGGCCTGCCGACCGAGGCCGCGATCGCCAAGGATCCACTGTTCCAGACGACCTTCTACAAGGAAGCCATCCCGGCGACCGCCGGTCTGTGTAAGCCGTGGGCAGGTTCGTTGACCAAACTGCCCGAAGCCAAGAAGATCATCGCTCAGGCCATCTATCACCTGATCAAGGAAGATCCCAAGGCTGACATCGCCGCCACGCTGGCGGCCGCTCAGGACGATTACAACAAGAATAAGTAGTCGCTGGTTTGGTCCCCGCATCGTTACTCCGTGGACCAGACTGTTCGCAGGGGAGAAGCCAGGGCCGGATGGCCGGCTTCTCCCATTTCAATAGTCGTAACCCTATGGCTGCACCCGTACAGGCTGTACACGGAACTCAATCGCTGTCGCACAAAAAACCGCGCATCCGGCAGTCGTTTTTCTCGCGCACCCTGCCATTCTGGCTGCTGCTGCCTACGCTGCTGGTGCTGGCAGCCATTCAGTTTTATCCCGGCATTTATTCCTTCTTCCTCAGCACGCAGACGTTCCAGGCCGGCAAGCAGATTTATAACGGGACGAGGAATTTCGAGCGGGTCTTCAATAGCGGTTCGTTCGGCGACAGCCTCTACATCACGCTGTTTTTCCTCGTCGGCTATGCCGTGCTGACACTGGCGGTAGCTTTTGGCGTGGCGCTGTTTCTGAACCGCAAGCTGCGCCTGTCGGGCATGTACCTGACGCTGATCTTTATCCCGTGGGTGCTGTCCGACGTTATCGTGGGCCTGATCTTCCGCTTGTTCATCGTGCCCGACTACGGCCTGCTATCGCCATTCTTCGCCAACCCATTCCTGTTCGGCGCGCCCAACGGCATTTCCATCCTCACGACGCCGCAACCTCTGCCCATCATTCCGGGTGTGCCATTTCCGCCGGCGCCGGCGCTGTTGCTTCTGATCTTAGCCTCGGCCTGGAAAGCCGTGCCTTTCACTACACTGCTGATCCTGGCGGCGCTGCAGACCGTCCCGCGCGAAGTCCTGGAGAGTTCTTCCATCGACGGAGCCAACGGATTCAGTTCTTTCCGCTTCATCACATTCCCGCTGGTGCTGCCCACCCTGGTCGTCGCGCTGTTTAACCTGTCGCTGACCGGCATCAACGGCGTGGGCATGATCTTCAGCCTGACCAGCGGCGGGCCGGGCACTGCGACGGAAACGCTCAGCTATCTGCTGTATACCATCGGATTCGGCCAACTGGATTTCGGCAAGGCTGCGGCGCTTTCAGTATTCATGGCTATTATCAACCTGGCGCTCATCATCTTCGCCCTGCGCATCTCGCGCACGGACATCGACCGGGTGGAGCGGGCTTAATGGAACAGACCTCGGACTATCTCCCGCGCAGCACGCGCTATTACCACATTACCAAGAGGTTGCAGCCGTGGTTCTTCAACGCTGCGCTGTTGCTTATCTGCATCATGATGTTGCTGCCGGTATTCGGCACACTGATCACCTCCACCAAGCGCCAGGAAGACGTGCAGAAGAACCCGCCCGTGCTGCTGCCGTGCGATACGCCGCAACACTCGTTCGACATCACCGCCTGCCGGTTCGTGCTGGAAGGCTATAACCGCATCATCGACTCGAAGCCAGACCCGAAGTCGCTGTTGGGGATCGACCTGACCGGGCGCATGGTCAGCATCTACCTGCCCAACACGCTGCTCTACGCCGTGGCTGCGTCTTTGCTCGTGACTATGCTGGCGGGCATGTCGGGTTACGCTTTCTCGCGCTTCCGCTTTCGCGGCCGCCACACGCTGCAGGTGGCGATCCTGGCCATCACCGGCATCCCTCTGCTGACCAACCTGATCGCGCTGTACCAGATCGGCGTGTTCCTGCGCAAAGCCATGCCGGGTTACGAAGAGCGCATCTACCTGATCATCGTCTACGTCGGTTTCTTCCTGCCGTTCAGCATCTGGATCGTCAAGGCTTTCTTCGACACCATCCCGGTCGAGTTGGAAGAAGCCTCGTTTATCGACGGCTGCTCGCCGGTACAGGCGCTCTTCCTGATCGTCGCGCCGTTGGCGACGCCGGGGCTGGCATCCGCATTCCTGCTCTCGTTTGTGGGTGTGTGGAACGAGTTCATCGCCGGATATCTGCTGGTCAGCCGCAACGAGCTGAAGACCGCTATGTTCGGGCTGTATGACTTCATCGGCCAGTTCGTGATCGGCTATCAGGTGCTGGCTGCTGCGTGCATCATCATCGCATTGCCGGTTGTCATCCTGTTCCTGTTTACCCGCCGCGTATTCTTTCGCGCCATGGTCGAAGGCGCGCTGAAGGGGTAGGGGAAGAATCTCCAGGCGACTCACATAGACGTACGGGCAGGCCTGTGTGCCTGCCCTGTGTGTCCACCCTGAGGCGGCAGGAGGGGCGACACACCTCGAAACCAATTTCGCCAACCGAATCCAAGACGGGGCCGCGAGCCGCGTCAGAATTCATTCATGGGCTGACTGTGACAGGTTGTGACAAATGTCAGTTTTCCGCATGACACATGCCACTGTACCGTTCCCCGCGCCGCTGTACAATGCAGCGCTTGTAAACACCGGACCGCACGAAGCAAGCACCGAACACGAGCACTGATCCGAAGCTTATTGGGCTCGCTTTTTTTGCGTCTTGCGGCGGACTGTATTAACGCGGAATATGGGACTGAATCGCCCCAGTCGATTTCGCGCATCAGTTGTCTCGGGTTGGCCGGTGTCCCGGGTCTGTAATGTCCGAGAGTTAGAGGAGAATGAAAAAATGCGTTCGCAGTTCGTTGTATTGTCATCTGTTGTAATGTTCGCGCTGGCCGCCTGCACCGGCGCGCAAGCCAGCGCGCCCACCAGCGCGCCCACCACTGCCGCGCCGACTGAAACCGCCGCACCGGCCGCGACCAATACGGCGGCGCCAACCAGCGCCGCCGCAATGACCGATACGATGGCGATGACAGGAACCACCGTCTTAACCGGCACGCTGGCAATGGCTCAATCAACACCATTGACCCCTGACCAGGTCGTCAGCGTGAGCATGACGAATTTCACCTTCGCTTTTACGCCCACCCAGATTTCGGCCGGCGTCGTGAAGTTCATCGTGCAGAACAATTCCAGCGACCAGATTCACGAGATCCTGATCTTCAAGACTGACCTGCCCGTAGACAAGCTGCCGCTCCAGGCGGATGGCACATCGGTAGACGAAACCTCATCCCAGATCACGAAGGTCGCCTCGGTCGAGGATGTGGACCCTGGCAAGGGCGGCGAGATGACTGCCAAACTCGATCCTGGCCACTATGTGTACTTCTGCAACACCACCGGCCACTACAAACTGGGCATGGCCGGCGAGTTCACCATCCCGGCCAGCGGCATGGTCGCGTTCACACCGGTTACCATGTCCGCGTCGATGGGCATGACAACCACTGAGTCGGTGACGCCGACTGAATCGATGACGCCCAGCGCCGAGCTGACTCCCACCGAGGTCGTCACCGTAGACATGACTAACTACGCATTCAAGTTCACGCCGTCCACCGTCCACGCCGGTGTGGTGAAGTTTGTCGTCGTCAACGACGCGACCGATCAAATGCACGAGATGTGGCTGGTGAAGACCGATCTGGCCCTGGACAAGCTGCCGCTGGCGTCGGATGGCTCGTCCATTGACGAGAACTCGACGCAGTTCACCAAACTCGGTTCTGTGGAGGATGTCAACGCCGGCGCCAGTGGCGCGATGATCGTGACGCTTGAGCCGGGACGCTACGTGTACTTCTGCAACAAACCCGGCCACTACAAACTCGGTATGGCCGGCGAGATGAACGTCGTGCCCTGATAGGGGATCCGCTCAAATCGAGACATCCCGACGCACAACAGCCCCCGGCCTGCTATGGCAGCGCCGGGGGTGCTGTTTTTCCGGCAGCGATTTTTGTAGTACATTGTCTTTGAAACACAACCGCCTTTCGAGCAACTGCTGGCGCTCACGGATCCAAAGCTGGTCGGGTTTTGTTGCGATGCAGGGCAGATCACGCTGGGCGGGTTCGATGTGCTGGGCACGGTCCGGAAGTATGTTGACCGCATCCGGTTCATGCACTACAAGGACATCACCTTTGACGGGCGCCCGAACGGCGAGTTGTGGCCGGGCGGGCCGGTTACTCCATCCGACGCAGGCGCGTACGGGGTGGATTCAAAAGGGCGCTGGGTGGAATTGGGGCGCGGCGCCGCGCCGTTCCGCGAGATCACGCAGATTTTGCTGGATGGGGGACTGGGCATCTGGGGCGAACGAGATCGCCGCAATCCGAACGCAACCCTGCCGCCAGCGATGCAGTGAAACGAACCTGTGCGCGATCTGCCGGCATCCTGGCCGGACCAGCAGGGCGTTTTGCGAGGAGTTACCTCCAGGCATGAAAGATTTCGGGTTTGGGTTGACGGTGCAGCGAATTCAACGACTGGAGCGCCACGCCGGCATCCCAGGTCACGGCTTCGGTAATTGTGCTGTTCTCAAGCGCGCTCAGTAATTGCTCAAGCGGCTTATTCAGTTCGCCTTTGTAGAAGTGCAGCACGTGGTGAGCGCCTTCGCGCAGCCAGCTCAGGCCGGAATCGTGTACCAGCGCTTCCAGCACTGGCCGAAGTCCCGTCACGCCCAATTCTCCCAACGCCTCTGCCGCCAGCCAGCGGATACCAACATCCTCATCTTCCAGCGCCTTGACGAGGCCTTTAGCAGCAGAATCGCCGCCAATAGCTTCCAGCGCCTTGACGACTTCCTGGCGCACCCGCACATGCGGGTCGTTCAACGCCGCAACCAGGTTGGAAACTGCTTCCGGACCCAGTTCAATCAGCACCACCCGCGCTCGCCGGCGCTCAACACTCGATGGATTATCCAATTCATCTATCCAATAAGACATTTTATTTCCTCTCAGTCAATGCCTGTCTGGCTACCTGCTCGCCGCACCTCCAGCCATGCACACATAACGACCTGGCGCATAAACACTATGGATCTTTGCAGACAATAACACGCGGGTAAATCTAAAACAAGCGTCGGCTTGCTTAATCGATCTAAGCGGAATCGCGATATGATCTGGCTCTGCCAGCCGACGCTACTGCGTATCTACAGGAATAAGTTGGTTGCCAACAGTACCCCTTCGGTCTTGACGCTGCTCATAACCCCCGGCCTCGGGGGCGCATCGGACCTCCTGGAGGACAGGGACGCGGAGCAGGTTATGAAAACTATTTTCGACCAACTCAGGCGATGCAAATCCCTTTCACATGCTGCGCTTGAATATGCCTTTCAAGAGACCCATCGCGCCGCGATTCTTCTGCGCAACCGGCGCAGTTACGGTTTCTCCCTTGCGATGCCACTTATGCGTTGCATCATCCTGCACGAACTCGCGTGTAACGGCGTTCCACGCATCTCGAGACGCCACGGCTTCCCGGGTCGTCGGTCCATCACGCTGCGGATCATACTGGTCCCATGACTGTTCATAAACTTTGATGTAAAGCTGCTGCGCGGCCTCGGGAAGCACATCACGCAAAGTGTGCGATAACACCTGTTTCTGCTCGATCATTTCATACCCCTTCTACTACTCGTTTTCGGAAGCGCTGCCGAACGTCTGCAACACCCCCGTATTAAGCATAGCCGGCCAGGTACCCTGTGTTAAGCGCTATCCCGCCCGATCGAGTTACGCGATTTTGCCAGTTCCCGCTCAGCGCGTAGAGTATGTGGAACTCGGAAGCGGGGAAACACTCAGGAGATCATGTGAGGCCGATCGCTCACAGTTCGATGGGTACGGCGACAGCCAGGCGCGTTCCCCGGCCTGGCTGAGCGTCAATCGTCAGGGCGCCGCCAACCGCCCAGACGCGTTCCTGGATACTCATGAGGCCGAAATGCCCGCTTTGCGCCAACTCGGCAATGGATGGCGGCGCCTGGAAACCGATGCCATTGTCCACAACATCCAGGTTGACGGCGTGTGGGAGATAGGTCAGGCTGACCTCGACCTCGGTCGCATGCGCATGCCGGCGCACGTTGTTCAATGTCTCCTGAGTGATGCGGTAGATGGCCAGTTCCTGTTCCGGAGCAAGCGGCTTCTGATCGCCGGACACCTGGAACTTCGCAAGCGGGACGGCGCCGGCCCCTTCGCGCGCGGCGCGCACGAGCGTGCGCAGCGCGGGCACGATGCCCAGGTCGTCCAGGATCAGCGGTCTGAGATCGCGGCTGATCTGCCGCACACCCTTCACCGTGTCATCGACCATCGCATGCAATTCCTGCAGTTGAGCCAGTCGGCCGGCGTCCTGCTCAGACGATTCATAGATCTCGATGCGCCTGCCGATAGCCATCAGGCTCTGCACCGTGTCGTCGTGCAACTCTCGCGATAGGCGCAGGCGTTCATCCTCCTGCGACTCCGTAATCGCACCCACATAACGGCGCAGTCCCTCACGGTATGTGGCAATCTGCTCCGCCATACGAGTGAACGCGTGGCCCAGCGCATCAACTTCTTTGACCTGGCTGTGCTGTATCGTCTCGATCGTGTCACCGGCGGCCAGCCGTGTGGTCTGGTCCGCGATGGATTGAACCGGCGCAGTAATCTGACGCATCCCAAACCACATCAATGACATTGCGATGATCGTGACAAAAATCGCGATCAACACCAGCAATGCAAAATGTGCCTGTGTAGGCGCCGCTGCCATCTCCCATGATTCCTGCACAATCAGACCCCAGCCAGCGATGCTGATCGGAGCGTACCCATCCACGTAGCTCTCGCCGCCTGGCACCTGCCAGACCAGACCGCCGCTGCGACCCAGAACGACCTGGGAGACCGATGGCCGGTTGATGAAATCAACGCCGATCAGCGCCGCGTTGAGGTGGTAAATCACTCTTCCGCGATGACCTACCAGGTAGGCCGAGCCACTGGCGCCAACAACCAGGCCATTGACCAGGTTCTTGAGCGCCGATGTGCGCAGTTGCACGGCGCCCAGCAACGCGCCGGCAAAAGCAGCGTGTTGCCGGAATACCGGCACAGCAATGATGATCATCGGTTCGCCAGTCAAAGGATCAGTCACGACGCCGCTGAATGAGGGCGCCAGTTGTGAGCGCACGGATTGGAAGAAATCCTGATTGCTGATCAGCGGTAGCGCGGACGTTACCTCATTGGACACAAATGTGCGAATGACACCGTTTTCATCGGTCAGAGCCACACCGGCATTAAAAATACCCAGCGCGCTGGAGGTGGATGCAATGGCCGCCCTGCGCACCGCATCAGAATCGCTCAGCAATTCCGCGTTGCCGGCAAGCGCTTCAAGGACGCGCGCATATCCTTCCAGCCCCTGCGATACACTATCGGCAGCCAATACGGCCAGTTGACGGTCGCGGTCGACGAGGAGCGCTGTGACGGTCTGCTGGTAAATGACGATCCCGGCGACGACCAGGCTGATCGCCAGCAGGCCATAGGGCAAGGCGATCCACACCAGCGAGTGCGCCAGCAACGAACGTGAAACCGATGTGAAACGCATGCTGCTCTTGGCTGCGCTGCGGCGCTATGACTCCAGCGTGAGCAATCCTTTGCGTATAGCCATCATGACCGCGTCGAGACGCGTAGTGACACCCAGTTTGGCGTAGATGTTTGTCAGATGCGCTTGAACCGTGCGGTCGCTGATAAACAACGCCTCGCCGGCCGCGCGGTTGCTCATTCCCTGCGCCACCAACTGCAATACCGCCAGCTCACGATCAGTCAATTCCTCAACCATGGCCGGCTCGCCGGGCTGTGCAGGCGTCCTGGCAGAATTGCTCATCATGCGCGCCACGATCTTGCGCGCTATGGACGGCGCCAGGGGCGATTCACCCGCGTGCACCTGGCGAATGGCCTTCACCAGTTCGGTGATGGGGGCGTTTTTCAGCAGATAACCGCTGGCGCCGGCCTCGAGCAGCGAAAATACGTACTGATCGTCGTCGTGCGCAGTCAGGATAAGCACCTGGACTTCGGGCCACAACTCGCGAATCTGGCGCGTCGCTTCCACGCCCGACAAGCCCGGCATCCTCACGTCCATGACGACAATGTGTGGCCGGTAAATTCGCACCAGGTCGATGGCCTCCTGCCCATCGCCGGCTTCTCCAATGACATCAATATCAGGTTCATGGCGCAGCAATTCAGCCGTGCCCTGGCGCAGAATGACGTGATCATCGACGAGTATGATGCGGATGCGATCTACCATGAAAACGAGTATAGCGCAGCAGTCTGTCCAGGCACGCCGCACTTCCGATATTGCAGTCAGCCGCCGGCAGCGTGTATTGGCAGGCGGGCGCTCAGTACGCGACCTCTCGCATGCCTTCATTCACGTACTGGGTGATCTCGTTCACGCTGAGTTGCGCGATTCCCAGCTTGTCCAGTGTGCGGCCGCGCCGCCAGTAGTCCGTGTGGTGCGTGATGCAGGCCAACTGGATAATGCTGTCCATGCCCTGCACCGAGACGCCGTAGCGCTGCCCCAGCGCGGCAATAGGCACCAGGCTCATCGGAACGTCCTCGAACAGGTAGCGGTGGTTGAGCGTTGCGGGCGCCTTGATGCCATAGTAACCCGTCTGGTTGTGAATCGCCTCGTTCAGATCGTTGCCGGCGGCGTTGTAGGCCATCTGCAGCCATTCCATGGCCGTGCGCGCGCGAATCCCCAGCGCCGCAGCGACGGTCACACGTTCGCGATCCAGCACCTCCAGCACGCGCGCCACCGAAGGCGTGACCCCCTCGATATAAAACTGAAAATCGCCATTGGTCGACTCGATCCGCCCGGCGTTGAGCAGCGTGAGCGCGGGATGGAAGATGGCTCCCATGTTGTTCAACCCGGTGTTCAGCACGTTCACGCCGTCGATGAACTGCGGGTATGCCGGCTGAAGGGCATCCAGGACGCTCTGAGTGCGCGTCGCCGGCAGCGCCGCCAGCGGAACGGCTTCTTTGATCCGGAAGATGCGCGCCTGCGCCGGCCCGTCGGAGCGGCTGGCGTAGATGAACGTCTCGGCTTCCGCCACAGTGACATCGGACTGGCAGCCCTTGTCACGCAGCACTTTGTCAAACTCGATGGCGCCGCATGTGCGTCCCGGATGCAGCACGACAATCTGGCCATCGCGCAGGAATGGCGCCATATGCGCCGCGATATCGGCGTGGGCGCTCGATGGCGTCACAACCATCAGGACACGGGACTGCGCAATCGCCTCCTCCATACTGGCAGTCACACAGGTCAGGCGGCCGAAACCGCGCGGCCCGCCGTCATAGCTTTCCAGGTCGATGCCGCCCCGTTTGTGTATGGCGGCGACGCGGTCGAATGTGCGGTTATATAGCGTGACATCGCAGCCCATCAGGGCCAGATGCGCTGCCATGGCCTTTCCCCCATTCCCGGCGCCGATGATGGTGAAGTCTGATTGTGTGTTCAAAATGTTTTCTCCTTGACAAGTGTCGCGATGCGTTCCGATTCTGATATCGCGTGGCCTGTTTCATCGACTGCGATGCAAGCGCCCTGCCGGCTGACCTGCGTCAATGTTGCACCGCGCGCGTATGGATTGTTCTTCAGTTGCGGCGCATCCATGATGCCCGCCTCCACCGACCTTGCCAGGGTGGCTGGGTCCGTAAATGGATCTTCGACGCCCGGCTCCGCCAGCGACCGGATGGCGTCAAGCGTCACACCGGCCTCGGCGAGGATGGCTTTGCGGCGCTCACGGATCGCGCTATCCGCCGTCATGTCGGGCATGCCCTGCACGGCGGTCTCGATGGCGCGTCGGGCGATCGCGCAGGATTCGATGACGTCATCGGAAGTCGCTGCATGATCTGCTTCGGTATAACCAACGACGTGCACGATATCGGGCCGCAGCGCCATCTGCAGGTAGACGCTGTTCGCAAGGTGCGCCCGCGCCGCGTTGGTGTCGAGCGGGTAACTCAGCAAGCCGGTGCGGGTCTGGCGCCAGATGCGGAAATCGGCGCGCGCCAGCGGCTCGATGATATCCAGCATCGCCGTCATCTTGGCCAGGTCCATGCGGTCGGTCAGACCCGGCGGGCTGTTGAACATCAACTGAGCAATGTAATCGCGCACGCCGAACGCGCGGGCGTTATACGCCGACAAGTAGGCCGATACAACGCAAACCACGTCGCTGGCATCGCGCATGCCCCAGTGGTGGGGTTCGTTTAACTCGACTGGCGCATCATGTTCCGCATACCAGGCCATAACGAGTTGGTGCTGGCGAATTGAGCCTTCAACGTCCCACGGTCCGCGCCCATCCATGCGGTTGAACCAGAAAAGCGGAATGGCGCACCAGGCGTTGTTGATGGACTCCATGTACATTTCGGCCAGCCGGATAAAGTCATCGGTGCCTGAATACGTTCGCAACAGCGGGTAATTCCCGCACCGGCTGGCTGAAAATAATGAACGGTAATCATCCGCGCTGCGCACCGGCACGCCGCCGGCGCCCGTGCGGCGCTTATCCTGCCGTTCCGGGTGGAAGAAATTCGCCTGCGCATCCTGATCGATGCCGAGCGATATGACATCCAGCGCGCGCGCCTCGGCGATCCGGGCGACGCCCTCGCGGGTCGCTTCCAGGGTCGGCAGGCCGAAGTGATGGCGGATCAGTGGGTAGGGCGCCTTCCACTTTATGCGGTCCACTGTGCGTTGTGGGAAATCATCCTCGCGCAGTTCGGCGACCGTCTCGCCTTTCAAGTACGCCAGAACCGTGTCAGCCGGCTCGCCACCCGCGAAGACGCGCTCGAAAAAACCGAGCGCACTTGCGCGCGCCGCGACCGGCGGCGTGCCTGCAAACGCAAAGCGCACGCCCGCCGCGTGAAGGTCATCCGCTGCTTCGGCGAATTCAGCCAGCAACCGCTCGCCTGTGTCCGGCGTCAGGCGATACGACACGCCCACCATGTCGGCATTTTCATGGCGCGCCACTGCCAACACGCGCTCAATCGGCACGGCCGGGCCCAGGAATATGGTGCGCCAGCCAGCGGCTTCCGCCAGTCGCAGGAAATTGGTTACCCCTGCGACGTGCACACACTCGCCGAGCGCGCCGGCGACAACAGTTTTCCTCCCCGCAGTCAGGTTATGTGAATGATTTGTCATCTCCAAAGAGGGTAAAGGATGGAGACGGCGATGGCAACCACGAATTGTGTAATCGGGCTACACATTTCGCGCATTTTGCCGGCGGAATCTCAACAGATGCACCGGTTGCGGTCCCGGACCTGCGGGTGACGCCGCACAAGCACCGCGCACCTGCATGACGAGCAAAGCGCTCCGGCCTGCTACGCAAGTACGAAGGGTTAGGCGTTAGGTCGACTGGCTCAGTTCGCGCAACTTTTGATGCGCATCGCCGCTGGATGTCACGATGACCAGCACATCACCCGTCTTGATGACCGTGCTGCCATGCGGGACGATGATCGTCCTGCCGCGCCGTATGCTGGCGATCACACAATCCTGCGGCCAACTGACCTCGCTCACGCGCTTATCCGCGCAGGACGAATTCGACTGCACCCGCACTTCTTCAATCTGCGCGCCGCTGTAAGCGCCCAGGCGGATCTGATGCGTCTGATGGCGCGATTCGGCGCGGCGCGTCAGCGCCACGTCGTAGGCGCGCACCATATCAGTCCGCCTGAGCACGCCGACCAGCTCGCGCGGGTCGTCGCGCGAGACCACCGGCAGGCGGCCAATGTCGCGCGTGCTCATCCGGCGCAGCGCCGCGCCGATCGACTCGTCCGGGAACGCTGTCAGCAATTCGCGGGTGCATACATCGCCTACCATCAAGTTGTTCTTCTTTTCACCATCTTGATTCTGCGCGCGCTCCAGATCCTGCAGGGTCAGGATTCCGACGATGTGGTTTTGAGCATCCATGACCGGCGCGCCATGATGGCGCGTATGCAACAGCCATTCCGAGGCTTCGGTCAGCGTCTCGTTCTCGCGCAGCGTCTCATTCTCGCGCTCCATTACCTCGTCTACTCGGATGCCCTCGAGCAACTCCACGTCGCGGCCGCGCTCGAGCCGCACGCCCTTGCGCGCGAGAGCCAGCGTGTAAACCGAATCGTGCATCAGCCGCCGCGAGATAACCAGGCTGACGACGACGGCTAACATCACCGGCAGGATGATGCGATAGTCATTCGTCATCTCGAACAGCAGGATGATGGCGGTCAAAGGCGTGTGCACGGAGCCCGCCAGCACAGCAGCCATCCCCACCATGGCGAACGCGGCCGGCGCCAGGTGCAACTGCGGGAACACAAATGCCATGGCCTGACCAAACGCCTCGCCGGCCATTGCGCCGATAAAGAGAGAAGGCGCGAACACGCCCCCAGGGAACCCGCTGCCGATGCTGAGCGGCGTAAGGATCAACTTGCCCGCCAGCAGAAGCAGCACGATGCCAAAGGCAAACGTCTCGCCACTGAGCACCGAACCAATGGTCTCGTATCCGACGCCGAACAATTGCGGCAGGAAGATGCCGACCACGCCCACAGCGAGACCGGCGATTGCCGGCTTGACCCAGCGCGGCATGCGCAAGTTGTGGAAAGTGCGCTGAGATGCGTCCAGCAGAAAAATATACGCTGCTGCAATCGGCCCGGCGATCACGCCCAGGCCCAGATAAAATGGCAACTCGCTGATGCCGTTAAAGGCATACGCCGCAACGTGGAACGCAGGTTGCGGGCCGGAAACTGCCTGTGTGAAGACGGCGGAAATCACAGCGGCCAGGGTCACCACGCCCAGCGACCCGGCGCTTAGTTCTCCGAGTACCACCTCCAGCGCAAAGAACACTCCAGCGATGGGGGCGTTGAAGGCCGCCGCGATGCCCGCTGCCGCGCCGGCGGCAACCAGCGTGCGCACGCGCTCATCGGACAGGCGCGATACCTGTCCAACCATCGAACCCAGGGCGGCGCCGATCTGTACAGATGGGTCCTCCGGCCCGACCGATGCGCCTGCGCCGATGGATATCGCCGCTGCGACGGCTTTGGCCGGTACGCGGCGGTAACGCAGCCGCCCGCCGGCCAGCGCCACCGCTTCCATGATCCCGGCGACTCCGTGGTGGCGTTCCTCGCCGACGAAGAAATGCAGGATCAGGCCGACGACGATACCGCCCAGCACCGGAATGAGAAATACCGTCCAGTTACCCGCTAACGCCAGCAGGCCGCCGACACCGTTAAACGCGCCGATATGGGCGAGATCGATGAGCCGCTTGAACAGCCATACACCGGCGCCGCCGGCCAACCCAACAAAAATAGCCGCGCCGGCCAGCACAGTGGATTCCGACGGTTGCAGATGATCGAGCCAACGGGATACGGTGTTCAGATAACTTGCTTTCGTAATGCTGCTCCAGACAACAGGAAAATATGTCTAAAGATTTTAACAAAGAATGAGTTGATTTGGCATATCTGCCTGGCGGGTGCAAAATGGGATTGTAGCCGCGAAAAGATGAACGGTGATTGCCATGATGTATCTCGTTCGCAGAGCGCGAGCGCTCCCTGCTCTCGTTGAACAATGGAATAGCCAGGCGTGGCAATCGGCCGAAGTAGCAAAAGTATCGCACTTCAGGCTGGAAAGCAGCACCCATCGCCCACGCACTCAGGTCAAGGTACTGCACGACGGCAGCACCATCGCCGTCTATTTCCAGGTACAGGATCGCTTTATCCGCAGCGTGCAGACTGAATACCTCGCACCTGTATGCACCGACAGTTGCGTCGAGTGGTTCGCCCAGCCAAAGCCCGATAAAGGGTACATCAACTTCGAGCTGAACTGCGGCGGAACGCTGCACTGCTCTTATATCGAAGACCCCACACGTATTCCCGGCGGATTTAGACGCTTCGCCTACATCCCCGCGCAGTTGGCTTCCGGCATCCAAGTCGCCCATTCCATGCCGGCTGTCGTAAATCCTGAGATTACTGATGCTATGGAATGGACCGTTCAGTTGCGCGCGCCGCTATCGCTGTTCGAGGTTCATGTCGGCAGGTTGGGGAACCTGTCGGGCCAGCGGTGGATGGCGAACTTCTACAAGTGCGGCGACCAGACGTCCCATCCGCACTGGGCAGCCTGGTCGCCCGTTCAGGAGTTGAATTTCCATCGCCCGCAGGACTTCGCGCCTATCGTTTTTGAATAACCGAAGGCGCTGGGCGTCCTGCTGGACTATGTCGGCTGCTCCTATCACTGGGATGACCAGGGCATCCCCACCGACGCAAACCTGCCGCAGATCGAGGCGGTGGCGACGGCGCCGGTCGTCCCCGTGTTGAAAGTGGCCTGAGCGATATATACTCTTGCCCATGGCTAATTTCACAACCAGGCCGGTTGTCATGGGCACGCGCGGCATCGTGACATCGGGGCATTACCTCGCCAGCGCGGCGGGGTTTCGCATCATGGAACAAGGCGGCAACGCCGTCGACGCAGCCGCAGCGATGTGTTTCGCTCTCAATCTGCTGGAACCGCAGAACAACAGCACCGGCGGCGAAGCGCCCACCTTGATTTACTCCGCGAAAGAGAAAAAGACTTATGCCGTGAGCGGTCTGGGCTGGGCGCCGCAGGCGTTCAGCATCGAGTGGTGCCGCGCCAACGACGTCGACCTGATCCCCGGCGATGGATACCTGCCTGCCTGCGTGCCGGCCGTAGTCGATACCTGGGCGGTCGCGCTGGCGCATTTCGGCACGCTGAGCTTCGCGCAGGTGCTGGCGCCGACAATTGAACTGGCGGAACACGGCTTCCCCATGTACGAGGGACTGCATAACTACCTGATTGCCAACCAGCAAAAATTCACAGAACGCTACCCGACGACGGCGTCTCTTTATTATCCGAACGGGCGGGCTCCCGAAACCGGCGAGGTGTGGCGCAACCCCGAATACGCCGCCATGTTGAAGCAACTGGTGTCCGCCGAAAAGGCAGTGAAGGCGAAAGGCCGCATCGCCGGGCTTGAGGCCGCACGCGACGTGTTTTACAAGGGCGAGATCGCCCACCGCATCGCCGACTTCATCAGCCAGAACCCCGTCGTCGACGCCACAGGCAAAGCGCGCGCTGGGCTGCTCGCCTATGAAGACATGGCCGAGTGGTATGCCGACATCGAAGATCCGGTCAGCGTAAACTATCGCGGGCTGGACGTGCACAAATGTCCATCCTGGACGCAGGGGCCGGTTTTCCTGCAGCAACTAACCCTGCTGGAAGGTTACGACCTGGCGGCTATGGGGCACAACAGCGCGGACTACCTGCACACCCTGATCGAGTGCGCCAAGCTGGCATTTGCCGACCGCGAAGCCTATTATGGCGACCCGCGCTTCGACGATGTCCCGATGGACATGCTGCTGTCGAAGGAGTATGCCGCGCAACGGCGCGAACTGGTCGGGACAGTCGCATCGCGCGAATTGCGCCCAGGCGACGTGGGTCGCGGCATCCCGGCCTACACAACGCTGGATGTCCTGGCTGACAATCGGCGCGCGTTGCAGGCCGCCCATCGCAGCGACCGCCCGGGCAGCGGCAGCGGGGCGGACTTACCGGACGACCTGCGCGCCATGAAGGCGCACCTGGGCGATACCACGCATCTGGATGCGATCGATCACCTGGGCAATATGGTCGCCTCCACCCCCAGCGGCGGCTGGATCGGCACGTCGCCGGTTATCCCCGGTCTGGGATTCCCACTCGGCACGCGCGGGCAGATGTTTTATCTCAACGCCGAACGCCCCAACGCCCTCGCGCCGCACAAACGCCCGCGCGCCACACTCACGCCGTCGCTGGTGACACAGAATGGCGAACCGTACATGGTTTTCGGCACGCCGGGCGGCGACGGTCAGGACCAGTGGACCCTGCAGTTCTTCCTCAACGTGGTGGACTTCGGCATGAACGTCATGGAAGCGCTCGATGCGCCGTCTGTGGATTCATTGCATTTCCCTTCTTCCTTCTACCCGCGCGAGGCATTCCCCGCGCGCATGGGGGCGGAGGATCGCATCGCGCCGGAAGTGATCGCCGAGTTGCGGCGGCGCGGCCATGAGGTGTCGGTTGTGGGCGGCTGGAGCAATGGCAAGTGTATGGGTATCCGCTATGATCGCGAGCGCGGCGTGATCCTGGGCGGCTCGGCTGCGAAAGGGAGCATCGGCTACGCGATCGGGTGGTAACGCCCTGGAGACCGGATGAACGAGAATGTGCCTGACGGCAACGACGACCTGCCGGATGACGAGCTATCCGCAGAGGAATATCGCGAGGCGGCGGAGTCCACGCTGCAGCGCCTGATGGAATATCTGCTGGCATTCGGCAGCGACCTGCCGGCGCAGACTAACGTCGCCGATCTGAATGACCCTCACCTCGCGCCCGGCGCGTTTTACTCGGTTCCCGGCAGCGCAGCTGGAACGTATCAAGTTATCAAAGTGCTGGCGCTCGACGACTACGGTGTGCATGTGTGTTTGTACGGCAATGCGTTCGCGCACCGTCCGGCGATAATCGCCCCGGACTTGCTGGAGACTGCGCCTTTCTTCTCGATGGCGCCGGAGGATGCGGGGCAGGAATGGCCGCTGAGCGTGGGGCACCTGCCCCTGCTGGTCAGGACGTTTATCGGCATGCGCCCGTCGTATATCACCCAGGCCGGTGTGATGGCAGACGAGCTGGATGATTATCACGAGTGGAAAGAAGCTGGCGGCGGATATTTATAGGGGGAGTGGGTAGATGGAGCAAATTCAGCGCTATACGGGCAGCCTGCTGGGGCTGGCCGCAGGCGATGCGGTGGGCACTGCCGTGGAGTTCAAGCTGCCCGGCAGTTTCACGCCTGTACAGGATATGGTCGGCGGCGGGGCATTTCGTTTGAAGCCCGGCCAGTGGACCGACGACACCTCGATGGCGCTGTGTCTGGCGGTCAGTTTGATCGAACGGCGCGGGTACGACCCGAAGGACCAGATGGAGCGTTTCGTGCGCTGGTGGCGCGACGGTTACCTGAGCAGCACCGGGTTTTGCTTTGATATCGGCGGGACGGTGAGCGCAGCGCTCAGCCGCTACCAGGAAACGGGCGAACCCTACTCCGGTTCGACCGACTCGCACAGCGCCGGCAACGGCGCGCTGATGCGCCTGGCGCCGGTACCGTTGTTCTTCGCGCAACACCCGGCGAAAGCCATTGAATACGCGGGCATCAGTTCGCGCACCACCCATGGGGCGGCGGCTTCTGTCGATGCCTGCCGGTATTTTGGCGGGTTGCTGGTCGGCGCCGTCAGGGGCGCGACGAAAGAGGAATTGCTGGCGTCGCACTACGCCCCGGTGTCCGGTTACTGGGAAACGCATCCGCTGGCGCCGGAGATCAACGACATCGCCGGCGGCTCGTTCAAGCGCCGCCAGCCTCCGGAGATCCGGGGCGCCGGCTATGTGGTGCAGACGCTGGAAGCGGCGCTGTGGGCGTTTTATAACAGCGACGATTTCCGTTCCGGCTGCCTGCTTGCCGTCAATCTCGGCAATGACGCCGACACCACCGCCGCGGTATATGGCCAGTTGGCAGGCGCTTACTACGGTGATAGCGGCATCCCTGCCGAGTGGGTGCAGAAGCTGACAAAGCGCGAATTGATCGAGTCCTATGCGAACCAACTCTATGAACTGTCACAGCGCCTGACGCCCACGGTTCAATCCACCTGAGCGACGTTTTGGTTCGCGAAGAACAGCGCCCCTTTCCTCGCCGGCGAACGGCGATGGCGCGGGCAGCGGAAACTTCAACATGAACGACACCATGGGCGTGATCTTCCTGGGGTTGGCCGCGATGCTCCTGGTCATCGTCAACATGATCCTGGTGGTCAACCTGCAGCGCAGCAACAAACGCACTCTCACAGCCATGCAGGAGATGCTTAAACTGAATCAGCAGGGGTCAGTGCAGTCAGAATAAGGCTGGGAGCGCGTCGCTGACTGCGGGCGCCAAGCGCATTCACTATAATTCACGTATGCAAGGAATGCTACCCGCCTGTCGCCGGTCGAACTGCCAGGCGCCATTAGCCGCATGAACGGCGCCAGGACGACCCGACAGCAGAATAGGCGGTTTGTTCGCCAGCTTGCCGGATGCAGCCTGGCGCTGCTTCTGGCGGCATGCAGCGGGAGCCTGCCAGCAGTCACGCCGACCAGCGCGCCCGACTCGCAGGCGACGACACAGGCAGATGCCGCAGTCGCTGCGACATCAACCACCTATGTGCTCACCGCCATCAGCCGCCCCATTCCGACGGCGTACGCAACAGCCACCGCGACGACGCCGCTGACAGCGACCATCGGCGCTGCTTCGACTGCCAGTGTGACCGACGCACTGACGCCGACCGTGGCGGCAGAGCCAACCGTGGCGCCGCTCAGCCCGTACACCGTGCAGGCCGGCGACACGCTGCTGTCCATTGCGATGTCCTATCACGTCTCGATGGCGTCCATCATGCTTAAGAATGACCTGTTCGACACGGGGCTGGTGAAACTGGGTCAAGTGCTGCAGGTCCCCACCGCCCGCGCGTGGCCGGACGAAAACGTGTTCTGGACGGTGTATGTCGTGGAGCCAGGCGAGACGCTGCTCCAGATCGCGCAACAGCACGATGTGGCGCTGGCCGATGTGGTGCGCATCAACGACATCACCGATGCGGGCGCCATCCAGGTCGGGCAGAAGTTGGTCATGCCGTCGACCGATCTGAGTGCACTGGCGGACCGATCGGCGACTTTGCAGCATGCCGCTGCGCCGATTGCTGCGACAGCGGCGCAGGACGATAGTGTGCCGGCGGCAGCCGTCGCCCCGACAGTCCCGCCACCGCCCCCCGCCGCAGCGCAGAACATCGGCGGCGCGGACGCCATGCGCTCCCAGCTCCTCGCGCTATATAACCAGGCGCGCGCGTCGTACGGCGTGGGGGCGCTGGTCGATACGGCAGCGCTCCAACTGTCGGCTCAGTTGCACGCGCAGGATTGCGCGCAACGCGGCTACGGCAGCCACATGGGTTCGGATGGCGCGACCACAGCCCAGCGCATAAGCCGGGCGGGTTTCACCGGGCGCATCACCGGCGAGAACTGGGCCTGGGCTCGCAGCGCCGCGCAGGCCTTCGATATGTGGTACTACCAGGAAGCCGGCGGCGGGCCGCACCGCAGCAACATCCTATCGCCGCGTTACACCAGTGTGGGCTTCGGCGTGGCGGCCAGCAACGGCGGTTACTATTTCATCGCCGATTTCGGCGCGCCGTGAACTGAACAACATGACGCCGCCCGAAACTAAGCTTGAGAGTGAAAGCAAACAAGCGAAGCCGGGAGGTCTGTTGTCGCTCTAGCATCTCCAAAAGCGCTTGTTTTTCGGGCTTTCACAACGCCCAACGATTTTGGGTAGCAAAATCATCGAAACGACGGCGTGGTTCGACGGCGCGGAGTGTTTCAGCGAGGCGCACCGGCCGGGACTGCCAGAACACCCTATTGCGCCTTTGATTTCCGATGATTTCGACTGAACACCTGACAGGTCTTCCGGCGGAGAGTACACCGCTTAGACCCGTCAGGTGTTTTTACCCGCCCACCATCTCCGCCAGCCGCGCCCGCTGCCGCCCCTGCGCGTCGAAGTTGGCGGGGGCCAGCCAGCGCTCGAAGGCGGCCTGCAGCGCCGGCCATTCCGATTCGACGGCCGCGAACCAGGCGGTGTCGCGGCTGCGCCCCTTATACACCACGGCCTGCCGGAAGATGCCCTCGAACCTTAACCCCAGGCGCTGCGCGGCCGCGCGCGAGGGGGCGTTCAACGCATCGCATTTCCACTCGTAGCGCCGGTAGCCCAGTTCAAAAGCGCGCCGCATCATCAGGTACATCGCCTCGGTCGCCGCGGGCGTGCGCTGCAGGCGGCGTGAGAAGGCCAGATGCCCCACCTCGATCGCCCCGTTGGGCGGGTCGATGCGCAGATAAGCCGCAACACCCACGGCCTTCCCGCTGGCGGCGTCCACGATGGCATGGAATAGCGGGTCGTCGCCGGGCGTCACGCGGCGCATCCACGCATCGTAATCCTCAAACCGCGCAAACGGCCCGACCGACAGATACGTCCACATGCGCCCGTCGTCAACGCTGTTGGCGGCAAACAAGTCGGCGGCGTGCCGGTCGGCATCCAGCGGCTCGACGCGGCAGAACCGCCCGGTCAGCGGCGCGCGCGGCGGGCGAGGCGGGGGCGCCCAGCCGGGCACTGGCAACCCCACCGGTTGCCTGAACTCGTTCAAACGATAAGTCGTTCCATTGCTCATAGTTGGCAGCCCAGTATAAGACGCCTTATAAATTGGCCGCTAAAGGTTTTCATAACCTGCCCGATGCCGCCGGCGAAAAACAGAAACCCGGCTCCGCGTAGTGCGAAGCCGGGTTGTGTACGGTTACTCGACAGGTGATGTCGCCTGCCAGGTCTCTGTATCCTAGTAGCGCCGATCACGGCTGCCGCCACGGCTGCCGCCGCGGTCGCCACCACGATCCCCGCCGCCGAAACCACCACCGGCGCGATTTTCCGGCGGCTTGGCCTCGTTGACCTTGATCTGGCGGCCGCCCAGGCTCTGGCCGTTGCAGGCGGTGATCGCCTTCGCGGCCGCTTCGGCGTTCTCCATCTCAACAAAGGCGAAGCCGCGCGGCTGGCCCGACATGCGGTCGGTTGGAATGGTCACAGCTTTGACCACACCGGCCTTGCCGAACAAATCGCGCAGTTCCTTCTCGGTTGTGTCATATGACAGATTGCCCACGTACAGTTTCGTATTCACTTGATCCTCCATCAGATCAATAAGCGCCGGTTTTACCGGCATAAGAATTTTGGCCCGTAGGATACCGAATGTGAGAGGGAGAGAATACTCTTAATAGAATACCGTGGGTTTTAACCGAAGTTCGATTGAAGAGAGTGTCCCAGCTGACAATTGTGTTATCCAACAGAT
>JAMCQN010000148.1 GCA_023382055.1 Chloroflexota bacterium
GTATGTGAGCAGCGGGCCAATGGGGTCGGGAACATGCAGCAGCCAACTTAAGACTACAATCACGGTAAATCAACTTGTTAAGGAGATGGCATGGCATCTGAATTACCGAGTCTGCGTTTTGCGATTATCGGCTGCGGCGGCATCATTGCACCCACCCACATCCGCGCGCTGCAGCAAATCCTCAACGCGCAAATCGCCGCCATGTGCGACATCAATCCCGACACTGGCGCGCCGCGCGCCGCGGAAGTGGCTGAGAGTACTCAGCCCGGTTGCCCGTTCTTCACCGATCATCGCGAATTGCTCGCGAAGATCAAACCCGATGTGGTCAGTGTGTGCACCCCGCACCCGTTTCACGCGCCCATCGCGGTGGACGGTTTCGCGGCCGGCGCGCATGTGCTGACCGAAAAGCCGATGAGCATCGAAGTCGCGGAGGCCGATCGCATGATCGCCGCCGCCGATGCCGCCGGGAAAATACTGGCGGTCAATTTTCAGCAGCGCTTTCGCCCGCTGATCGAGCGCGCCAAAGCACTGGTGGACAACGGCGAGATCGGTTCGCTGGTGCGCGTGCTGGTCGTGGAGCCGTGGCTGCGCACGTTTGCCTATTACAAGCTGTCCACCTGGCGCGGCACATGGGCAGGCGAGGGCAGCGCGGTGCTGTTGAACCAGTCACCGCATACGCTTGATCTGTTGTGCCACCTGGCCGGCGAACCGAAGAAAGTGTGGGGACACCTTCCAGGCCATGTTAGAGTATCCCAATGGCGCGCCGGGTTACATCACCTCCAGCACAGGCGAGGCCGGCGCTCCGGGGCGCATCCAGATTGTGGGCGACCGTGGCGCTATCGAACTGGTGGGTGATACACTCACCATCTATCGCTTCACCCCGCCGCTTAAGGAGCATTTGCGCAGCAGCCGCGAGCCGTTCGGCCAGCCGGCTTCCGACGTCGAGACGGTTAACCTGCCCGGCGACGCCGGCGGGCATCTGGCCGTCTATCAAGACCTGATCGCAGCCATCGCCGAAGGCCGCCAACCGCGCACCAACGGGCGCGAAGGGTTGATGTCGCTGGAACTCGCCAACGCCATCACATTGTCCAGCTTCGCCGAACGCGCCGTGACAACTCCGCTGGATCGCGCCGAATATAAGGCGCTGTTGCAGGATTTGGTCGCGGGCCGTCGCAAGCTGTAACGAGCAGGTTGGCTGGCACGCCTGGGCTGCATTCTTCACCCTGGTGACGGCCGTGTGGAGTCATGACATGCGATTTGGTTGTTGTGTGGGCGCGCTTGAACAGATCGAGATACTGGCGCGGGCGGGCTACGATTTCTGCGAATTGCCGGCCGGCGCCGTACAGCCTTTCGACGATGATGCGGCGGCGCGACTGGCGCTGCGCGCGCTGGAACAGGCGCCGTTGCGGTCAGAATCTTTCAACGTCCTGGTTCCATCTCGTTTGCCTCTGGTCGGGCCGAATGTCGATCACGCCGCGCTGCGCGCGTATCTGAGCCGCGCCTTCAGGCGCATGGTGCGGCTGGGCGGTGAGGTCGTCGTATTGGGCAGCGGGGGCGCTCGCCGCATACCGGACGGCTTCCCGCGCGATACAGGGTTAGCTCAGTTAGCAGGCTCAATCGGGGTTGCTGTCGACGAGGCGCAGCGAGCCGGGATCACGCTGGCGCTGGAGCATCTGAACCGCGGCGAGACGAACACGATCAACAGCGTGGCCGAAGCGCAGGCGTTCGCGGCGCAATATGGCCTGGGCGAGCGCGGCATGCGGCTGCTGATCGACCTGCATCATATCGAAGTGGAGCACGAGCCGCTCGAACACGTCAAAGCCAGAGCAGATCTGATCGCCCATGTGCACGTAGCGGATGGCGGCCGCCGCCAGCCCGGAGCAGGCGGTTACGATTATGCAGGCTTCATGGAAGTGCTGCGCACGTGCGGCTATGACCGCCGCATCTCGGCTGAGTGCCAGTGGGATGACCTGGTGGCGCAGGCAGCCGATGCGCTGGCTTTTATGCGGCGCAGTTGGGAAAATGTTATCCACTAATCTACACGAATAAACGCGAATCTGTTTCCCGTATTCGTGTTGATTCGCGACGATTCGCGGACTGGAGTGATTATTTCAATGGCAGAATTTATCCTCAGCGCCTTTGGAGACGAGATCGATGACGACCTCGACAAACAATTGAACGTGCTGGTTTCCGAGGGCGTCCATCATCTGGAACTGCGCGGCGCCTGGGGTCGAAATGTGCTGGACCTGGCTGACGCTCAATTGAAGCGCGTCGCCGAGAGCCGGCGCGCGCACGACTGCGCGCTGTCGGCCATCGGCAGCCCCATCGGCAAGTCCGATATCGGCCAGCCGCGCGAATTTGAGTGGGAGCGCCTGGATCGCGCTATTCATGCGGCGCAGGCGCTTGGCACAAAGCTCATTCGGGTGTTTTCTTTTTACATCCCCAAAGGCGAGGCTGCCGCCTACCGCAACGAGGTTCTGGAGCGCATGGCGCTGCTGGCCGAACGCGCTGACCGCGCCGGCATGGCGCTGGTGCATGAGAACGAGCGCGCCATTTACGGCGACCTGCCCGAACGCTGCCGCGATATCCTGGTCAAAGTCAACTCGCCGGCGCTGCGGGCGGCGTTCGACCCGGCCAACTTCGTGGTCGATAAGGTCAAGCCGATGATCGATGCGTGGCCTCTGCTGTCGGAGTTCACGACGCACGTGCACGTCAAGGACGCCCGGCTGGCGGATGGCTCGATCTGTCCTGCCGGCGAAGGCGACGGCGATTGGCCTGCGTTGCTCAAGGCGCTGGCCGAGGGCAACTACCGGGGATTCCTGACGCTGGAACCACATTTGAAGCTGGCGGGGCCGCACGGCGGCCTGAGCGGCGAGGACGGTATGCGCACGGCGATACGAGCGCTGCGTAAACTGCTTGAGGGTGTGCCTGGCATTGTCGTGAGGTAGCGTTACGTAGAAGTCAGACTTCTCGCGCATTGCATACAGGTTATCGCTGCTCTGGCGCGAGCAGTCCTGTCGAGGCGGCGCTAAACTCAGCACGTTTGCGTTTGATGTTAGATTCCCGGAATCTCGCAGATTCCGGGAATCTACGCTGTCATCGAGGTGAAAACATGACGCAGCCACTGCAAGGACCAATCCGGGTCAGTCCGAATGGACGTTATTTTGTTGACGCAGCGCAACAGCCATTTTTCTGGATGGGCGATACCGCCTGGCCGCTGGTTGCGCAGTATTCCCGCGAGGACGCCGAGAAGTACCTGGCGAATCGCGCTCGCAAGGGCTTTACCGTCATCCAGGGCGTGCTGGCGTGGGGCGGGGGTACCGGCTTTGAAGGGCCGACGCCGGGGCCGAACGCTGCCGGCGACCTGCCCTGGCTCAACAATGACCCGGCTACCCCCAATGATGCCTACTTTCAGCACGTCGATCACCTGGCGCGCGTGGCCGCAGACAACGGCCTGATCCTGGCGATGTTGCCGACCTGGGGCTACTATGTCAACGATGTAAAGACGCTGAACACGGAGAACGCATATGCGTATGGCCGCTGGCTGGGCGCGCGTTATAAGAGCCAGCCCAACATCATCTGGGTGAACGGCGGCGACTGCGTGCCGACCGGATACGAGGTGGTGTGGCGCGCCCTCGCTCACGGGCTGCGTGAAGGCGATGGCGGCGCGCACTTGATCACTTACCACCCCTGCGGTTGGACGCATTCGTCGCAGTTCTTTCACCAGGAAGACTGGCTGGATTTCAACATGATCCAGACCTGGACGGAATGGGCCAAGGTATACCCGGCGGTGGCTTATGACACCCAGTTGCTGCCGATTAAACCAGTCGTACTGGCGGAGGGCGCGTATGAGAACGGCCCGGAGTATCCGCAGGGGCCGATAACGCCGTTGATTGTGCGACGGCAAGCCTGGTGGTCATTCATGGCCGGCGGTTATCCCACCTACGGTCAGAACGAGATGTGGCGCATGCAACCAGGCTGGGCCTCGACGTTTGATACGCCCGGCGCCGCTCACATGTCCGTGTTCAAAAAACTGGCTACCTCGCGGGCGTGGCAACGGCGCATCCCCGACCAGCGGCTGTTCGCCAGCGGCGTCGGCAGCGAGCGAACGTTGAACACCGCGGTGCGCTCGCCCGAGGGCGACTGGGCGATGATCTACCTCAGCAGCCAGTGCCACGTGTTGATCCACCTGGACAAAATGCAGGTCAGGCGCGTGAAGGCGACGCTGGTGAACCCGCAAACGGGAGAACCGAAGGACGCCGGTACTTATGAGACCGGCAACCTGGCGGGCACGCAATTCCCGCAGGCCCGGCAGCAATGGTTCAGTACACCTGGTCACTGGGAGGATGCACTGCTGATGTTTGACGCAGTGGAATAGGCTACAGGCGCCGCCGCGCACAGGGCTAGCGCCGTGTCACAGTGTCTTTCCATGTGCGTTGCGGCAAAGGATAATCGTCATGCGAGTCAACCAATGCATACGGTGTACAGCATTTCCGTGCAGCGATGTCGATCACGGCTGTTACATCGTGCCCGATGTCGCCATCAAGGCGGAGGACATCTCGATCGTCATGATCTCGGAGGCTGCGCCCGCGAACCCTGCCGACTATTACTACGCCGGGGGCGATCCCCTGTTCGCGCAAACGACGGTACAGGCATTCAATGATGCCGGCGCTGCCGTGAAGTCCATTAAGGATATCCTCGATAGTTGTGATTTCGCCTTTCGCGGACTGAGCGATGATAACGGGATGAAACTGGAACTGCCGATCGTGACCCTGGCGCCGATTGTGAAACAATATGCCGAGACGTTTGGCGCGGTGTTCGAGA
>JAMCQN010000131.1 GCA_023382055.1 Chloroflexota bacterium
ACTGCGTGGTACTTCGGCAATATGGAGGAATGGTGCGACGGCATCGCCCCCAACTCGTTCGTGGCGAACGACCCGGGCATCCGGCCCGACTTCGTCGTGATTGGCGAACCCACCCGTATGCAGGTTTATCGCGGCCACAAGGGGCGCGTGGAGATGAAGGTCACCGCGAAAGGGCGCAGCGCGCACGCCGCCAGCAACTACCTGGGCGACAATGCCATCTACAAGCTGCTCACGACCATCGCAGGTATCCGCGACCTGGACCCGAAACTGCGCACGCATGAGTTCCTCGGCAAAGGCACGATCACCGTCAGCGATATGCAGGTCAGCACGGTCAGCATCAACGCCGTGCCCGACGAGGCGACTATCTATATCGATCGGCGCGTCACCTTCGGCGACACGCTGGAAAGCGCTCTGGCGGAGGTGCAGGCCATCATCGATAAGTCCGGTTTTCCTGAGTTGAAGCTGGAGATGCTGCAATACGACGAGCCGAGTTATACCGGCTTTAAGATGGCGCTGGACAAGTACTTCCCCGCCTGGGCGCTGGATGAGTCGCACCCGCTGGTGCGGGCCGCCGTGGCGACCACCGCTGCGGTATTCGGCCAGCCCGCGTCGACAGGCAAGTGGAACTTCAGCACAAACGGCACCTACTGGGCCGGCAAAGCCGGCATCCCGTCCATCGGGTTCGGCCCGGGCGACGAAGTGCACGCCCATACCGTCATCGATCAGGTGTCACTGGATGACGTCGTGCGGGCGACCTCGTTCTACGCCGCGCTGCCGGCGATGCTGGCGGAGTAGAGAGTGGAGAATAGAGAGTAGAGGTTGAGATTGGAGATTGAGAGCAACAAGAGGGGCATGAACAAATCTCCAATCTCCAATCTCTCTGCTGTGGGCAAAGCCGCGCTGTTGGTCGCGCTGGCGTTGCTGGCAGCGCCGCAACTGTGGTACCCGCTGGGATTCGACCAGGGAGTCTACGCGGCGTGCGGCGATGTCATCCGGCGCGGAGGCGTGCCGATTCAAGATTGCTTCGAGACCAAACAGCCCGGCGTGATGGTGATGTACGCCATCCCCATGCTGTTCACATTGGCGCCGATGGCAATCCACGCCTTCACGCTGCTGTGGACGGCGCTCACCGCGGCGGTGATCGGCCAGATTGCGCGGCGGTTATTCGGCGCGCGCGCGGCATGGCCGGCTGCCATCTTCTACTGGCTGGCTTATGCGGGCATCAACTACTGGTCGATGGATCAGGCCGAGACGTTCGCCAATCTGTTCCTGGTCGTCGCGCTGTTCGCCGTGTGGCGGGCGGGGGAAGGGAGAGGGGAGAGGGGAGAGGGGAGACGGGAGAGGCTAGAGGCAAGAGGCGAGAAGCCGGAGGTGGGAGGCAAGAAGTCAGAGGTCAGAAGTCAGAGATCAGAGGGGAGAAGCCAGAGGTTATCAATCTCCAATCTCCACGCTTGGCGTCTAATCTCCAATCTCTCATCTCATTCCTTCTTTTGGCTAGCGGTCGGCGGGGCGTGCATTGGCGTGGCATTCTGGTTCAAGTATGTGTTTGCGCTCATCGCAATGGCGCTGGCGCTGGTTCTGTTATTGCATGTCTGGCTGCGGGCGCATTCGTGGCGAACCGCACTGGGCGACAGTTTGGTGTTTGGGTTGGTGTCGCTGGCGGTCGCCGGGTTGGGCCTGCTGTACTATGCGCTGAATAACGCGCTGCCCGCGCTGGTATCGCAGTTCCAGTTTCTGCTGGCCGCCTTCCCGCTCGGCCCGCCGCGCACGCTGCCCGAGATTGCCGGCGAATTGATGCGCTTCTTCAACAATGGCGCCGACGTTACCGGCGACTTCAAGGCGACCGTGCCTCAGTGGATCGTGCTGGGCGGCGGGTTTCCGGTGCTACTGGTCCTGGCCGGCATCGGCGCCTGGCAGCGTATCAAGCAGGCGCCCATCCTGTACGCCTATCTGGCCGCCAGTTTCGCCGCCGCCGCGGCGATTGTGGTCTGGCAGGCTAACTACATCCAGTATCACTACACCATCATGATCCCGGCATTTGTGCTGGCAGCGAGCGCACCCGATTTTCACTGGAAGCCGCGCCTGAGGCTGTCATTCATCCCGGCTGCGCTGGCCATCGCTGCGGTCGTGCTGCTGTCGGTGCGCATGCTGCCGTGGGTGTATGACATGGTGGAAAACGTGGCGCTGCTGCACAAGAGCCCGCGCGATATATACGCGGAGAGCCGTGTCGCGCCCAATGTGCCGGTCGCCGAATACATCGCCGCGCACACCAGCGCAAACGACAGCATCGCCATCTTCGGCGACGCGCCGTGGGTGTATACGCTGTCCGGCCGCCGCAATGCGACGCGCTTCTCCTTCATCAATCTGTGGCTGCGCAAGCGTCAGGCGGTCACTTACCCGCTGTTCACCGGGCAATACCTCGCCGGTCTGGAGCGCAATCAGCCGGTTTACTTTATCCTCACGAAAGCCGATTTCCCCTGGCCGAACAACGACTACATCCCGGATTACAAAGCGAGCGGCGCCATCTACAATTACGTCGAGAGCCATTACGCCTACGAAGGCGAGAACGGCCCATTCCTGCTCTTCAGGCGAAAACCATGAACCCGAATATCCGCCGTCTGATTGTCGTTGGCGCGGCCGTCATCGCAGGCGTGGCGCTGCTCGCTGTCGCATTGCCGCAACTGTGGTATCCGCTGTGGTTCGATCAGGGCGCTCTGGCCGCCTGCGCGGATGCGCTGCGCCGCGGCGGCGCGCTGTTTCGCGACTGCTGGGAGGTGCGCGGGCCGGCGGCGGTGCTGGCGTATGCCATCCCCATGCTGGCGTCGCCTTCGCCCGTGGCAATCCACGCATTCGATCTCCTGTGGCAGGCGTTGACCGCGTTCATGCTGGCGCTGCTGGCGCGCAGGCTGTTCGGGACACGCGCCGCAATCGTCGCAGCTGTTTTGTACTGGCTGATGTATGCCAGCGTCAACTACTGGGCCACGGCGCAGGCTGAAAGCTTCGCCAATCTGTTCTTCGTGCTGGCGCTGTACACGGGTTGGAGAGCGGTCGGCGGGAAGAGCGATTGGAGATTAGAGATTGGACGCGGAGCGCGGAAGTCAGAGGACGGAGGTCAGAAGGCAGAAGGCAGAAGTCAGAGATCAGAAATTAGAGATCAGAGGTCAGAAGACAGAGACAAGACGCAAGAGGTAAGAGGCAAGACACAGGAGGGTGAAGGACAGACGGCGTGGTATGCGCACCGAGAGGGTCAGAGTGAAACTGATGTAAAGGATGATGACGAAGATGATGTTGTTGACGACGAGGGTTCAATCCTCGAATCTCCAATCTCTAATCTCCAATCTCGTTTCTCTAATCGCCAATCTCGATTCATCTGGCTGGCCATCAGCGGCGCATGCGCGGGCGTGCTGTTCTGGTTCAAGTATCCCTTCGTGTTGATCGGGCTGGTTCCCCTGGGCCTGATTCTTGCACGGAGCATGATGCGCCGCCGACAGGCATCGACCGGTGAGGTGTCAGACGCTCAATTTCCAATCTCGACGCTTCGCGTCCAATCTCTTCTTCCCTTCCTGCTGGGCGGGCTGGCGGTGGTGCTGATCGGCCTGGCCTGTTTCGCCATCAGCGGCGCGCTGCCCAGCCTGCAGGCGCAGATCACCTATGACGTCACGACATTCAACAACGTCCCGCTGAGCGAGAGGGTGGTCTGGCTGCGCACCACCTACTGGGAGGAGATTGTCGCGTTTATCGGCAATGGCAACACCCCCACCGCCGGCTTCAAAGACACCGTCGCGCAGCTCTCCATCCTGGGGCGCGGTTACCCGTTTGTATTCGCGCTGCTGGCCATCGGACTCATCGCCGGGCTGTGGCGGCGCAGCACGCGCGCAGCAACGCTGTACATGCTGGGATATTTCGTTGCGGTTATCGCCATCAGCCTGTGGCAGGGCCACTTCTACCGCTATCACTTCCTCATCGCGCTGCCGGCCATGGCGCTGATCGCGGCGGCAGGGATGAGATTAGAGATTAGAGATTCGAGATTAGAAGCGAAGCGAGAAGATTCGAATGGAGAGAGATTGGATGCGAAGCGTGGAGATTCGAGATTGCTTCGCACCCTATCTCCAATCTCAAATCTCCAATCTCTACTCTCCAACCTCCTCCTGGCGGCTGCCATTATCGGTCTGGCGGCGGCGATGCTGCCGTGGATGCGCGACGCCTATGTCAATGTCGTCATCCAGCAGAAGTCCGCCGCGTCGCTGTATCAGGAGTCCAAACTGGCGGACTATTCGCTGCTGGCGGGAGAGTTGATTCAACGCACCGCGCCGCGCGACCGCATCGTCATCTTCAGCGACGTGCCGGCGGTCTACGTGCTGGCGAATCGTCCCAACGGCACGCGCTTTCCCTACCTGCGCTGGGCGAAGGAGGCGGGCAGCGACGCCATCCGCCAGGAATATGCGCAGGAGTTCCTGGACGACTTGACGCGCAGCCGCGCAAGGTTCTTCGTGCTGACCCAGAAGGATTTCCCGTGGGCCGGGGCGGACTTCATCGAGCTGTGGAAGTCCATGCCTGCCATTCATGACTATGTCGAGAGTAACTACCACTATGTGGGAGGCAACGGGCCATTTCTGATTTTTCAGCGCAATTCGTCGTAGGATACACACTCG
>JAMCQN010000111.1:0-4048 GCA_023382055.1 Chloroflexota bacterium
AAAGCCGAGTACCAGTAGCACTTCACTGTCACAGATACAGTTCGGGGCGGCGGTCGTTGATGAAGTCCATCTCGAACTCGCCGGGCGAGACGACCAGGCGCTTCTGCCGCGCATCCGCCACCGCAATGCCGGCATAGATGATTTGCTCGCCGACAGGCGAGGCATCGGCCAGGTGGCGGCCGCTTGGCGCGACGATGCAACTGCGCCCGATATAGGTCGCGCCGCGCTCATCCCCCACGCGGTTGCAGGCAATCACGAACACGCGGTTCTCGAACGCGCGCGCCCGCGCCATGAACTCCGGCGCGGTTTCGGCGCCCGTGGGCCAGTTGGTGGGCAGCGCGATGATGTCTGCGCCGCGCAGCGCCAGCGCGCGGGAAGCCTCGGGGAAGCGCAGGTCGTAGCAGATTAGCATGCCGATGCGCCCCAGCGGCGTGTCGTACACACGGAAGCCGGTATCGCCGCGGGCGGCGTATTTGTCCACGCCGCACAGCGGCAGGTGCGCCTTGTCGTATGTGCCGATGACGCCATACGGCCCGATCAGAACTGCGGTGTTGTAGACGGCGTTGCCGTCGCCCAGCCGCAGCGTGCCGGCGATGCAATGCACGCCGGCTGCATGGCAGCTCTGCGCCAGCGCCGTGATGGATGGCCCTTCGAGCGGTTCCGCAATCGCGCGGGCGTCGTCGAGTGTGGCGAAGTTGTAGCCGGTCACGGCGCACTCGGGAAACACGGTCAGCGCCGCGCCGGCGCGCGCGGCCTCGTTCAGCAAAGACTGCATGCGCGCGACGTTATACGTCACATCGCCCAGATGCGGTTCGAACTGCGCCGCCGCGACCGTTATTGTTGCACTCATCTTTTACTCCTCTTCTCCTCCTCTCCTCTTCCCCTCTGCACCTCTTCTCCCCCGCTCCCTCACACCCGCCGCCAGATGGCGTATGGGCCGATCTGCATCACGGGCAGGAACTTACTGTGGATGTAGTCGTCCAGAATGGTCACGCCGCTGTCTACCGAGCTTTCGTTAGGCTCATTGGCGCGCTCGAATCGGCTCGACAGCACCAGGTACTGCACGTGATTCTTCTCCAGGTCGGCGGCGATCTCCTGCTGCACCGGAACCGTCGTCGCCACGCCCGGGTGCAGTTCGTGGTAGCGCGTGCCCGCGTCGCGCGCCGCCAGGAAGTAGAACATCGGCTCGTTGACGAAAATCTTGTTGTGGAACGTGTTGCCCACAAAGATGCGATCCTGCGGTTGCGTATGCGACTGGATGTACAGCACCGCCTGCACCATGTTGCGATCTACGACCGCCGTACTGGCGCGCGGCAACTCGGTGGCCGTCGGCGGGTTCATGCGCTTGGCGTCGGTCAGCAGCCCGGCGCGGTCCACCAGTGGCTGGGCGAAGACCAGCACCAGCGCCAGCACCGCCAGCGCCGAGAGCACCTGCGAGGCGTCGCTCTGTTTGCCGGCCGGCTGCGGGATGCCGCGCAGCAGGATGACCAGCAGAATCACCGATGGCATGAAGAACGCCGGCGTGTGGATGACATCCGAGCGCACGCGCGCCTGGTTGAAGGCCAGCGCCCCGAAGACGATCAGCATCACGATGCACGAGGCATACGCGATGTCCGCGGCGGTGCGCCGTCGCGCCGCCACAAAGGCAACCGCCCCCGCCATCAACACGACGACGAAGGGCAGATAGAAGGGCAGGTTATCCAGAAGCTCCAGAGGCGGATAGGGCAGCGCGCGGAAGCGCGGGAAGATGACCGCGGGGAAGGTGAACAGGTCGTAAATCAATTCGTTGAGCGGGGTTAGCGCGACGAACACCAGCGCCACGGGCAGGAAGATGACCGCCGCGCCGAGCGCAAACGGGAGCAGGACGCGCACAAAACGCTTGGTGAGCGCAACCAGGCGCGCCATGCGGGTTGCGCTATCCGCATCAGGCGCGGGCTGCAACTGGACATACAGCCCCAGCGCAGCGACCTGCCCCACGCCGCAGTAAATTCCGAAGTCGTGCCGGAACAGCGCGGCGACGCCCAGCATCACGCCGCTGGCGACCAGCCAGCGCGCGCGCTGCGCGGTGAAGTAGATCGTCATCAGCCAGATGGCGGCCAGGCAGAAGGCGATGGCGGGATAGGCCGGGTAACCGTAGAACACCCAGCCGAATTCGTAGGAGTACACATAGAAGGCCATCCACGCCGTCGTGCCGGCCCACGCCACCAGCGCGATGCGCCGGTTGGTCAGCCGCGCTGCGACCAGGAAGGCGAACAGCGGCACCAGCGCGCGCAGGGTTGTATCCAGCAGGCGCTCCGTCTGGATCGTCGTACCGAACAGCTTGAACGCGGCGGCCAGTACGTAGAACTGCCCGGGGCTGTAGATGCTCCAGAAGTCGCGGTACGGCAACTGGCCTTCCAGGACGCGCACCGCGCTGTACACGATGATGCCCTCGTCGTAGATGTTGACCGCCTGGTTGATGCCGGGCAGGAAATAGACAAAAGCGACTGCAAATAATAGCGCACCCAGACCGATGGGCAAGATATTGCGACGTATAGCTGCCATGAAACCTCCACTGACAAAGCAAGCATGCGACGGGTCAGCCGATCAGCGCCGCCCGTTCACGCACTCTATCCCTTCTCAGAAACGCCGCGCTCAAACCATGACCTGGATCGCACGCCGGCGCAGTGCCGAATGATTCCCCGACAGCACACGATTGTACTCACCTGGTAATCTGGCAAAACCCGAACACACCCAAGCCGTTGCCTGCGGCATTTAGCGAGACCAGGCGCGGACTCGTGGCAGGGGCACTAACGATACACTTCACGCCGATGGGCGGCTCGTATCACTGTCACTGTCTTGACGGTATCTTCGACTGTGTATATCACCCGGTAATCCCCGACACGGATACGAAAGCCGTCAAAGCCTTGAAGCTTTACCGCGTTATTCGGGCGAGGGTCATGCTCAAGCAGGGTAACATGCGTCATTATCCGCCGCTGTACGTCAACAGGGAGTTTCTTGATTTCGCGTAGCGCAGAAGGGAGGATGATGACGCGATAATCCACTACATCAAGCCTTCGGTACGAGCGGCCTCCATGAGTTCGTCGCGCGTGAATCCCAACTCGTCCAGGACATTGTCGAGCGGAATCCCAACCTCATCCTTGCGAGCCTCAGAAATCACCAGGTCCTCGGCATCTTCCTGCAGTTCGATCAGATAGGCGTACACATCAAGCAGCCGACTCACCGGCACCTCCTCCAGCGCCGCCTTAATCTGGGCCAGAGTTACCGCTGGCGCAGGGGGTGGTGTTGCCGTAGTGCGCAGTTCCATGGCGATAATCATAGCACCGGCCACTGGTGTGTCACATACGACCATACTGTGCAGCGCGGACATCGGCGGCATATGGCGATGTAAGCGTAACGCACAACTACCAGAAGGTGACGTTGGAGGAATAGTACGGCACGCCCGCGCCATAATCCGGGCTTTCGATGACCACATACCAGTAATAACCCGCGCCGGTGCTGAAACCGGATGGAATGCCGTACAACGACGTGCTGCTGACATAGCCCAGCGAAGCGCCGTTATAGTACGGCCCGCCGTCGCCGGCAATCTGCAGGTAATACTTGTCGGTCGGCGAGTTCGGCCGGCGCGTCCATGAAAACGTATAGGGATAGTACAGGTTGCCGTTCGGCGAACCCAGCGTCATATTGGCTATGTCGAAATTCCCGGCGTAGGCGCGCTGCCCATACGTATATGGACTCGCCACATAGGCGGTGTACCAGGCCCATAGGCGCGACGAGTTTGATTGGTTTGTGTAATACACATAGTATTTCTGCGCGCCCGTCAATGTAGCGGCGTTTGTGAACTGGTAGATGCCGTCGCTGCCGGTGTTGGTAGTGCCCTTGTCCTCTGTCGTTGAGCCATTGTCGAGTATCAAGTGCACCGTGATGCCGCTCGCGTTCACGCCATTCAACGTGACGCGCCCCTGGATACCCTCCTTGCAGAACCGCAGCACATTATAGAAATACGGCTCCCCGTACCCGCCGTCGGCGGTGTGCAATTCGACAAACC
>JAMCQN010000111.1:4058-4635 GCA_023382055.1 Chloroflexota bacterium
ATACGGCTCACCATACCCGCCGTCGGCGGCATGCAGTTCGACGAACCAGCCGTACAGCGTCAACAGGCTCATCCCGGCCGGGATTGTCGAGATGCTGGTCGTGCCGGCGTATCCCAGCAATCCGCTGGTATAGCTGCGGGTGAACACCCCGGTCGGGTCGAATATCCACATTGCGTAGCTTTCTGCAGGGCTCGCGGCGCGCGGCGTCCATGTGAAAACCGTCGGCGGCGCAACGACAGCGCGCGAGGCGGGTGAGTTCAACACCACGTCCGCGATATCGAATGTGGCGAACTGGTGGCGTTCTCCGCTCGCGTAAGTAGTGATAATGCCGGTAAACCATACCGACAGGCGATCAACTGAATTCTCATCGTTGTTATAACGAATCCAGTATTCCTGCCCTGCGGTTAACGCCGGGCGATCGAGGAAGTGGTACCAGCCATTTGCATCAGTGGTCGTCGTCGCTACCGTGGAATTGGCCAGTCCGTCGTAGAGCCGCAACATCACACTGACATTCGACGCCGATGCGCCCCGAAATGTAACCAGACCATACAGGTCAGCCGGGGGTTTTGCAACCAGC
>JAMCQN010000129.1 GCA_023382055.1 Chloroflexota bacterium
GGCGGAAGGTGGCATTCAGTATGCCCAGCACTTGGTTGAACGTCAACGGCTCAGCCATAACTCTCGCTCCATTCTCATCATGGGCGAGACATTACCACAGTTCACCGAGCCATATTTAGAATTGCTGATCGCATAGGGTATACCGCAGATTTGTGGGTAACACAGGCGAAGCAGGGAAGGGAGGACCCAGACTCCCGGAATCTCGCAGATTCCGGGAGTCTATACGATCTCGGGGCGCTGAGCACATACCTGCTTCTTCTGGAGTTGACCTCAGGGTCCAAGCAGGATGCAGCGGGCCGGCGCTGCGTCGCACCCAACGATCTTTAAGGGCAGCGCGATCAACCGGTACAGCCCGTCCGGCACGCCGCCCAGCAGCAGATTCTCGACGATGATGACGCCGTATTTCAGGAATGCCTTATGCGCGGGCAATTCCACGCCGGCGGCCGCATCGACCGAGGGCGTGTCAATGCCCACCAGCCGCACGCCCTGTTCACCCAGCCATTCTGCGGCGGCGGGTGTGAAGTGCGCCAGCCCGGGGTCGAATACATCGTCCGGCGTGTCGGAGCCGCGCGTGTGAACGAGCAGCCCGGCGCCGGCTATAGTCCCCAGGCCGGCCAGATCGTCGCGTGTGATCCGCTCCGGCGCGTTTACCGTTACGACGCGCGCCGGACCGGTCAGTATACCCAGATCGAGCGCATCCACGCCGGGGGCGCCGTCGGCATAATGGCGCGGAGCGTCGATGTGCGTGCCTGCGTGCACGCTCATCGTGATGCTGCTTACATTGCAGTAGTCGCCGTCGCGCATCTGCATCACTGCCGTGAGTGAGACGGGCGTATCGCCGGGGTATACCGCCGTGCGCGCTGACAGCGGGCGCGTAATGTCATAAAGCATATTTACTTGGCTGTATCGAGACAGGCCTGGATTTTCTGGTCGGCGGTCTTGAAGGCATCTTCGACTCTCGCGCCGTTGAGCACTTCCTTGAAGGCGTCGCTGATGGCGGTCTGCACCAGGCCGCTGTAGAAATTGCCGCAGGCGGTGGGGTAGGCTGGCGGGTACAGCCCGTACTGGCTGCCCTGGGTAAAGACCTGCATGTTGGCGGGCGCCGCCCCGTTGCTGTTGAGTACCGGGTCATTGGCAAGCGACAACAGCACCGGCATGCCGACGCGCTGCAGTGCGATAGCTCGCTGTACGCCGGGTGTCGCCAGCAGTTTGATGTAGTCCCAGGCGAGTTCGGGGCGTTTGGTCGCGCTGGAGATGCCGAAACCGTAGGTACCCGTGCCGGTGAAGCGCCCTTTTGGCAGTAAGGGCATCAATTGCACGTCCCAGTTGAACGACGTCCCGATGTGCTGCTGCAATGCGCCGATGCCGCCGGCGACGAAGAATATCACCGCGCAGTGCTGCGACACAAAGCAATTCCCGCGCTGCTCGGGCGTGGCAGCGATCTGGTCCTTGGTCCACAGGTCGGTGTACGCCTGAATCCCGGCCAGAGACTCCGGGCTGCTGAGCGTGGAAAGCGTACCGTCTGCGCTCAACACATCGCCGCCATAGCCGCGTATCCACGGCACGAGATAAGCCCACCAGCTCGGGTCCGGCATGATCTGGTTGGAATACCCCAGGCACTTGACATTGGCATGGGTGTCCTGAATTTTTTTGCACGCGGCGATCAGGTCGTCCCACTTCCAGGTCTCGTCGGGATATGGCGCGCCGGCCTGCTTGAACATATCCTGGTTGTAGAACATCTGCACGCTTTCCATCACGGCGGGGATCATGTACAGCCCATGCGTGTTCCGGCCGTTGCCCGCCGCCAGCGCGCTGGGGTTGATGTCGTCGCGTTTGAAGGTGCTGTCGACGTTCGCCAGTTCATCCAGGTTCAGCAGCAGGCGCGCATCGATGAGCGATGGGGTGATGGCATCGATGGTCCAGATGACATCGGGCGCATTGTCCGCCTTCGCCAGGCCGGCGATCTGCTGAGTGGGGTCGCTGGTGATCGGCGTCTTGGTGACGGTCACCTCCGGGTGGAGTTTCACGAATGCCTGCGTCAGGATGTCGAACACCTGGCTGATCGGCGGGGTATCGTAGGTGAGAACCTGCAGCACCAGCGGCTCGGTGGGAGTCGGGCTGGGCGACAGGTTAGAGCAGGCGATTGCGCCGATCGTGAGCAGGCAGAAGGCGGCGCTGCTTCGCCATGCGCGGGGTTTTGAGGTGTTCATAAAGGTATATATACACCTTCCACTAAACCTTGCGGAGGGTGATTTGCCTGTGACGAAGCCCCACGGCACCCTCCGCAAGGGTACTGTTGCGCCGCTTGACGTTTTCCCGATACCGATTATCTTTGTCCATTATGAGCGAGACGCCCGTACGTGACACTCCCATTGCGGAAAACCTCGAGGGCGACGATGACGAGGTCATTGTGCAGAAGGATTGGGAGCAATTCGACGCCTGTGAGCGCTGTCGCGGCCGCGCCCCGATTGATGAGACCGAAGACGGCAACCTGTATTGCCATTTATGCGGTGCGATGCTGCCGCGCCCATCCTCCTGATAAGCTGATCCAGTGGCGGGCGTGCCCCGCCGATCATTTCACCGCAGAGAGATTACCGCGGAGAACGCGGAGATAGAAGTGGAGCAGTGGAGCAGAGGTGAGAAGGAGATGGGCGAATCTTACAGCCAACCACCTGTCTCTCGTTTCTGACTTCTGGCTTCAAACTTCTAACCTCTGACTTCTGTCCTCTGACCTCTGACTTCCGACCTCTCTCCTCTCTCCGCGTACTCTGCGATCTCAGCGGTTAATCGGTTTTCACCGCCGTGAACGCGGAGGAAGCCGGGGAGGCGGGGTGCAGGGAAGAAAAAAGAGTAGCGGCGCTAGAATACCTCCCCAGACGGAACATTCGAACTAATGAAAATCATGGTTACGGGCGGCGCCGGCCAGGTCGGGCGCGGGGTAGTTGCGCGCCTGGTCAACAACGGGCACGACGTGCGCGCCGTCGATCTGCATACAGACAAGGATCGGATAGCGGGCGCGCAATACGCCGAGTGCGATATCACGCGCTACGACGACGCGCGCGAGCAGGTGCGCGGCATGGACGCGATCATCCACCTGGCGGCGCACGCGCACCCCGCCGCAGCGACGGGCGTGGAGATTTTCCGCGTGAACTGCGCCGGCACGTACAACATCTTCGAGGCGGCCGCGCAGGAAGGCATCCGCCGCGTATCGGTCGCCAGCTCGATCAACGCGCTGGGCTACAACTTTGGCGTCAAGAGCTTCCCCATCGTATATTTCCCGATGGACGAAGCCCACCCGACGCTCGCCACCGGCCCCTATTCGTTCTCCAAGCAGACAACCGAGTCCATCGCGGAGTACTACTGGCAGCGCGACGGCATAAGCGGCGCCTGCCTGCGCATGCCGTCCGTCTTCTCGCTGAACGGGCGGTTCCCCTGGATGAAGCAGATGGTGGCGGCGCAGCAACATGTGATGAACGAACTGCTGTCCTTCCCGCCGCAGAAACAGCGCGAATGGCTGGATAAGATCAACGCCCGCCTGGCGGAGTCGCGCCAGGGGCGCGTGTTCGAAATTCCGTGGGAGAAGCGCATGCGCCGCAATTTCAGCGAACCCGATCCCATCTTCCTGGCCGGCTTCGGTTACACCGATTTCTGGTCGGTCATCGACGTGGACGACGCCGCACAGGCGTTTGAGAAATCGCTGCTGGCCGATTTCGAGGGCAGCCATGCGCTGTTCGTGTCTCAGCGCGAGAACTCGGTCGGCGCGGAGTCGGAAGCGCTGGCGAGATTGTTCTATCCGCAGGCGACGGCGCGCAAGCGAGCCATCGCCGGCAAGGCCGCGCTGCTCAGTTACGACTGCGCGGCGGCATTGATCGGTTACGAACCGCAGATCATCGTCAGGGATAGAGTGGCCTGACGATGTGCCGCTTTCTGCTGCTTCACACCGATGGGGCGTTCGACCCCGCCGCGCTGTTCCTATCGTTCGCGGAAGCCTGCCGGTGCAGCCGGTCGGTGGACGACGCCGGCCAGAGCGACGGCTGGGGCATCGCGTGGCTGGGCGCCGATGACACCTGGGCGCTGCACAAGCGGTTGACCCCGATCTGGGAGGATGCCGGTTGGCTGGCTCATCCGCCGCGGTCGCGCGCCTACGCATTGCACGCCCGCAGCGCCAGCTTCGAGAAGGATCGCGTCAACCTGGCCTACAACCAGCCGTACCTCTACCCGGCGGACGCCACGCGCGCACCCGGCTTGCCCGCCGCGCACCCCTATGCCTACACCTTCAACGGCCTGCTGCGCGGCGTCAGCCTGCCGAGGCGCGTGGAGGGACAGGTCGGTGCGCAACGCATCTGGAACCTGTTGCGCGATGAACTGGCCGTGCGACCGCCCGCTGAGGCGCTGGGCAACACGGCGGCGTTGCTGCGCGCCCACACCCGCGAACTCGTGGCGTGCAACATCGGGCTGATCGACGCGCAGCACCTTTACGCGTCGTGCCAGTACACGCGCGCGCCGGAGTATTACCAGTTGCGCTGGTATGCAGGCGCAGGAATGCGCGGCGC
>JAMCQN010000188.1 GCA_023382055.1 Chloroflexota bacterium
TGGGCTATCTTCCGCACTCATACCTATTTTGACCCACGAAAATGTACCAAAGGGGCTTGACAAAACAGAGAGAATCTTCGACTGCGCTGCGCTCCGCTCAGGATGCGCCACATTCTGCTCAGGATGCGGAATGTGTTGCGCTCCGCTCAGGATGCGCCACATTCTGCTCAGGATGCGGAATGTGTTGCGCTCCGTTCAGGATACGCGACGCTCTGAATGTGCATCGCAATGGTCAGTGACGGGCAATACATCCTTCGACTCCGCTTCGCTCCGCTCAGGATGCGCCACATTCTGCTCAGGATGACCGTTACGCCGAACAGATTGTCTCAGAAGTTGTCCTGCTGCCAGGTATGCGGATAGCCCCTGGGGAACAGCACATCAATCCAGCGCATCAACTACGGCTGCGCGTGTTCGGTTCGCACCGACGGGTCGGCCAGCACCTCACGGGCGCCGCGATAACCCATGATGAGCTGAAACAGGCCATCCTGCGACAGATGCACCATCCCGATGGGCAGCGCATTGGCAGCGCCCGGCGTTAAGCTGGTCTCGCCCAACTCAGTGCGCAGGCTCAATTGCGCCGCGCTGATGCTGGAACGGTCCGCGAATGAGAACTGGGTATTCGCAGATACCGGGATCTGTGTGAGTCGAATTCAGACTTCCTGCCTATCGCATCAGGACAGCGCCAGCGTTACCGCCAGCCCGACGTGGTCCGATGGGTACAGCGTGTGGTCGTGCGGCGCCGGTCGCTTCAGCACAGTGCGGCAATCCAGCACGCCCAGGTGCCGACTGACGAAGATGTAGTCCACCGTGCCGCGCCACGGTTGAAACGACCGGTTGAGCGCCGCGTTTCCCAGCCGGCTGAGCGTCCGGCGCAGCCCGCTGAACTTGTACCTCAGCGGCGTGGGGGCGGTAAACTCCGGCTCGCTGCCGTGGTGGGCGCTGTGCGCCGAGATGAAATGCTGCCGCATCAGGTTGATCGAGCGCGATCCCGGCGTGTCGTTGAAATCTCCGCAGATGGTCGTGGGCGTGTCGTTGATGCTGCGCCCCAGCCAGCGCGGCCGCGGAGCGCCTGCACCTGCCGCACGCGCTTGACGTGATCGACTACGTGGAAATAGAAATGGCCGTTGACCAGCACGAGCGGCTGTCCCGCGACGCGCACGCGCACCCGTTCGGCGACCCGGTTCTGCGTCATCAGGTCCAGCGTCCTGAACTCGTCGACCGGCAACCGGCTCAGGATGGCGATGCCTTCCTGCCCCTGCAACAGGCCGGTCTTGGAAGCCATATGTACGCTGTAACAGCCGAGCCGGTCGGCCAGCCATTGCGCATTGTTGGCGGGCAGGGCTACCTCCTGCAGGGCGATGAGATCGGGATGCAGCCTGTTGAGTTCATCAACGATCAATGTGTGGCGCTGCTTCCAGCGCGATGGTTTGTTCAGCAGGTTGAACGTGACTATACTGATTTGAGACATGACATATCCACATGGCGTCGCCTTTCGCTTATGTAGCAGCGGGCGCAGCCGCGACTGATTATTATCAGTCATAACGGAACAGCAGCATGACAAAACCTGATTTGTATTCGCGCATACTCGGTTGCATGGTCGGCAACAGCATCGGCGATGCCTTCGGAGCGGTCGTCGAGTTTTTCTCCGCCGAGCGCATGCAGAAAACCATCGGCTCGCTGTGGCTGGACGACTTCCTGCCCTACAGCCCCGACTTCCCCACCGATCCATACGGCGTATGGCAGGTCGGCCCGCCGCGCGGCGCCGGCACCGACGACACGCGCAACAACCAGATCTTCGCCGAGTGCGTCATCCGCAACCGCGGCTTTATCAACTCGCAGTTGCTGGCAATAGAGTACATCGAGCGTTACCGCGACGTCGATCAGCTTCCGCCCGCGCACCAGGCGCTGGCCGAGCGGCACTACCGCTGGGCTTACGACTGGTCGTGCGCGTACCTGGGCATGCGCGAGATGCCCCCCGGCGAGCCGACCCTGCCGATCCTGCAGGCCGGCAACACCTTTCCCATGCTGGCCGGGCTGATCTCGCTGGCGTTTGCCGGGTTGCTCTACTGCGGCGAACCTGAACGAGCCTACCTGAAGGCGATGGAGCTGGCTTATAACGACATCGGTTACGCCAAAGACGCCACTGCCATGCTGGCGGCCATGATCAGCGCCGCACTCGGCGGAGCCGACGCCAGTGAGATGATCCGGGCGGGTCTGGAAACCGATCCACACCATTTCGGCGAGAATCGCGTGATGGGGCAGTGGATCAAGCGGGTGCTGGGTGTGGCGGGTGCGGCGGCCGACGACAGGGCGCTGGTGCAGGCGCTGGCGCGCGAGCTGAATCCCCGCCACGTCTTCGACACGGTCGATATCCTGGGCGTGCCGGTGGCGGCGCTGGCGTTTACCGGCGGCGACCCCGTCCGCAGCATCACGATAGCCGCCAACAATCGCGACCTGGATGCGCAGGGCCAACTGGTGCGTTTGCGCGACGTGGATTGCAGCGCCGGCATCGCCGGGGCGCTGGTCGGCGCGCTGCACGGCATCAAGGCTTTCCCGCCGGACTGGGTGCGCGACACGCTGGCAGCCAACAAAGCCGTGTACGGCATCGACATCGAACGCAACGCGCAGCGATTTTACGATGTCGTTTATGGCTAAACACATCCGAGTTCCGGAGGAACCCGGTGGAGTGTAGCCTGCACCGTTTTGCGCAAGCTGTGCTATAAATAAATCAACTCTGACGCGATGCTACTGAACTGAACCGCTTGTCTATTAGGCGATCGACAACAGGAGGGACCATTGGCAGGAGTGTAAAGCCGACCGTCATATCCGGCATCACCGGACGCGGTCGGCTTTGTGTTTTTTCACGGGCGATTCGCCCGGCGGAGGGCACCATGGAGAAATGTCTTGACCGGCTGAAGCAGTACTTGAGCGATCATGGCGTGACCTACGAGGCGGGGCACCACCGCGAGGTGTACACCATGCAGGAGGTGGCAGCGGAAATCGGCGAGAAGGGCCGTTATGTCGCCAAGGTCTTTGTCGCCAGCGCCGATGGCAATCCTCTGATGCTGGTGCTGGCTGCTCCTGATCATGTGGAGTATGAGCGGGTGCGGCTGTTCCTGGGCGCGGAGCACGTGGAGCGCGGGCGCGAAGAGCAGTTTACCACTTTGTTCCCGGATTGTGAGGTGGGCGCCATGCCGCCGTTCGGCAACTTGTACGGCGTGCCGGTGTGTCTGGATCGCGCGCTGGCGGAGATGTCGCACATCACTTTCCAGGCCGGCTCTCATCGCGACACGATCACGATGACGACCGCCGATTACGTGCGCATCGTCAGGCCGAAGATTACCCGTTTTGCCATCTCGATAGAACCGGTAGAACCCGCCATGAAATAGAGGCCACTCCGTGAACCTGACAGGCCACTAAGGCCTGTCAGGCTTCTCAGGCCCATCGACCGACGAATGATGCCGCAACCCTGCGGCACCCCAGTCTGCATGTACGGGCATGCCTGTGCGCGTGCCCTTCCGCTATAGTCCTGACCAGTCGCCACGACCCGCGAAGGTTCCTTCCTGGCATCCACTCAGGAAGCAGACAGTTCATCGAGTTGCCGGTATATTAGGCCCATGAGCCTGAGCATCGAACAAATCCAAAAGGCAGCGGCGGCTATCGGCGTGGGGCTGGATGCCGCGCAGGCCGCGCAACTGGCGGTTTACCGCGATCTGCTGGTGGCGTGGAACGTGCGGTTCAACCTGACCGCCATCACCGACGACGAATCGATCCTGGTGCGCCACTTCGCCGACTCTCTGAGCGCACTGCGGGCGCTGCCTGCGCCGGGCGCGACGCACGGTCTGACGCTCATCGACGTCGGAACGGGCGCAGGGCTGCCGGGCATCCCGCTCAAGATCGTGCGGCCCGACCTCGATGTGACGCTGCTGGACGGCACCGGCAAGAAGGTGACGTTCTGCGAGACGGTCATCGCAGAACTGGGATTGCAGGGCATCCGCGCGGTCAAGGGTCGCGCCGAGGAAGCCGCGCATCAGAAGGAGCACCGCGCCGTTTACCGCGTCGTGATCGCGCGCGCGCTGGCGCCGCTGCCCACGCTGGTGGAGTACCTGCTGCCCTTCGCGCGCGCCAACGGCGTGTGCATCGCGATGAAAGGGAGCGAGGCGCAGGCGGAAGCCGCACAGGCGGCCCGGGCGATCAAGCTGCTGGGCGGCGAACTCGAACGCGTCGACGCGGTGGCGCTGCCGGGCGTCCCCGATCAGCGCGCGCTGGTGGTCATCCGCAAGGTGCGCCCATCGCCGTCGCTGTACCCGCGCCCGGCCGGCAAACCGCGCAGCGAGCCGATTGGGTAGAGAACGGTTATTAACGCCCCGATACTCGCCTAAACTGAGGAGATGCTTCTTATCTCCGCTCACAATGTAATCAGCCACTCCTTCGATAGCGGCGGCTAAAAAGACGTTGTCGTCGGGGTCAGGGGAACCATCAGTGACAGAGATGCGCGCGGCCACAATCTGACTGATTTGGGTGAGTCGATCAATAACCTGGGCTACTTCGGTGTGGCTCAGGTGGTGATACTTGGCGACGTACGGTCGGTTCAGCACGTCCTCCAGTTCGACGATGGCTGGGATGGCAGTGATCAGGGTGACTTCGCCCCGCAGGATGGCCTGGTAGATGCGTCGCGGGGCAGCGTCTCGACGGCTGGTTAGGGCGCTGGCCAGGATGTCGGTATCAACGACGATGCGCGGGGTCATGTGCGGTCGGACTGGCGCCGCTTCTCGGCCCGGACCTCTCGGACGGCCTTATTAATCGCTTTGGTATAGACCTTGGGGTCAACGTCGGGCACCTTGCTCAAAATGGCGTTCAATTCCTTGAGGGCCGCTTCCCGATCAGTCTTCGTGGCCTGGGTAGAGTCAATCAGTCGGCGCAGCATGCGGGGGCTCAGGATGAAGGCCGCCTCGTGGTTGTACTTCTGCACCACCACGACCGCGTCTGTGTAGCACACCTGGGCCAGATATTCGGCCAGGTTGACGCGCAGTTCCTCGGAGGAGACGACCAGCGGATTCGGCGTAATTTCGCTAGCCTTAATTGTTTCGTTCATACAACTGACTCTAGCAGAATGTCTTAAGACTGTCAAGATTCAAAGAATCTTAAGATAACACATAAGGATCAAGATCATCCACGATGGCAAACTTTCCTGTAGTATGAAAAATCCGGCCATAGACGGCGGGCCAATACACATCACTATAGTCAGTGCTCCTGCATATAACTCTCACGTGCGCTGTCTGCATTTGTCCATCACATATCACATCAGGTGGCATTGCAATAACAAAAGGTACACAGCATTTCCAGATTTGACGGACGCCCCTCTGAGGGTTATACTAGTTCCAGAAATTCATGAATTTCTGGAATCAAGGGTAAGGATATGGCATCTGTCGAAACAACCAAGCTGGGCGATAAGGGCACAATCGTCCTGCCACAGGCTGTCCGGGAACTCCTGGGCGCCAAGAAGGGCAGCGTGATCGCCTTCGTCATTACCGATGACGAGCGTGTGGAGGTTCGCACCCTGGAGGCTGCTACTATAGCCGCCCTGGATGAAATTGGCGCAGCCCTTAAGGAGAAAGGCATTACCCCGGAACAGTGGATGAAAGAGGGAAGAGCAATCCGGCGAAAGTTAATCAAAGAGATGTATGACATCGACGCCGACATAGCCGCCACCGATGCGAAAACTCTTCATTGAATCGAGCGCCTTATTCGCGATGTGCGATTCGCCGACCGGCGCATCGAGGGAGCTTTTCAGGCTTGCCCTGCGCGGCCAGGTTCAACTGTTTACCAGCACCTACGCCCTGCGTGAAACTGAAATTCACCTCAGCGAGAAGCGCGCCCGGAGAGCTGTCGATGCCTTTCGCTGCTTGAGCCGCCGATCGCTGTGAACCGTTGTCGATCCAACTCGCGAGGAAGTCGTCGCAGCCCTTCCGGCTACCCCCGACGTAGCTGACGCGCCGATTGTGGCCGCCGCCCGGAAGGCGGGCGTTGACGCTCTGGTGACATTCGACCGCAGGGGCCTGATCCGACCGTCAGTGGCGGACTACATCGGTGCTGTCGTCGCTACGCCCAGCCAGATTCTCAAGCAGATCAAGGCGCACATAAACTAGTGGGCGACCTGCACCTCGCTATAATCAGTTCGCCATGACATCATCAACAGAACAGCAACCGGGCGCGCCAGCCCGGCCATTACGCATTCTCATCGCCAAACCCGGGCTGGACGGTCACGACCGCGGCGCGAAGGTCATCGCGCGGGCGCTGCGCGACGCGGGCATGGAAGTCATCTATACCGGTCTGCGCCAGACGCCGGAAATGATCGCAGAGGCGGCCCTGCAGGAAGACGTAGACGCCGTCGGGCTGAGCATCCTGAGCGGCGCGCACAACGTGCTGCTCCCGCGCATCGTGGAGGCGCTGCGCGAGCGCGGCATGGGCGACGTGCCGATTTTCGCGGGCGGTATCATCCCGGATGAGGATGCGCCGGCATTGCGCGAGGCCGGGGTCGCCGGCATCTTTGGACCCGGCAGCCCGATCGCGGACATCATCGCTTTCATCCGCGCGCACACGCCGGCGCGCGACTGACCCGCCGGCAGGCCTACCATGGAGCACCCACTCACTCGCCGCGAACTCGCGCGCCTGATTACCCGTATCGAGAACGGGGAGCGCGGCGCGCAGGACGCCCTGAACGCCCTCTACCCACACAGCGGCAGGGCGCGCATCATCGGCGTCACCGGCGCGCCCGGCTCGGGCAAGAGCACGCTGGTCGCCGAGATGACCCGCGTCCTGCGCGAACAGGCAAACCCGCCCCGCGTGGCGATCGTGGCCGTCGATCCCAGCAGCCCCTTCAGCGGCGGGGCGATCCTGGGCGACCGCATCCGCATGCGCGACCTGTACGGCGACCCGGGCGTTTTCATCCGCAGCATGGCCAGCCGCGGCGCGCTGGGCGGTATCGCCGCAGCCACCGCCGATGTCGTCACCGTTCTGGACGCCGGCGGCTTCGAGGTGATCCTGATCGAGACGGTCGGCGCGGGGCAATTGGAAGTGGACGTGGCGCGCATCGCGCAGACGGTGATCGTGGTCGAAGCGCCCGGCGCGGGCGACGAGGTGCAGGCGGTCAAGGCCGGCATCCTGGAGATCGCCGACATCATCGTGGTGAACAAGGCCGACCGCGAGGGCGTGGCGCAGACCGTCAGCGCGTTGAAAATGGCGCTGGATATCGCGCCGGCAGGCGCGGGTCATCACGGCGCGCAGGCTGACAATGAGCCGGTTCAATCAGACGCCTATCATTGGCAGGCGCCCATCCTCAAGGTCAGCGCGTTGAACCGCGAGGGCATCCCTGACGTGCTGGCTGCACTGCAACACCACGCCGAGATGCTGGCCGCGAGCGGCGAGGGCGAGAGGCGCCGCCGCAAGCGCGTCGAGGCGGACATCCAGGCGCGGCTGCGCGAACTGCTGCTGCAGCACGCCCTGCACGCCCTCACGAACTCTGATTACCAGCGGGTATTGGCGGCCGCCGACCAGCGCACGCTGCACCCTGCTGAAGCAGCCCGCAGGTTGTTGCAGTCCTTGAATCTATGACAGTCCTCTATCTGATACGCCACGCGCGCAGCGTGGGCAACGCCATGCAGGTGATCCAAGGTTGGCTCGACCTGCCGCTGGATGATTATGGACGCCGCCAGATCAAGCTGCTGGGCGATCGCTTCCAGCATAAGGCGCTGGCAGCCATCTACACCAGCCCGCTGCTGCGCGCCGCCGATACCGCCCGCGCCATCGCCGAGCCGCTGGGTATGCCGGTCATCCCCGATGATCGCCTGCGCGAATATCACATGGGCGCGTGGACGGGGCTGACTGCACTGGAGATTGAGAAGATGATGCTGCCGCGCCGCCTGGATAGCGACCTCGATTACGTCGGCCCTGGCGCGGAAACCGGGCAGGAAATGCGCGTGCGCGTCAGCTCTTTCCTGGATGACACGCTGGCGCGCCACGCCGGCGGGTCGGTCGCGGTGGTCTGCCATGGTGGAACACTGGGCGGATTCGCCAGCGCGGTCCTGGGACTGCCGCCGGTGCGCCGCCAGCCGTTCCATTTCGGCAATGCCTCGGTGACGAAGTTCGTTTTTGAACACGGGCGCTGGCGCATACCCAGTATGAACGACCGCTGCCACCTGCGTTCGCTGACGGCGGGCGGCGAGGTGGGCAGCCAGTGATGGATCGTCAACGCAGCAGGATAAACCGGAAGCGGGACAAATTCGTTCCAATCACGCATAAAATAGCAGATATAGAGGAGCGCCACGATGCACGGAGATAACCAGCACGGAGAAATGGGCAGCCTGGCCTACGGCGGGATCAAACTTTTCGCGGGTAACAGCCACCCGCAACTGGCTGAAGAGATAGCGGGCTATCTGGGATTGAAACTGAGCGGCCGGGACAGCCTGAAGTTCCCCAACGAGAACATTTTCTGGCGTCTGCACGAGAGCGTGCGCGGCCAGGACGTATTCCTCATCCAGACGCTGTCCTCGCCCGTCAGCGACAACATCATGGAACTGCTGATCGCCATCGACTGCCTGCGGCGCGATTCCGCCGCGCGCATCACCGTGGTCATGCCCTATATGGCCTATGCACGCAGCGACAAGAAGGACCAACCGCGCGTGCCGATCACCGCCCGGCTGATGGCTGACATGATCGTGACCGCCGGCGCCGACCGCTACATTACCGTGGATCTGCACGCCGGCCAGATTCAGGGCTTCTTCAGCATCCCCGGCGACGAGATCACCGGATTTCACATCCTGAGCGATTACTTCGTCGACAAGAAACTGCGCGATGCCGTCATCGTGACCGCCGACCTGGGCTTTGCCAAGCGCGGGCGCAACTTCGCGGCTAAACTCCATCGCCCTATGGCCTTCGTGGAGAAACGCCGCGTGGGCAACACCGCGCAGTCCGAGGCGCTCACCGTCATCGGCGACGTGGACGGCTGCGACGTGATCATCGTGGACGACGAAATCTCCACCGGCGGGTCGATCAGCAACACCGTCAAGGCGGTGAAGAAGTACGGCGCGCGCGAGGTTTACATCACCGTCACACACGCGGTGCTGGTCGGCCCTGCCATCGAGCGCTTGCGCGAGCTGCCTATCAAAGAGATCGTGACCACAAACACGCTGCCGGCCACACCCGAACGCACGCTTCCCAACATGAAGATTCTTTCTGTGGGGCCGCTGCTGGGCGAAGTGATCAGCCGCGTGCATCTGGGCCGCAGCGTCGGCGAGATGTTTAATGAGTGAGAGAAGAGATTGGGGATTGGAGATTAGAGATTAGAGATTGGAGATTGGAGATTAGAGATTGGAGATTAGAGATTGGAGATTGGAGAATGTTGATAATTGCCAATTACGAGTTTCAAGTCACTCATCTCGAGTCTCAAGCCACTCATCTTGATCCTCAAGTCACCTATTTCCAATCTCCAATCTCTAATCTCCAATCTCCAATAACCAATCTCCATTAAAATAAACAGGAATATGCCTACCAAACCAAAAATCAACCTGACTGGCCGCGACTTTATCAGCGACCTGGACTTCTCGATCCCCGAGACGGAAGCCGTGCTTGAACTGGCCGCCAGACTCAAGAAGGAATATCGCAGCGGCATCCCCCACCCGATTCTGCGCGACAAGACGCTGGCGATGCTGTTCTTCTTCACCAGCACGCGCACGCGCGGCTCGTTCGAGGCCGGCATGGCCCAACTCGGCGGGCACGCTGCTTTCATCGACAGTCAGACCACCCAGATATCCCACGGCGACACTGCGAAGGAGATCGGGCGCATCTTCGGCAGCTATTTCAACGGCATCGCCATCCGCCAATGCGACTGGGACTTCGGCAACAAATACATCAACGAAGTGGCCGAGCACAGTGCGGCGCCTGTGCTGAACATGCAGTGCGACGTCTATCACCCATTCCAGATTCTGGCCGACCTGCTGACCATCCGCGAGTTCAAGGGCAGGAATCTGAAGCGCAGGAAGATCGCGGTGAGCTGGGCCTACGCCGCCAGCTATCAGAAACCCATCAGCGTGCCGCAGTCGCTGATCATCCAACTGGCGCGCTTCGGCATGGACGTTGTGCTGGCGCACCCGCCGGAATATAAGCTGATGCCGGACATTCTTGAGAAGGCTGAACAGGGCGCGGCGGCCAGCGGCGGCTCCTTCCGCATCACGCACGATATGGACGACGCGTTCACCGACGCCGACGTGGTGTATCCCAAGTCGTGGGGCTGCATGCTGACCACCAGCGACCTGAAAGAGAGCGCCGAGATCGGCAGGAAGTACACCTCGTGGATCTGCGACGAGCGCCGCATGGCGCTGGCAAAACCCGACGCTATCTATATGCACTGCCTGCCCGCCGACCGCGGACTGGAGGTAGCCGATGCGGTGATCGACGGTCCGCAATCGGTGGTGTACGACGAGGCGGAGAACCGCCTGCATGTGCAGAAGGCTGTCATGGCGCTCACGATGGGGCCGAAGAAAGCTGCTGTGAAGAAGGTTGCCGCGAAGAAGACGGCGCGCAAGACCAGCAGGCGCTGAAGCAGTTGATGAATAGCCGCCCTACGTTATGGGTGTATATGGCGGCTGATGCTGGAGGAGGAAGCTTTAGCTGGTGAACGAAACCCGCTAAAGCGTCCACAAGGCCGGAAATGATATTCGTCTAGACATCTCGTTAGTATTAGATGCCCGTCGCGTCCACCAGTGTAGTATTGTGCGGGAACATAAAGCTCTCGCTTATATAGTAAGGAGTTAACCCATGGCTAGTACCCCAAAGAATGCCGGCAAATCTTGGACGCCTGAGGATATCAAGAGGTTGAAACAACTGGCGAAGGAAAATACCCCTACCCGTGTCATCGCGTTGAAACTACAGCGTACATCCGAGGCTGTTCAATCAAAAGCATCAGCCGAAGGCATTTCGCTCAAACCTATCAATCAACGGCCATATAATCGTCGCAAGGGGAAATGATCATGCGCAGAAGCAAATCGGCCAAGATGAACATCTATGGGCCGAGCTGTAGTAGGTCACCCGCTGAAATTGCATTGGTTGTGTGGTACATTGCGCTCGGCCACATGATTCCTCAGTTCCGCATCGAAGCATCGGTGGCCTTGTACTGGACGAGCTTTAGCTAGTGAACGGAACCCGTTAAAGCGTCCGCATCCAGATTCTGACGTCATTAGCGCGGGTAGGGTTTGCGGCTGTAGTTGTGTGGCCCATCCTACGACTACGAGCGGCCAGTTCGATACGAGCATCCCCATCGATCACTTGGTCGCCCTCTGTTCAGGATGCCTGCAGTCGTTTCCCTTTGCGGTCTTAGCGGTTAGTTCCGAGGCTTATACGCGTCCTGCACGATGACCGCTGCGGTGGTACGATCACACGAGAGACAAGCTGATGGCCAACGTAAAGATTCTCATCGTGGACGACGAACCGTCGATTACCGCTACTGTGCGAGCCTACCTTGAGAAAGAGGGCTTCACCGTATTCAGCGTCATCGACGGGCCGGCGGCGCTCAAAGCGGCGCGAACGCTGAAACCCGACCTGATCGTGCTGGACGTGATGCTGCCGGGCATGGACGGTTTCGAGGTGCTGCAGCAGTTGCGCCGCGAATCCGACGTCTACGTGCTGATGCTGACCGCGCGCTCCGGCGAAACCGACAAAATCGTCGGGCTGTCGGTCGGGGCCGATGACTACCTGACCAAGCCGTTCAGCCCGCGCGAACTGGTGGCGCGCATCAAGGCCGTGCTGCGGCGCAACCGCGCCGGCGGCGAGGCAGCCCTGGCATTCCGCCGTCTGCGCATCGATATTGCGGCGCGGCGGGTGTGGAAAGACGACGCCGAACTCGATCTCACGTCAATCGAGTTCGATATGCTGGCCGCCCTGGCGCGCCACTATGGGCGGGTGCTGGGCCGCGATCAGTTGATTGAGCAGGTATGGGGCAACGACTACTACGGCGATGAGCGCGTCGTCGATGTCCACCTGGGTCGCCTGCGCAGAAAAATCGAGGATGATCCCGCCAACCCGGCGCTGATCGCCACCGTCCGGGGCGCGGGGTATCGATTTGAGGATGAACCGTTATGAGCCTGTTCTCTGCAGTGCGCCGCCGGCTGGCCTGGAAACTCTTTCTGTCCTACCTCGTCATCATCAGCGTCGGCGTGCTGGTGCTGGCGGCAACGTCGTTGATCAGCGCGCCGAACGTTCTCGAGTACCACATGGCGCAGATGGCGATGATGGGCAGCAGCCCTGCACTGCTGGCGGACCTGCGCAGCAACTTCGTGACGGCCATCAACGAAGTCATGGCGGTCGCGGCAGGGGCAGCTTTCATTGCCGCCGTGCTGGTGAGTCTGTTCACTGCGCAGCGCATTGTGGAACCGCTGCGCGCCGTCATCGCAGCCAGCCGGCGCATCGCGACCGGCGATTATCATCAACGCGTTCCCCTGCCCGGCGACGACGAACTGGGGGAGCTGGCGCGGTCTTTCAACCAGATGGCCGGGACAATCGAACAGACCGAACAGCGCCGTGTTGAGTTGATCGGCAACGTGGCGCACGAACTGCGCACGCCGTTGAGCAGCATCCGCAGCACGATGGAAGGTCTGATTGATGGCGTGCTGCCGGCGGAGCCAGCCACATTCCTGGACGTGCAGCGCGAAGTCACCCGCCTGCAGCGGCTGGTGCAGGACCTTGAGGAACTGTCGCGCGCCGAGGCCGGTCAGATTCAACTCGACCTGCGCCCGACCGATATCGCGGCGCTGCTGCGCGCGGTAACCAACCGCCTGAGCGCGCAATACGAGGACAAGGGCGTGCGGCTGGATGCCGCCATTCCCGCGACGCTCGCCCCTCTACGCGTTGACGCCGCCCGCATGACGCAGGTGCTGATCAACCTGCTGGGCAACGCGCTGCAATACACGCCCGCCGGCGGGACGGTGCGTGTCGAGGCCGCCGTGGCAGGGCGCGAGTTGCGGATCGACGTGCGCGATACAGGCGTCGGCATCGCCGCCGGTCAACTGCCGCACGTGTTCGAGCGTTTTTACCGAGTGGACCGTTCGCGCTCGCGCGCGGGCGGCGGCAGCGGCATCGGACTGACAATCAGCAAATACCTGGTCGAGGCGCACGGCGGGCGTATCCAGGCGGACAGCCCCGGCGTCGGGCGCGGCAGCACGTTCACCGTGTGTATTCCCCTGACCTGACCCCGCGCCAGAGCGCGCCGGAATCTTTACCGAATTGTCATACAGGCGTTAATTCCCCGTTACAAACGGCTGTCATCATGATGTCTGTCAGTCAGATATTCAGCAGATGTCTGACTTCAGAGAGAAGTCAGACATCTACCGGGATAAACCCCAGGGAGTAAACAGATCATGATGGGTTTTGGTATGGGCGGCATTGTCATGGTGGTCGTCACCATCGCGCTGATCGGCTTGGGCGTGTTGCTGGTAGCCGCGCTGTTCCCGCGCATTACGGGCAGCAACACCACGAGTAACACCAGTCCGCGCGTAGAGGCGCCTCAATCCGCTGTGGATATCCTCAAACAGCGTTACGCGCGCGGCGAAATATCCAAGGAACAGTTCGAGCAGATGAAACGCGACGTGGAAGCCTGAATCCGGGCATCCAGGATAGCTAATAGTTACATAGGATAAAAAGGAGTCAATGATGAACAAGACATTGCAACGAGTGATCGCAGGCGCAGTCATCGCCGCTGCGGCAGGCGCGATCCTGCTGGTGGGCGGCAACGTAATTACCGCCGTGGCGCAGGGAAGCGGCCCGTTCGGCTGGGGCGCTGGCGGCATGATGGGCGCATACGGCGCCGCCCCAAACGCCGGGCGCGGATTCGGCGGCATGATGGGGAGCGGTAGGCAAGGCGGCTACGGTATGATGGGCGGCTGGTATACGGCGCAGGGGGTCAAACCGCTTACGGTCGATCAGACTACGGCGGCGGTGAACGGCTACCTCGCCAGCCTGAACAACCCCGATCTCGCGCTGGGCGAGGTGATGATCTTCGACAACAACTCGTACGCCCGCATCGTCGAGAAAAGCACGGGCCGCAGTGCATTCGAACTACTGGTCAACCCCGCGACACAGGCCGTCACCCCCGAACCGGGGCCGAATATGATGTGGAACGCCAAGTACAGCCCCATGAGCGGGATGATGGGCGGATTCCTGGGCGCAGTTACAACCGCTATGCCGCTGAGCGCATCCGACGCGCTGAAGACGGCGCAGGCGTATCTGGATCAATACCTGTCCGGCATGAAGACCGCCGAGGACGCCAATGCATTCTACGGCTACTACACCATCGACACGCTGCGCGACGGCAAGGTCGCCGGCATGTTGAGCGTGAACGGATATACCGGACAGGTATGGCTGCATACCTGGCACGGCAATTTCATCACGATGAGCGAAGGCAGGTAAGCGAAGTCTCCCGCGAACGTCCCACACTCCCGGAGTCTGGCTGAGAGGCTCAGCTTGAGACTCCGGGAGTGATGGTGCTGGGCGCGCGCCGCCGGGATTGGAGATTAGTGATTTGAGATTGGGTGGGCTGGACATCATTGGACGCTGCGAATGCACGCTGAGGCTTCAGCCGAGGAACTGCCCGCATCTTGGGCTGCGGTTGGACGTTGAGGCTTCAGCCGGATGACCGCATGGGTATCCCACACCCGCTAAAGCGTCCGCGTCCGGGATCACATACCGCGAAATGCGGTAATAAAACCTCACAGGTCTTCCGGAAGACCTGTGAGGTTTACAGAACTTAACAGCCGCGTGGATATTCGCGCGTCCGGCATATACTCGCCATATACGCAATAACACTCAGGAGGCAGCGATGAGACTCGCGGGAAAGAATGCGATTGTGACGGGCGGCGCGGCAGGGATCGGCAAGGCGATTGCGCTGGCGCTGGCTAACGAAGGCGCCGATGTGGCAATCGCGGATGTGCAGGTGGAGAAAGCCGCGGCCGTCGCCGAACAGATCCGCGCGATGGGCCGGCGCGCCGTGTCCATCCAGTGCGACGTGGGCGACTCGACGCAGGTCGATGCCATGGTCAGCCGCGCGAATGCCGATCTGGGCGGTATCCATATTCTCGTCAACAATGCCGCCATCATCTCGGCGGGGACGTTCTGGGAGGTCAGCGACGAGACGTGGAACAAAATCATCCGCAACAACCTGTCCAGCGTGTTCTACTGCTCGCGCGCCGTGGCGCGGCTGATGATCGCGCAGAAGCAGGGCGGGCGCATCATCAATATGTCGTCGATTCACGCCACACTGTCCGAGCCCACGGCCGGCCCATATACCGCCGCAAAGGGCGGCATCGAGGCGTTCTCGCGCACGATGGCGACCGAACTGGCCCCGTACAAAATCCTGGTTAACTGCGTCGCGCCGGGTGCGACCTACAGCGAACTGACCACGCCGATGTACACCGACTCGGTAAAGAAGGCGTTATTCCAGCGCGTGCCGCTCAAGGAGATCGCCCAGCCGGAATGGATCGCCGCAGGCGTCGTTTTCCTGGCCAGCGACGACGCACGCTATATGACCGGGCAGGTGCTGACGCTGGACGGCGGTTACGTCATGGACGGCAGCCTGCCGGGCGCCAGTTACTGGACAGAGTAATACGAACAGCGCATTCCCGCATCAGAGCGGGTGAAACTGTCCAGTTGCACCGCAGGCGCTGCGCTCAGCCACTCGCGCGTACAATGACGCCATGAAGTTGGCTGATCTCACCACCTATCTCGACGAATACCTGAAGATAAGCGCGTACGAAGACCGCAGCAACAATGGCCTGCAGGTGCAGGGCAACCTGGAGGTGACGCGCGCGGCGTTCGCCGTGGACGCCTGCCTGGCATCGTTCAATGCCGCCGTCAGCGCGGGTGCGCAGGTCTTGATCGTCCACCACGGCCTGTTCTGGTCGCAGCACATCCAGGTCACTGGCATGCACTACGAGCGCCTGAAGACGCTGATCCTGAACAACATCAGCCTGTACGCCGCCCACATCCCGCTGGATGCGCACCCGGAAGTGGGCAACAATATCCAGCTCGCGCGACTGGCCGGGCTGCAGCATATCGAGCCGTGGGGGCAGCATCGCGGCGACACGATCGGTTTCGTGGGCGAACTGGCGGAGCCGCTGTCGCCGGAGCAGCTTAGCGCCCGGCTGGAAAGGCATATCGGCCCGGGCAACCGCGTTCAGGCGACCGGGCATCCGGCGCGTCGCGTCGCCGTGCTGAGCGGCTTTGGCGTGGATTTCACGGCCGAAGCGCGCGCCGCCGGTGCGGACACCCTGATCACCGGCGAGACCAGCCACACGTGGGTTCACCCAGTCAGCGAGCAGGGCTTGAACGTTATCTACGGCGGGCATTACAACACGGAAACGGTGGGCGTGAAGGCACTGGCCGCGCATCTGGCGGAGCATTTTGGTCTGGACACAGTGTTCATCGACCTGCCGACGGGATTGTAGAGAGAGATTAGAGATTGGAGATTGGAGATTGGAGATTGGCGCATCCTTGCGAAGGTTACAGGCAGGTGATGTGGCATACGGGCGACCCTTCGCAAGGATTGGCGCATTGGCGCACTCTTGCGAAGGTTCGGGCAGGCGACGTGGCATACCGGCAACCCTTCGCAAGGATTAGTGCAATGACGCGACAACATCAATGAATCACACTGCGACAAATCAAAGCAGGCAGGCTATCTGGACGTTGCTGACGGCGCTGGCGCTGCTGGCGGTGGCGGTCTTCGTCGGGCGCGAGGTGTACGTGCGTCTGATCGTCCCGGCGGCGCCGTTGAATTTTGACGAGGCGGCGCATAGTCTGCCAGGATATTACATCCTGCGCGACGTGTTGCGGCTGGACGCGCGGGCATTCTGGGGTGATACGCACATCCAGACGCTGTGGCCGCCGGGGTTCTCGTATCTGCAGGCACCCGTCCTGGCGGTTCTCGGTCTGAGCGACAACGCGGCGCGGCTGTTCTCCTATATTGCGCTGGTGCTGGCCGTCCTGATGAGCCTGGCCGTGATCTGGTCGATCAAGCCGGAGTACGCTCCCGCTGCCGGGCTGGCTGCCGGGCTGATTGCATTGAGCGCACCGGGCTGGCTGAGCCTGGGGGGGCTGGCGCTGCAGGAGACGCCCGTGGCGCTGGTGACGTTCATCACGTTCTGGTGCTTTCTGCGCGCCCTGCGCACCGGGCGCGCGCGCTGGTTCGTCCTGACCGGCTGCGCGCTGTTCTTTCTCTTCCTCACCAAGTACAACTACGCTGCGTTTGCGCTGGCCTCGATCGGGTTGGTCGATCTGGGCGAGCGCATCCGCATGGCCAGGGCGGAAGGGCGCAGCGGTTTTGTGCGCCGCCTGTTTTCCGCGCGCAATATCGGCGCGATGGCGGCTTTATATGTGCCGGTGTTGCTGGGGCTGGTCTTCTGGTTCTTCGGTGGCGCCGATGTGGTGAGCACCGAGGTCAAGTGGCGCGACTTTCGCTTCTTTGTCGTCAATGAAAACTCCGGGTATCCGTTCTGGAGCGAGCAGAACCTGCTGTTTTACGTGCGCGCAACACTGGATTGGCTGATGCCGCATCCGCTGCTGGCGCTGGCGGCGCTGCTGGGCGCGGGCTGGGCGGTCGCGCGCATCCGCCATCCGGGCGTGATGCTGCTGACGCTGTACTTTGTCCTCGGCTTCACCCTGGCGACGCTGCACCAGCTCAAGGCGGATCGTTATGTGGCGCCGTTCTTCCCATCGCTGTGGGTGTTGACCGGACTTGGCGCGGCGGACTTATTGAGATTGGTTATTAGAGATTGGAGATTGGGGAGAAGAGGTCAGAAGTCAGAAGTCAGAAGTCAGACGACGGAGGTCAGAGGTCAGAGGCGGGAAGTCAGAAGTCAGATAACAGATTTTGGAAGTCAGAAGCGAGAAGCAGGAAGCGAGAAGCTAGAGAGGAATCTTCAATCTTCAATCTCCAATCTCCAATCTCCAATCTCTAATCTCTCTTCTCCAATCTCCAATCTCCAATCTCTTCTGCCAGCAGCGGTGTTTGTCCTGCTCTTGTTCGCTGGGGCTGCGGCCAGTTGGGTGACATGGCTGCCGCGCCTGCAACCGGTCTGGTATGGCGGTGTGGCTGACTCGCTGCGCGAGGCCAGCCAGCAGATCGTGGCGTGGCAGCAGCCGCAGCGCCCGGTGCTGATCATCGGCACGTTCGGCGAACTCAGCCCGCCACTGTTCGAGTGGCGGCTGCGCACGCAGGCGGCCTTCGCGAACGGCAATATCCAGTACGACGCCCCGCCCGGCGACGGCAGCCAGATCGAGCGCGTGCAACACTGGCTGCAGGCCAATCCCAGCGCGCAGGTGACATTGATCGAGGTGGACAGACAGACGGTGCTGTACAACACCGCCGACATGGCGGATAAAAACGCCTGGCGGCAGGATCTGGTCGCACAGTTTAGCCGGATACGCGGTTACACGCTGGTGCACACAGTCACCTACCCGCGCGGGGGATTGACGATTCGGTATTATCTGCCGGAGTGACCAGCACGGCGGATGATTCATACCGATTATTCGTAAGCAGAAGAAACGCATGTCCAAAAGCAAGTGGTTCGGCATAGCGGTCGCAGTCATCCTGTGGAGCGCCATCCTGTTTGGCGCGGGGTGGCTGAGTCGTTCGTTACTGGCGCGGGTCGAGATCGCGCGCGGCGCGCCGGTAGCGGGCCTGACTACGCCTTCGAGCAATCCGCTGCTCGACGAGGTGTGGAACCACGTGCGGGCGTCATTCGTCGGCACGGTACCCAGCGACACCGTGCGCAATTACGGCGAGATTCGCGGCGCGCTGGGGACGCTCAACGATCGCTGGACGGTTTTCGTTGAACCGCAGCCGCGCGCCATCGAGCGCGATCATATGCGCGGGCAGTTTGGTGGAATCGGCGTCAATATCATGCTCGACAGCCTGGGGCGTATCGTGATGGACCCGCAGAAAGGCTCGCCGGCGGCAAAGGCGGGCATCCGGAAGGACGACATCCTGATCGGCATCGACGGGGAGAAGTTGCCCGACAAACCGGATTTCAATGATGCGGCGTCGAAAATCCGCGGCGATCCCGGCACGCCCGTGCGTCTTACGGTGCAGCGTGGCGATAAACAACTCGACTTCACAGTCATCCGCGCCACCATCGATGTGCCGTCTGTGGATTACCAGGTGATCAGCCCCACACAACCGGGCGGCCTGACCATCGGCTATATCGCGATACACCAGTTTACCGAGCGCACCGGCGGCGAGGTGAAACAGGCTATCCTCGCACTGCGTCAGGCCGGCTCTCAGGCCTTTCTCATGGATCTGCGGGACAATGGCGGCGGATTACTCAGCGCAGCAGTGGACGTGGCAAGCCGGTTCCTGAGCGACGGCGTGGTTTTATATGAAGAGAGGCGCGATCGGCCTGAAGCGTCATTCCCGGTGACCCGGGACGGCGATGCGACCGCATACACAGAGCCATTGGCCGTGCTGATCAACAACAATACGGCCAGCGCATCGGAGATCGTCGCCGGCGCGATTCAGGACCGTAAGCGCGGTGAGCTGATCGGCGAGCAAAGCTACGGCAAAGGCTCAGTGCAGTCGATCTACGACCTGAGCGACGGTTCTTCGGTGCACATCACCTCCGCAAAGTGGCTAACGCCCTACAGGCGCGCCATCGACGGTGTCGGGTTGGCGCCCGATATCGTCCAGAAGCGCGCCGACGGCGAAGGAGATCAGGGCAAGGACTCACAACTGGATCGGGCGGTGGCGGAATTAAGGAAGGCAGTCGTGGCGAAGTAACGGAATTGAACATTCAACATAAGATAATAAGTGTCATGCGTCCAGTGTAACGCGTTGATCAGATTATGTCCTTATGACGTTTCGTTCCCGATGTTTGATTCCTGGCAGTCGATTTTGATCTTGTTTATTAAGGTGAGTTTTCGGATTTAGGAGCAGCGGATGCAACCAGCACCTGAAAATGGCAGGAGTAACCTGCTGAAGAACGTCGTGCTTGGCATGGCGGGCGTTTTTATCGCCGTGATGATCTTCATCGTCGGCGTCACCGTGGGCGTCTCGGCGGCCAACGGTTTCAGCTTTCTCGGAGCGTCGTCTGTAGATACAACCAATCGAACGGCCAGCATCGGCGAGACCGCTTCCGGCGGCGCCAGCAGCGGCCTCGACACGGCGCTGATGAACGACGTGCTGTCTCGCCTGCGCAGCCAGTGGTACGGCGCCGTACCGTCCAGCGACACGCTGACGAACGGCGCGCTGCGCGGGATGGTCAGTTCGCTGGGCGATCCCTTCACCGTCTATGTTGAACCGCAGTACGCCAAGATGCTGAATCAGGACATGACCAGCAAATTCGAAGGCATCGGCGCGACACTGAAGCAGATATCCGGCGGATCGGTGCAGATCGTGCGCACCTTTGACGGGTCGCCGGCGCGCAAAGCCGGCGTGCTGCCGGGCGATGTGATCCAGAAAGTCGATGGCAAAGATGTCACCAGCCTGGGCACCAACGAAGTTGCCGCGCTGGTGCGCGGCACGGCGGGCACCACGGTCACGTTGACGCTGCTGCGGGCCGATCACCCCAAGGGGATCGATATCACCATCACCCGCGCGGCGATCACCATCCCGCTGGTTACCGGCAAGATGGTCGGCGACGGCCAGATCGCCTATGTCAGCCTGTATGACTTCAGCCAGGAGGCCAGCACGCAGTTGAACGCCAAGCTGAAGGAACTGCTGGCCCAGAATCCCAAGGGATTGATCCTCGACCTGCGCGACAACCCGGGCGGATACCTGAGCCAGGCGGTCGACGTGGGCAGCATCTTCCTGCCGAAAGAGACGCTCGTCACCGAGAAAGACAACAAGGGCAACTCGCGCAGCGAGAGCACCACCGGCGTCGGCATCGCCCACGATATACCGATGGTCGTGCTGGTGAATGGCGGGTCGGCCAGCGCCGCGGAGATTGTAGCCGGCGCGATCCAGGACTATGGGCGCGCCAAGCTGATCGGCGAGACCACTTTCGGCAAGGGTTCGGTGCAGTCGCCGCAGACGCTGTCCAATGGCGGCCAGTTGCGCATCACCATCGAGCACTGGTACACGCCCAAGGGGCGCGGCATCCACGGCGTGGGCATCGCCCCGGACTTCGTGGTCGCCCGCACGCCGGCTGACGAACTGGCCGGGCGCGACCCACAACTCGACGCAGGTGTGAATTACCTGCTGACCGGCGCGGCGCCGGCCCCAACCGCGATCCCGACCGTCGCCGCAACGGCTGCGCCGTAGACGACATCGTCAGGGCACAAGTCTGGCTTCTGCGAGAAGTCAGACTTATTTGTTGAAAACCTCACAGGTCTCCCAGACCTGTG
>JAMCQN010000028.1 GCA_023382055.1 Chloroflexota bacterium
TCGTTGCATGACTTCCAGTTTGCTTAGTTCTTTTGTGCTCATGATCAGTATCGTGTCCAATTTCCGCCCCCTTCACCGGGGGCATTCTATATTTGCTGAAAGGGGACATTTCTACTTTGCGCAAAGGGGACATTTTAACTTTGGGCTAACACTTTCGCATACACCCCTTGACAATCTTGCCCGCGCTCATATAATGACGATCAGTTAGAACAAATGTTCTAGTCAGGAGATGAAACCGATGCCCTGAACTCCAACCACCGACTACCCTCACCCGCAGACGCACACGCGCTGCATTCAATCGCCCGCCCGCACATGCCTGCCAGGAAAACCACACGGCGCAAGCCGGTCGCGCCAACTGCGCGTAAACTCGGCGCCTACAGCGCCCACTTCAGCAAAGACGAACAGGAACGCATCATCAGCGCGCTCGATGCCATCGAATTCGCCGCCGGCATCGACGCCGTCGCCGAGGCTACCTACGTGCTGCTCGACCGCATTATCGCGCGGCTGACGGCGGATGACACCAGCGAGCCGGATACGTTTCTCAAGCTGGTGAAGGCTCACAACGAGACCACCGGGCGGATCGCCCAACTCGCCCACGCGCGCCAACTGGTCAGCGACGACGCCACCGACCGCATCGCCGCCGCTCTCGACGACCTGGCACAGCAACTCAAACTCGACCTGTAATAACACTCATGATCGCCCTTGACATCGAAACCGAACTGGACGAGCGCGGGTTATACACCCGCAACCTGACCGTCGCCTCCATCGCCGATACGCTCAGCGGCGCCCTGCGGCAGTACAGCCCTGCCAGCGTCTACGAACTCATCGATCAGTTGCCTTACTATGACCGCATCCTCGGCTACAACCTGGTGAGTTTCGACCTGCCCGTGCTGAGCCTGTACTCTGGCTGGGCGGCCCCGCTCAACGACATCTGCAAGACGTTCGACCTGTATCGCGAGATGACCCGCCTGACCGGCCGCAGGGACATCAGCCTGGACGACCTGGCGCGCGGCACGCTCGGCAAGGCTCTGCCGCAACACGGCGCGATGCTGGCCAGCCTGGGCCAGACGCGCCGGCTGTATCAGCACTCCGCCAACGGCGTGTTCGAAATCAACGCCATCTACCGTTTCGGCGCGACGAACCATTTCGTGCGCTGGACGGACAAAACCCAGCGCCTGCACGAGACGCCGGTTGACTGGGTGTTCTGACCTGAACCTGTGCCGTATGGCAATCAGTTGTCTGACTTCTGCGAGAAGTCAGACAACTAACGAGGAAACTATGCCACCTGATATCCAAAACGACAAGCAGGAATCCGCCAGGGCAGAGGCAAGCTCTGCCCCTACAACCACCGATGTTGCGCCGCCCGCGCCTGCAATCCCTGCGCAGGACGCAAAACCAGCCGATCCAGCCGCGAGCGCGGAGCAGATGCCTGCGCCCGCCCTTGAACCCGTCGCGCCGGACGATGCAACCGTCCCACTGGCGCGGCTGAAAGGGGTGCAGCGCCAGCTCTCCGCCGCGGAGAAAGAGCGCGAGAGTTACAGGACGATGGCAGGCGAACTGCAAACCCGCCTGGCGGAGAGCGAGAAACGCGCCGCCGCCGAATATGCCGAGCGGCTGCGCGCCACTCACCGCGACATCGTCCCGCAATTGATCGGCGGCGAGACGCTCGAGCAGGTCGAACAGTCCCTCGCCAACAGCAAAGCCGCGTTCAGCGCTGCTCAACAGGCCTACGCCCGCCAACTCCCCACGCCACCGCCGGCCGTCGGGAACGGCGCGCCCCGCGCCGATGACCAGACCCTGTCGCCGCTGGAATTGTTGCGCGCCGGCTTATCCCAACCTAAACAGGACATCAATCATTAAACCGGCCCCCTCCCTGGCCCTCCCCCGCTAAGGCGGGGGAGGGCCAGGGAGGGGGCGCCTCTACCAGGATATCAAAACCATCATGGCCATTTCCCTTACCGAATCCGCAAAACTCTCCACCAACCAGGTGTATCGGGGCGTGGTGCAGACCGCCTACACCTACTCGCAAATCCTGCGCTGGCTCAAGTTCGACGCCATCGCCGGCAATGCCTACCAGTACGCGCGCGAGAACGCGGCGTCTACGGCGGCGGTGTATGACCCCGGCGACCTCATCACCGAATCGACGACCACCTTCACGCAGGTGACCACCCCGCTCAAGCGCATCATCGGCGACGCCGAGATCGACGAGTTCGCGCAGCAGACGCGCTCCGACCAGATGGATCAGACCGCCGTGCAACTGGCGCTCAAAATCCGCGCCGTCGCCGAGAAGTTCGAGACGCTGTTCATCACCGGCGACAGCGGCAGCGACGCCAAGCAGTTCGACGGCCTGCGCGTGATGTGCACGACCGGCAACAGCAACCGCATCGGCTGCAACAACGACGCCGCGGCCGGCGCCACACCCACGCTGGACGACCTCGACCGCCTGATCGACCAGGTCAGTGGGCCGGTCGATCTGCTCATCATGACGCAGCGCTCCAAGCGCAAGCTGAAGGCGCTCTTCCGCGCATCCGGCGCGAGCATGGAATCGCACGAGCAGTTCGGCATGCCCATCGACTATTACAGCGGCATCCCTATCGCGGTGACCAACGTCATCGGCGACGCGCTGACCAAGAGCACGTCCACCGATTGCAGCGAGATCTACGCCGCCAGCCTGGCCGAGGGCTTCGGGGTGGTGGGGCTGCAGAACGAGCGCACCATGCAGGCCGTCGAGCGCCCCGACAGCGGGCGGCTGATGCTGCCCGGCCCGCAGGTGGTGCAGATCGGCGCGATGGAGAGCAAGGACGCCAGCAAGTGGCGCGTGCGCTGGTATTCGGCCGTCGCCGCGTACAGCTTGCGCGGCATCGCCTGTCTGGACGGCGTGCGAGCATAGCACCCCCACCCAACCCTCCCCCGCTAAGGCGGGGGAGGGCCAGGGAGGGGGGAATACCATACTCATGAAACCCCATCACATCTTCTTCATACTCGCCGGCGCCGTTAGCGCCGTCGTGCTCGTACAGAACGCAGGGCCGATCCCCGCATCCGCGCCGGCTGTAACGCAATTGCCGCCGCCGCCATATTCCATCGATCAGCTCACGCCGGCCGTGATCGCCGCCGCCGCGGCCGCCATCACAGCGCTGATCTTCCGCTATGTGCCCGGCGCGGCCGCCTGGTTCGACACGCTGCAGCCCGTCCACAAGCAGTGGTTCATGTTCGGCGTCACGGCCTTCTACGGCGCAGTCATCGGCATCTGGAACATGGCCATCGACGGCTTCACCCAGGAGTCGATCATGCAACTGCTCATCGCCATCTTCGCCGCGCTCACCAGCAACCAGGTGACTTACCAGTTCATCAAGAGACAGCCCTGACGCGCCCGATCAACCCCGGGCAGGACGAACCCACCATGCGCAGCAACCGTACCGACCAGCGTTCGCGCGACCGCTTCAGCGCCTATGCCGCCAACGAAGCGTTCTATAACGGCGACGCGAACGCGCAACTGACCATCCTCTCCACCGCCAAGCGCGACGAAGTGCGCGCCGTGTTCAACTATGCGCGCGACATCCTGAACAAGCACGCCGCCGCAGCGGTAGCCGGTCTGACATCAACCGTCATTCCCGCGAATCCCCCCTCCCTGCCCTTCCCCCAAAGGGGGGAGGGGTTGGGTGGGGGGCGCGGCAATGCTTCGCCCTTACTCGCCCAATCGCTGCTCGACCGGGCGCTACGCAATTCCGCCGACTTCACCACCGACTTCAGCGCCGTCCTGACCGGCGCGGTGTGCGGCGATGCCGCCTTCTACATCACCCACGACGGCGGCGAGGTGTTCTACCGCGCCCTGCATCCCGGCGACGTGGATGTGCTGGCATGGACGCCGGCCGGGCAACCTGCACGCGTCATGGTGCAGCACGACGACCGCATCGAGACGTGGGATAACCAGGTCGTCAGCATCGAGATGTCAGACTTCTCCGGGAAGTCTGACATCTTGACGTTCGCAAATCCTTATAACCTGATCCCGGTTGTGATCTGGCCGAACTGGCCACGCGTCGGCAGCCGCTGGGGCGACTCGACGCTCGAACATATCCGCGCCGCGTGCCGGCTGTTGAACGAGCGGCTGGATCTGTTGATGTGGCTGGTGCGCGTGCAGGGCAACCCGCCGATCAAGGCGCTCGGTGTGGACAAGGCCCAACTGCGCACCGACCCCGGCGAGTTGTGGACCGGCCCCGCCGACGCGCAGATCGACCTGGTCAAGCTGCTCGACGCCGAGACCGCCGGCATCCACCGCCAGACCATCGAGCTGCTGCTGACCATCGTCAAGGAGCTGTCCAACACGCCCGACATCGCCTACGGCATCGGCAATACGCAGCTATCGGGGCGGGCGCTGGAGATGGCCTACATGCCCATGACGCAGGCCGCCGCCATACGGCGCGGTTTCCTGGGCGACGCCATCCGCCGGCGCAATC
>JAMCQN010000093.1 GCA_023382055.1 Chloroflexota bacterium
CTCCCGTTCGCTTCTTCCCACTCAATGAGCGTGTGATCTGGTCATGACTGATGCTGCCCTCTACCACTTGTTCCAAACCGGTGGCGGTCGCTTGTCCAAAGCTACACAGCAAATAGTCGCTATACAAGTCGAGTAAGTCTTGCGTCATGTCCGCATTTTACGGTGGTTCTCCTGCACCGCACCTGCGTAACATGAGTTACTATCAAGCAACAGGGGGCCATTCCTGATAATCGGTAACTTCCCATGGGTCACCAACACTCAGCAGTCTGTGATCGGAGGGACAAATCTACCGGATAAGACAAATTTCCTCAGTCACAACGGCCTAGATGCGATCACCGGTAAGAGTAATTTCGATGTGTCTGAGTGGATGTTAATCCGCGTGATTGAGTGGTTAAGAGGCCACAACGGTTATATAGCCATGTTGTGCAAGACCTCTGTGGCAAGAAAGATACTAGGATATCTCCACACTAGAAACTCAGAAGTCAAGTACTCAGCAATTTTCAATCTTGACGCAAAAAAACATTTCAACGCAGCCGTAGACGCCTGCTTATTTTTCTGTTACTTCAACGCAGGCGCTCACGTTTATACATGCGACGTTTTTGAGAACTTGGATAACCAAAATCACTACCGTATTGGCTATCTACAAAACATGGCAATACGAGACTTGGATGCTTTCGATGAGCTAAGCTATCTGTTTGGCTGTGGCAGGGAGAAATGGCGTTCAGGGATAAAACATGACTGCTCAAAAGTGATGGAACTACGCACGACGGGCATTGGACTCATCAATGGCTACGGTGATGTACTACAGATTGAGGACTCTTACCTATATCCCCTAATCAAAGGAACTGATGTCGCTAGGAACAGAGCTAAATCAACAAACAAGTTCGTGTTAGTAACCCAAAGATACGTAGGTGAACCAACCAACACCATCAAACTATCTGCCCCTAGGACGTGGGAATACCTTCAAAAGTACGCTGAATATCTCGATAACCGAAAGAGTCGAATCTACAAAGATAAACCTCGGTTTGCCATATTTGGTGTCGGTTCATACACCTTCACACCTTGGAAAATTGCGATTAGCGGGCTTCACAAAAGCTTTACCTTCCGCTTAGTAGGTCCCATTCGAGACAAACCCGTAGTGTTCGATGATACCGTGTACTTCCTTCCATTTCAGACAGAAACCGAAGCTCAAAGAATATTCCATCTCTTAAACACACATGATGCCATTAAGTTCTTATCATCCTTAGTATTCTGGGATGATAAGCGTCCGATTAAAACAAGCTTGCTGAATAGCTTAAACCTGGATGCCCTCGCTACAGGAACAGCCCACGAAGAAACCAAGCAAATACCAATGGAGTTTTGCTAAGTGACTGACCTCTGACCACGGATCTCTGACCTCCAATCTCCAATCCCTAATTCCCCATGATCTACACCGTCACTCTGAATCCGACGCTCGATAAGACGCTCAGCGTGCCGCAGTTGCGCGCGGGCGAGTTCCACCGCGCCGCCATCCTGCGCACCGACCTGTCCGGCAAGGGCATCAACGTCAGCCGCGCGCTCAAGGCGCTGGGCATCCCCAGCAAGACGCTCGGTTTTGTGGGCGGGCGCACCGGCCAGGCCTTCCAGGTCGGGCTGCAGGAAGAGGGCTTCGACATCCACTTCATCGACGTGGGCGGCGAGACGCGCAGCAACATCACCCTGCTCGACGAGTCCGCCGGCGTGTACACCAAGATCAACGAACCGGGTCCGACGATCGGCCCCGCCCATGTCGCCGCGCTGCAGGCGCAGGTGGAGGCGTGGGCCGGCCCCGGCGACTACTGGACATTTTCGGGCAGCATGCCGCCCGGCGCGCCGCTCGACCTGTACGCGCAATTGATCGCGCACGTGCAGGCCAAAGGGGCGTATGCCTTTCTGGACACCAGCGAGGCCGCGCTGCGCGCCAGCCTGTCCGCGCACCCTTACGGGTTAAAACCCAACAGCGACGAGGCGGCCCAGGCGCTGGGGCGGCCGGTGCTGAGCGACAACGACCATTGCCAGGCGGCGCAGAAGCTGCGCGAGATGGGCGTGCAGGTCGTGCTGCTCACGCGCGGCGAAGACGGCCTGGTGCTGGCGATGGGCGACGACGTGCTGATGGCGACGCCGCCGCCGGTGGAGGCGCGCAGCCCGGTCGCCGCCGGCGACTCCGCACTGGCCGGCCTGTTATGGGCGCTCAGCGAGGGCTGCGACGCCGCCGAAGCCGCCCGCCGCGCAGTGGCCTGCGGCACGGGCTCAGCCATGCAGGAGGGCTCCGGTGTGGCGAACCGCGCGCTGATCGAAGACCTGCGCAGCCGCGTCAAACTGGTGCGGCGCTGCGAGTAGAGTTGCATTCCTTCACCGTACATATGCGGCAGCCGCTTGCGCAGCGGCGCAGCGCGAGACCAGTTAAAATCCCACCCCATGCTGAACGTAAAGGTTACACGTCGTCCTGTATTGGTTGAGGCGATCTGGCCGCAGGCCAGCCTGCTATCGCAGATCGCGCTCGTGCTCGCGGGGAGCTGGCTGATCGCGCTGACCGCGCGGCTACAGATACCGCTCTGGCCTGTGCCAATCACGGGGCAGACATTTGCCGTGCTGTTGATCGGCGCGCTGCTGGGCAGCAAACGCGGCGCGTTGAGCATGCTGGCCTACCTGAGTCAGGGGCTGGCCGGGCTGCCGTTCTTCGCGCAGGGCAGCGCTGGTCCGGCCAGCCTGCTGGGTCCCACCGGCGGTTATCTGGTCGGCATGCTTGTGGCGGCCTATGCCGTGGGCTGGCTGTGCGAGCGCGGATGGGACAGGCGCTTGATGAGCGCATTCCTGGCGATGCTGATCGGGACTGCCTGCATCTATGCCTGCGGGCTGGTCTGGCTGGCGTACTTTGTCGGCTGGCCGTCCGTGCTGAGCGCCGGCCTGCTGCCCTTCATCCCCGGCGACCTGCTCAAGATCGTGCTGGCTGCGCTGCTGTTGCCGCAGGGATGGGCGCTCCTGCGCAGATTGTCATTGCGTTGAGCGCAGTGACTGGGAATCCCAGATGCGCGCCGTCCGCGCGCCGCGATGCAGGAGAGCTCCGACGTGGCGAACCGCGCGCTGATCGAAGACCTGCGCAGCCGCGTCAAACTGGCGCGGCGCTGCCGGTAGACTCGCGCGGGATTGCCGCAACTGGCCGCGATGGTGGTTCACAAAACCTCACAGGTCTGCCAGACCTGTGAGGTTTATGTCAACGGGTTGCAAGCGACAACAGGGTACATCTTGGTGCGGCGAGAGGACAATCGCCCGCTCGTACCCGCGCGCGACTAGCCCATCAACGACAACCGCCGCGTCCGGGTGCGCGACCTGCGCGTCGCGCTGCATCAATACAGCGATCCGGCGCGCCCCCGCCGGGATGCCCTTCAGCCCGCCCTGCGGATGCGCCAGCAGGCTCACGACCAGCTCTGGCGTGATCGGCTCGCCCATCTGCGCGCCGGTGAGCGCCGCGATGCGCTCCGGGCGGTGGGCGACGCGCCCGTCGAGCGGCCGCCCCAGGCAATCCAGGTTGGCGACGATGCATACGCTCGTGGCGCACGCCGGGATGACTGGCTCATAATCGGCCGGCGCTTTCAACATCAGCCCGCGCGCGCCGTCGGCTTCGACCAGAAAGGTAATTGGAGATTGGAGATTAGAGATTGAACGATACAGATCGCAGACCTGTTCGGCGCTGAAGCCGGCCAGCTTGGTGTGAACCACCGGCATGAGCGAGTCATCCAGCGGCGTGTCGTCGGGCGCGCCATCGACGCGCGCGGCGATACAGGCGCTGCGCCAGCCGGCGTCGTCCAGTAATGCCGCCGGGTCACCGCCGACCACGATGCGGTCGAACGCCTCAGGCTGCGGCTGGCGAATGCGCGTCGTCGTGGTGAAGACGGCGCGTTCGCCGCGTCCCACCAGCTCGCGCGCCAGCAGCCAGCACAGCGACGTCTTGCCGCCCGCCCCGACCACAGCGATGCACTCCCCCGCCGCCAACTGCAATGCCTCGATCAACATTCGCATCATGGAGATTGAAGAATGGAGATTAGAGATTAGAGATTGGAGATTGGCGGATCAATCGTGCATCAAACGTCATGTTTGATGTCCGATCTCTGACTTCTGACCTCTGACTTCTGGCTTCTGACTTCCTGCCTCTCGCCTCTTGCCTCTGATCTCCAATCTCCAATCTCGATTCGCCTTAAATAACTCACGTTACGCAGCCACGGTGACAGGCTGCATCTGGCGTAATATTTCGAAGGCCGATTGAACAGCGTGCAGGTACAAATGTGCCTTCATAGCAAAATGATTCAACTTGGTCTTTCGCTTGAGC
>JAMCQN010000185.1 GCA_023382055.1 Chloroflexota bacterium
TATCGAGCGCGATAACCTGGGCGGAATCTGCCTGAACTGGGGCTGCATCCCCACCAAGAGCCTGCTGCGCAACGCCGAAGTCATGGGACTGCTGCAGCAGGGCAAGGAGTATGGTTTCTCCTTTGACAACCTGCAGTTCGATTATGGCGCCGCGCAAAAGCGCAGCCGCGATGTGTCCGGGCGGTTGGTGAAGGGCGTCGAGTTCCTGATGAAGAAGAACGCCATCCAGGTGTTCAGGGGCGAGGGTGAGTTGACATCGCCGACCACGATCCGCGTGGAGCAGCGCAGCGAGGAAACCACCGTTACGGCGAAGAACATCATCGTGGCGACCGGCGCGCGCCCGCGCAACCTGCCGTTTCTCCAACCGGACGGTACGCATGTGTTCACCTACCGGCAACTGCTGGAAGCCAGGACCGCGCCCAAGTCGTTGATCGTCATCGGCGCGGGGCCTATTGGGATGGAGTTCGCCTATGTGTTCCACTCATACGGAACGAGCGTGACCGTGGTCGAGGCGCTGCCGCGCATCACCCCGCTGGAGGACGAGGAAATCAGCACGGAGATGGCGCGGGCGTTCAAACGCGCCGGCATCGAGACCATAGCAGGCGCAAAGGTCGAAGGCGCCAAGGTAACCCCCGAAGGCGTGGAACTGACCGTCAACGGGGCGGTCATGAAGGCCGAGTGGGTGCTGGTGTCGATCGGCATTCAGCCCAACAGCGCCGACATCGGCCTGGAAAAAGCCGGCGTGAAGACCGACCCGCGCGGTTTTATCACGACGGATGACGGCATGAAGACCAGCGCAGCCAATATCTACGCCATCGGCGATGTGACCGGCAAGCTGGCGCTGGCGCACGTGGCGTCGGCGCAGGGCATCGTGGTGGCCGAGTCTATCGCCGCCGCAGCCGGAAAGTACAGCGGGCGCATCCCCCGGCTCGATTACGACGCCATGCCGCGCTGCGTCTACACGCATCCGCAGATCGCCAGCATGGGCATCACCGAGGCGCAGGCCAAGGAACGCGGCTACAAGGTCAAAGTGAGTAAATTTCCGTTCCGCGCCAATGGCAAAGCGATTGCATTAGGCTCCTATGAGGGCTTTGTGAAGATCGTGGCCGACGAGAAGTATGGCGAGATCCTGGGCGTGCACATGATCGGGCCGGACGTCACCGAACTGCTGCCCGAATTCGTGCTGGCTAAGTCCGCGGAGTTGACCCCCGACCAGATCGCCAGCGCCGTTCACGCGCACCCTACGCTGAGCGAGTCGAACATGGAAGCGGCGCTGGGTGTCGAGGGGCTGACAATCCAGATCTGAGAATCCCTGCGCAACACGGCGGCGTCCGAACCCAGATCTGAAAACCCATACACAACGTGGTTGCTTACATGTCACAGGTCTCCAAGACCTGTGACATGTCGATGCCTCTCGGCAAAACCAAGTCAGATTTCTGGATGCCTAATGGCATAGGCGCTGGGATTTAGTAGTGTATTATTGCAATAGAGGCGCTATTAAGTTGTGTGGGCGAAATGAATACGCTCAGTAATTTCTCACAAACGTATGTAATCATCGCCCTAACCAGGCCGGCAGGCGCTGTCAACAGGCGCGCCAGCCAGTGCAAATGAAAAGAACCGATCTTTTTACGCTGCTCGTGCTCTTCGTGATGCTCGGTGCAGCCGTGAGCGCCATCAGCGCGGCGGAGTGGCTGCCTGGGCTGGGTGTGGCCGCCTGGGCGATGGGTCTGGGGCTGCTGGCTGGCGCCGCGCTCGCTTTCAGCAACTTCACCGACTGGATGGCGCACGTCACCAGCCTGATTTACGGCCTGTTTGTCGTCATGGTGATCGGCGGCACGCATTCCAGCATCCCGCAGAGCATGGAATGGCGCGACCGCTTTTACCTCATCGTCGACAAGATCGTGGGTTGGGTGCGCCAGGCGGCCAGCAATGGCGCCAGCCGGGAGAGTATCATCTTTGTGCTCATCCTGTGCGGGCTGTTCTGGCTGCTGGGCTACACGGCCGCCTGGTATTCCTTCCGCTACCGCCGCATCTGGCACATCATCCTGCCCACCGGCGTGACGCTGTTTTCCAGCGTTTATTACTACGCCGGGGCCAAGCCGATGACCTCCTATCTGGTAATCTACCTGGTGTGCGCTTTGATCCTCTTGGTGGAGTCGCACCTGGCCGACCGCGAGGAGGGCTGGCTGCGCGATCACGTCAGGTTTGTGAAAGGGTTGCGCACCAGCTTCACCATGGCGGGCATCGGCATCGCGGCGGTGGCGCTGTTCTTCGCCTGGCGCGCGCCGGAGATAGCCGCATCGGAGACCGCGCACGGCGTGTTCAACCAGTTGAACAACCCCTTCAGCGAGTTGCTGGCGCGCTGGAACCGCCTGTTCTCCACATTGCAGAACAACAACCAGATTCCCGTCGATAACTACACCTCATCGCTGGTGCTGGGCGGGCCGCGCAACCTCACCGCCGACCCGGTGATGGACGTGACCGCGCCGCCGATGCGCTACTACTGGCGCGCCAGCACTTTCGACAGCTACGACGGCGCCGCCTGGTCCAACACGTTTTCACAGTCGCGCGACCTGGCTGCCCAGGACCATTCTTTCAAGTCACCCGCCTACCAGCAGCGCGCCGATATCACCGCGACTTTCGTGATGTATCGCGGCGCCAACAGCATATTCGCGCCGTCGCTGCCGCAGAGCGCCAACGTGCCATCGCAGGCGATCTACGCGACAACCGATGACGGCAGCATCGAGTTGATGCAACTGAAGCTGCCGTCGCCGCTGCTGCCAGGCAACCGTTACAGCGCGGAGGGCTCTCTGACAATGGCGGACGCGGCTCAGTTGCGCACCGCCGCCAAGACCTACCCCGCGTGGATCAGGAGCAAGTATCTGCAACTGCCCGGCAATATCCCGCAACGCGTCAGGCAACTGGCCGGCAACATCGCCGGTAGAGAAACCAACGATTACGACAAGGCCGCCGCCATCGAGCGCTGGCTGCGCGCCAATATCACCTATGACGAGCAACTGGCAGCGCCGCCGCCCGGTGTGGAAGCCAGCGATTACATCCTGTTTCGCACCAAGCGCGCCTACTGCAATTACTACGCCACCGCGATGGTGGTCATGCTTCGTTCGCTGGGAGTGGCGTCGCGCATCGCCACCGGCTACGCGCAGGGCCAGGTCACCTCGACCGCGGCGGACATGAGCAGCGCCGTCTACAGCGTCAAGGTCAAGGACAGCCACACCTGGGTTGAGGTGTTCTTCCCCGGTTACGGTTGGGTGGAGTTTGAGCCCACCGCCGGACAACCGGCGCTGCAGCGCAGCGACAGCGCACAGGTAGCCGGCGCCCCGACGCCAGTCGCGCCCACACCGACGCCGCTGCCGCTCACGCCGGTGGCTACGGTTCAACCGACTGTGCTGCCGAACGACACACCCGGCGCTACAAGCGGAACGAGCGTGCCGCAACAGGTTCTGGACGGTTTGTCTAAACTGCTGGCGTTTGTGCTGAAGCTGCTGCCATTCGCGTTGATCATCGTCGTGGTCGTCGTGGCCGGCATGGCAGCCCTGCGCGTCGCTGAGGAGGCGGGCTTCGGCCACCTGCCGCCGGTGCAGCGCGCCTACGCCATGTTGAGCCGCTGGGCGACGTGGCTGGGCATCGGACAGGAGCACACCCCCTACGAGCAGGCCAGCGAACTCTCGCAGCGCGTGCCGGCCTCTACAACCGAGGCGCAATCCATCACCCGGCTTTATGTGCAGAACCGCTTCGGCGCGGCGGCGCCGGACGCGCAGCAGGAACAGACCGCCTACTCGGCCTGGTCGAAGGCGCGCCGCGAATTGCGCAGAACCTGGTTGAGGCGCAAGCTCCGCAGCTTGTTCAGGCGCTGAGGAAGACGCTAAACATTCTTGACGATCGACCCGCTGTCGTTGCAGCGCCGTCGCTTCCTTCGTCCTTCGTCTCCGCTCAGGATCGGGCGGCCATAGAGGTTCGAGTATCCCATGCGATCATCCGGCCGTCCTGCGCTCAGGATGCCTGCCAGTGGTAATCGCAAGCGCATCCTGAGCGGAACGGCGCGCGCCGGCTCATGGCTCTACAGTACGTGACTGCGCGCCGTGCAGTCGAAGGAGGCTTTGCGGCTGTAACGCCCAGGACCATCCTTCGTCTCCGCTCAGGATTGCTCAGGACGCCTCACGCCGCCATGCTGAGTGGCGCAAATCCCCCGCCCGCCCCATAATAAAAAACGTCCTGTGCCTGTCGCCAAAAGAAACACGATCCTGTAACAAGCCATGACACGCGCCAGCGCGTCGGTCGAGA
>JAMCQN010000060.1 GCA_023382055.1 Chloroflexota bacterium
TTCGCTTTCCTGTTCGTGTGATTTGCACCAGCTTTTGCCGCTGCCCTTTTGTCAACCGCACCTCAACCTTCTCGGTCATGGGACCAAGCTTACCCCGCAAAACTAAATGGTCAAACTACTAGTAATTCGTCCATTTCACTCGCATCCTCATCGCTCCAAAACCACTTTCGCGCTAAACTGTTAAGCTTAGTAATTGTTCGGATATAGATGCCAGAATCCATACTAACCCCCTAATCCTGAACTATTACCGGAATGCCGAGGTGAAGATTTGTTAATTTGCGCACGATTATCTACCCAATACGCGATTTATTCACGTCTTCATCTTCCCCGACATCCAATTTGACACGCCGCCCTAAACAAGTATACTTATTAACGGATAATGATTATCTGTTACGATATCTTATCAATAATGACAATGAAGTTTAACTTCTCAGGGAGTTCAGACATCTTGAAGGGCAGCATATGACAGAGAGTGGCGCCAGATTAGATCATCTGGTTAGCGTGTTAAAGGGAAGGGGTTACCGCCTGACTCCCCAACGCAAAGCTGTCCTGCAGATTCTGGCCGCCAGCGACGGCCACCTCAGCGTTGAACAGATTTATGCGCGCGTGAAGAAGGACTTCCCCATGACCAGCCTGGCGACCGTCTATAAGACCGTGACGCTGCTCAAGGAAATGGGCGAAGTGCTCGAACTGGGTTTCAGCGACGGCGGCAACCGCTACGATGGCCGCAAGCCTTATCCACACCCGCACCTGATCTGCATCCGCTGCAGGAAGATCATCGACCCGGAGGTGACTGCGTTGAGCCATCTTCCGCAGGAAGTGGCCAGCAGCACGGGCTATCGCATCGTGAATCACCGGCTTGACTTCTTCGGCATCTGCCCGGAGTGCCAGGCTGCGGAGAATCAGGCGGGCAATAACAGCGCTGGACAAGCGGCGCGGCGGAATTCCATAAGGAGGTGGTGATCGCTAAATCCTGAAACAAACATACGAACAACCGTCGCGAACGTCAGTAACTGTAATAGATCATTTGAAATTCAGCTTTTGGAGGGAATTGTGGCTAAAGTAGCACGTGAGATGGTGGAGAAAACGGGTATCGATGTCGACCAGTTAGTGGCGCTTCTCGTCAAGAATGCATCGGCCGAACTCACCACCTTTTACTACTATACGATACTTCGAGTCAACCTGATCGGGCTCGAAGGTGAGGGACTGAAGGAGATTGCAGAGACAGCCCGCATTGAAGACCGCAACCACTTCGAAGCCCTGACGCCCCGCATCTACGAACTCGGCGGCAAGCTGCCGGGCGATATGAAGGTATTCCACGATATATCAGCCTGTCCGCCCGCCAGCCTGCCGGCTGATCCGACGGACATCCGCGCCATGTTGAATGTGCTGGTGGAAGCGGAACGCTGCGCCGTGCGAGGTTATACCTACCTGTGCAACCTGACCGCCGGCAAGGACCACCGCACCTACGATCTGTGCCTGGCCATCCTCAACGAGGAAATCGAGCACGAAGCCTGGTTCTCCGAGTTCCTTGGCGAAGGACCCTCAGGCCACTTCCTGCGGCGCGGCGATACATCGCCGTGGGTGGGCAAGTTCCTCAGATAAATAAGCATCGCGCCATGAGAGGCCCGGCATCACCGCGGGCCTCTTGCCGTCACAGCCCATGCAGGAGCGACAGTTTACGATTGCGGAACTCAGCCGGTACAACGGAAAATCCGGAGCGCCGGCGCTGATCGCTTATCATGGGCTGGTCTATGACGTCTCGGCCAGCTTCCTGTGGCAGAACGGCAGCCATTGGGTTCTGCACGGAGCCGGCGCCGACCTGACCGACGAGTTGGTTGATGCGCCGCACTCCGCCGAACTGCTCAAGCGCTTTCCGGTCGTCGGCATTCTGCATCACGCTGATGTCTGACACTCGCAGGAAGTCAGACATCTGCGAGTTTCTCAGGACTCCGGGTTAGCGCTGCCGATGGCGTGCAGAGGCTGGACGCCGGGAATCGGCTTGCGGCGCAGGGAATAGAGCACGAGAATCGTGCCTGCCGCTACCGGGACAAGCCCGCAGATGAGGAAGACCTGCGCCACCGTCAGCCCGGCCCCCAGCAGCCGGTTCTGCACGAAGCCCACGCCAAACAGCGCGATGGAGAGCAGAACGCTGGTGACGGCAAAGGCCGAATCGCGCATAGGCGGCGCGACGGATGCGTTGACTGCGGCCGCGTTCGAGCCCCATACGCTGCCCTGGATCAGGAAGTAAACCAGGAAAATGCCGATCAGCGACGGCACACCCGAGGCCAGCCCCAGGCCCACCACGCACAGGCCGACCAGCGCGATGCCGGCTCCGTAGGCGCGCATCGCGTTCATGCGGTCGACGACGGCGGCCAGCACGAATAATGTCAGCAGAGCCGGCAGCCGGCCGAGCGCCACGATGGTGCTGATGTCGCCGTCCAGCAGCCCGTGTGCATCGCGCGCCAGGTTGGGGAACAATTGATTCACCGTGAGATAGTTGAAGGGTTCGAGGCACAGCCCCACCACCGTGAGCACCATAAAGCCGCCGGTAGCCAGCTTGCGCCAGTCCGTTCGCATCACGCGCAGCAGGCTGACCACTTCGCTCTGTTCGCTTTCGAAGTCGCGCGAGACCAGATGGAACATCACCGCGCTGCCCGCGCAGGCAACCCCCAGCGCGATGAAGGCGTCGCGATAACTGGCGTTCGCGATGATCTGTCCGCCTGCGATGAGCGTGAGCGCTCCGACAACCGCGTTGACCAACTGATTGATCACCAGCGCGCGCCCGGGCCGCTCTCGCCCGTATTCGGCGATCAACGGCTGCCATGTCACCAGCCCCACCGCCTGTGTGAAGCCGGCCAGCGCCATCAAAGCGCGAATGACCAGGCCGTCCGACGTCATGCCCATGCCGATGTAAAACAGCGCCCCGGCGACCAGCGAGATGGTGACGGTGTTGCGCCGCCCCGCGCGCGCCGCGATATCCGTGCACAGCAACTGCCATGCGATCATGCTGCCGATGAACCACAGCGTCGTCTCGGTCCATTGTTCGTTGGTGTAGCCCAACCCCCTGACCAGGTAACCGTTCACAAACGTGTACAGGCCGAACCATGTGGCTATGCCGGCAAATGAGACCGGCAGTGTTGCAAGTAGCAGTGTTGTGAGCCGTTTCAAGCGTTGTCCTCGTGAGCCATTGTAGCTAATATCGATGCGCACGTTCCGTTGTATCCTATGCACACGGAGGATCGACCATGCAGGCTTACTCGTCCGGTTTTGCGCCGATATATAACGCCAAATGGGGCGGTTATGCGATCGTGCTCGCGCCGCGCATCCGCGCGTATTACGAAGGATTGCCGATCGGCGCAGCGAACAGAACGGTGCTGGATGTGGCCTGCGGGAGCGGCCAGTTCGCCCGGCACTTCCTGCAAAACGGCTATCGCGTCATCGCCTTCGACTCTTCGGAGGCCATGTTGCGCGAAGCTGCCAGCAACGTGGCTGCGTACATACCAACCGGGCAGGTTCGGTTATTTCAGGGCGATGCGGCTGACTTTACGATCGATGAGCGAGTCGGCCTGGCGGTCTCCACATACGACGCGCTCAATCACCTGGACGACCTGGCCGCGCTGCGGAGTTGTTTCCGGTGCGTGTACGATGTGGTGGTCGATGACGGCGTGTTCATCTTCGACCTCAACACGCGCGCGGGTCTGCTGGGCTGGAACTCAAGCGCCATCGAGGATAGCCCGGAACTGATGCTCATCAGCCGGGGGCGCTTTGATGAAGCCGCCAGGCGGGCGGATATCCACATCACCGGCTTCGTGCGCACCGCGAGCGGGCTGTACGAGCGCTTCGAGGAGAAGGCTTACAACATGTTATTTGACCTGGGCGATGTGAAAAAGGCGCTGGAGGACGCGGGCTGGCGCGACGTATACCTGGCCAGCAATATCGATCTGGCGGTCCCGCTCGCAGAGCCGGAGCAGGAGCGGCGGGTGTTCTTTATCGCGCACAAGCCAGCGCCTCAGACTGGATAACTGCCGGTCAGTTTCCTGATGACACCGTGCAGGCGATGGAAAAAGCGGTGCGGTCAGCAGCAGCGCGCCGTCCACCGGCGGTTGGATGTCCTGCATGCGGTTGTGACAGGGCTGCCCGTCTATATAGCTCATATTGGGATTGACCGGCGCGACGTCGTAACCGCGTCTGCGGAACTCGTCCCTTGGCCGGTTTCCGCCAACACCAGACACTGGATTCTCGCCTGTGGTTTGAAACCACAGGCTGGCAAAAACAAAACG